>NZ_JBSGQV010000006.1:7023-213254 GCF_053606025.1 Streptomyces sp. NPDC055254 | reverse complement strand
ACGGGGCCCCCCGGGCGGGGGGGGGGGGGGGGGGTGGGCGGCGCGGCCCCCCCCCCGGCGGGGGGCCGGGGCCCCCCCGGGGGGGGGGGGGGGGGGGGGCGGGCCCGCGCGCGGGGCCCCCCACCTCCGACGGCGGGAGCGGCTCGGATGCCGGGTCTCGGGCCGCTGCGCCCGGCGTACGCCGCGGCGGCCCGGCCTGGGTCCCGGCCGGGTCCGGAGCCCGGAGCGGCGGCCGGAACGCAGCGGCCCGGGCCCGTGTCCGCAGGGCCCGGTTTCCGCAGGGCCCGATGTCCGCAGGGCCCGATGTCCGCAGGGCCCGTGTCCGCGGGGCCGGTGTCCGCGGGGGCGGTCGGTCAGCCGTACGTGTCTCCCGGGCCCGTGCTGCCCGGCGCCCGCCAGGGCCCGTACCGCTTCGGCCGCCCGCCCGGCCCCTGCACCTTGATCATCCGTACGGTGCCCTGCCCCAGGTCCGCGTTGAGCCGGGCAACCAGCTGCGGGGCCAGCAGCTTCAGCTGCGCGGCCCACGCCGAGGAGTCGCACCGCACGAGCAGCTCCCGCTCCTCGTACCGCTCCGGCACGCAGTGCGCCGCGATATCCGGCCCGACGATCTCCGACCAGCGCTCCATCACGCCCGCCACCGCCATCGGCATCTCCCAGCCGCGCTCCGTGCGCAACCGGTCCAGCGCCGCCATCAGCGGCATCGGGTCCCGCCCGTCCGCGCGCGCGCCCGACCGCAACCCGGGCTGCTGCTGCCGCTTGCGGCCGCCCGCCGCTAGGCCGCGGGCCCGGGCCTGCTCCCGCGCCGCCGCCAGCGCCTGCCGCGCCAGGTCCACCCCGGACCCTTCCGGGGCCTTGCGCCGCTGCTCGTCGTGGTCGTTCACAACCGGGTCACCTCACCACCGGACACCCCGAACCGCGCCCCCGCCAGCACACCCGGAACGTCATCGTCCACCGCCGCCGTCACCAGGACCTGCTCGCCCGGTGCCACCAGCTCCGCCAGCCGCTCCCGGCGCCGCGCGTCCAGCTCCGCGAACACGTCGTCCAGGATCAGCACCGGCTCGGCACCCTCCGAGCGCAGCAGCTCGTACGAGGCCAGCCGCAGCGCCAGCGCGTAGGACCACGACTCCCCGTGACTGGCGTACCCCTTCGCCGGCAGCTCCCCGAGCCGCAGCAGCACGTCGTCGCGGTGCGGCCCCACCAGGGTCACGCCCCGCTCGATCTCCTGCTTGCGCACCTCCGCGAGGGCCGCCAGCAGCACCTCGTACAGCGCCTCGCGGGTCCGCGCCGCACCGCCGTCCACCGGCTCGCCCGCCGAAGAGCGGTACGCGAGCCCGAGCGGGCCGCCGCCGGGCGCGAGCTGCTCGTACGCCTTGTCGGCCAGCGGCAGCAGCGTCGCGATCAGGTCCAGGCGCTGCGCCAGCAGTTCCGCGCCGGCGCGCGCGAGGTGCTGGTCCCACACGTCGAGCGTGGAGAGGTCCATCGAGCGGCCGCCGTGCCGGCGGGCCATCGCCGCCGACTTCAGCAGCGTGTTGCGCTGCTTGAGCACCCGCTCGTAGTCGGAGCGGACCGCCGCCATGCGCGGCGAGCGCGCCGTGACCAGCTCGTCCAGGAAGCGCCGGCGCTCCCCCGGGTCGCCCTTCACCAGCGCCAGGTCCTCCGGGGCGAACAGCACCGTCCGCACGATCCCCAGCACGTCCCGGGGGCGGACCTGCGAGGAGCGGTTGATCCGGGCCCGGTTCGCCCGTCCCGGGTTCAGCTCCAGCTCCACCAGCTGCTGGCGCTCGCCCTGGGTCACGGCGGCGCGGATGATCGCCCGGTCCGCGCCCATCCGCACGAGCGGGGCGTCCGAGGAGACCCGGTGGCTGCCCAGCACGGCGAGGTAGCCGATCGCCTCGACGAGGTTGGTCTTCCCCTGGCCGTTGGGGCCCACGAACGCGGTGACGCCCGGGTCGAGGGGTACCTCGGCCCGGGCGTACGAGCGGAAGTCGGCCAACGAGAGATGCGAGACATGCATACGGCGCCGACCTCCCCCGGCTTCCCCTGTTGTACGTCGTGCTGTGCGGCTCGGGCGAGCCGAGCCGCCGCTTCTTCTACTTCTTCTACTTCTTCTCGACCGCGTGGCCGCCGAACTGATTGCGCAGCGCGGCGATCATCTTCATCTGCGGCGAGTCGTCCTGGCGCGAGGCGAACCGCGCGAACAGCGAGGCGGTGATCGCGGGCAGCGGCACGGCGTTGTCGATCGCCGCCTCCACCGTCCAGCGGCCCTCGCCCGAGTCCTGCGCGAAGCCCCGCAGCCGCTCCAGGTGCTCGTCCTCGTCGAGGGCGTTGACGGCCAGGTCCAGCAGCCAGGAACGGATGACCGTGCCTTCCTGCCAGGAGCGGAAGACCTCGCGGACGTCGGTGACCGAGTCCACCTTCTCCAGGAGCTCCCAGCCCTCGGCGTAGGCCTGCATCATGGCGTACTCGATGCCGTTGTGGACCATCTTCGCGAAGTGGCCGGCACCGACCTTGCCGGCGTGCACGGCGCCGAACTCGCCCTCGGGCTTGAGGGCGTCGAAGACGGGCTGGACGCGCGCCACGTCCTCCTTGGCGCCGCCGTACATCAGGGCGTAGCCGTTCTCCAGGCCCCACACGCCGCCGGAGACGCCGCAGTCGACGAAACCGATGCCCTTGGCAGCGAGCTCCTCCGCGTGCTTCTCGTCGTCGGTCCAGCGCGAGTTGCCGCCGTCCACCACGATGTCGCCCGGCGAGAGCAGCTCGCCGAGCTCGTCGACGGTGGACTGGGTGGCCGCTCCGGCGGGGACCATGACCCACACGACACGGGGGGCCTGCAGGCTGTCCACAAGCTCGTGCAGGCTGTGGACATCGGCGAGGTCCGGGTTGCGGTCGTATCCGATGACGGTGTGGCCGGCGCGGCGGATGCGCTCGCGCATGTTGCCGCCCATCTTGCCGAGACCGACGAGACCAAGCTCCATCAGGTGGTTCCTTAAGCGTTGTGGCCGTCTTTGCCGGTGTCCCCCTGGTGCCCGGGGACACCCCCGGCCCCGAGCCTACGCCCGGCCGGGCGTACCGGCTCCACGGGCGCGCGAGGTCCCGGACGCGACCAGGCCCGGTCCCGCGAGCCGCGGAACCGGGCCTGACCTGCGAGGACTCAACCGGAGAGGCGCACCGGCATGATCAGGTACTTGTAGGCCTCGTCCGCTTCGGCGTCGACCGCCGGACGGCCGCTGAGCAGCGCGGGCTTGGTGGAGGTGGTGAAGCTGAGCTGCGCGGCGGGCGAGTCGATCGCGCTCAGACCGTCCAGCAGGAAGGTCGGGTTGAAGGCGATCGAGATGTCGTCGCCCTCCAGCGTGGCGTCGACGCGCTCCACAGCCTGTGCGTCGTCGCTGGATCCGGCTTCCAGGATCAGCACGCCCTGCTCGAAGCTGAGGCGGACCGGGGTGTTGCGCTCGGCGACGAGGGCCACGCGCTTGACGGCCTCGACGAACGGGGCGGTCTCGATCACGGCGATGGAGTTGAACTCCGTCGGGAACAGCGTGCGGTACTTCGGCAGGTCGCCCTCGAGGAGGCGGGTGGTGGTGCGGCGGCCGGCGCCCTCGAAGCCGATCAGGCCCTCACCGGCGCCGGAGCCGGAGAGTGCCAGGGTGACGGTGTCACCGCTGGTCAGCGACTTGGCGGTGTCCAGGAGGGTCTTCGCGGGCACCAGGGCCACGGCGGAGGCGTCCGGGTTCTCCGGCTTCCACAGGAACTCGCGGACCGCGAAGCGGTAGCGGTCGGTGGAGGCGAGGGTGACGCGGTCGCCCTCGATCTCGATGCGGACACCGGTCAGCACGGGCAGCGTGTCGTCGCGGCCGGCGGCGATGGCGACCTGGGCGGCGGCGGAGGCGAAGACCTCGCCGGGGACGGTCCCGGTCGCGGTCGGCATCGTCGGCAGTGCCGGGTACTCCTCCACAGGCAGGGTGTGGAGTGTGAATCGCGAGGAGCCGCAGACCACGGTCGCCCGTACACCGTCTGTGGAAATCTCCACCGGGCGGTTGGGGAGGGCACGGCAGATGTCGGCGAGCAGCCGGCCGGAGACCAGGACCGTGCCGTCCTCCTCGACGTCCGCCTCGACGGAGACGCGGGCCGAGACCTCGTAGTCGAAGCCGGAGAGGCTCAGCGTGCTGTCCTCGGCCTTGAGCAGCAGGCCCGCGAGAACGGGCACCGGCGGCCGGGCCGGGAGGCTGCGGGCAGCCCAGGCCACCGCCTCCGCGAGTACGTCGCGCTCCACCCGGATCTTCACCGGAACCGCCTCCTGCTGTTTCTCGCTCGTCTGCCGGCCTTCGTCGTCGGCTCCGATGCCTCGATGCCGGGGACCAGTCTGACGTACGGCGCCGACAGGCGCTGCGGCTGTCGGTCAAGTCGGGAGCACAGCGGAGGAGAGCCCGCCCACCGAGTTGTGCACAGGACCCGCTTGAAAACCGAATCCGGACTCACTCTCTATGGGGGTAGTAGTAGGGGCTGTGGATACAGTGGATAACTCCGTTTTGGCAGGTCAGTGCCCGTTTTTTATCCACCGACCCTGTGGGTGACACCGGTGGACAACTCGGTGTCCCTGTGGAGAACGAAAAGTTCTGCACAGGCTGTCCCCAGGAGACCCCCACTAGTCCACAGGTGTGTCCCCAGCTTTTCCCCAGTACTCCACAACCCAAACGTCTACATCCGTGTGACCGCTTTCACTCGGGGCGGTGAGAGGGGGTGGCGTGTTGCCGAACAGTGGACAACGGTGTGGAGAAGTCCCCCGATCCTGTGCACAGGATGCGGCAACCTGTGGGTCAGCGGTGGACAGACTCGTGGACAGGGCTGTGGACGAATATTTTGTCCACAGCCTGTGGATAGTGTTTGTGCACAAATCCACAGGGGTGTGACCTGGCCTGATGGTTCCTCACCCGGCAGGCCTGTGGACAAATTGTGGGTGACGGTACGCGTCCCCAGGCTGTGGACGGAAGAAAGTCCCTGAATCTGTGGATGAGTTGCTCCTGAGGGGGCGTATTCGAACAGGTCAGGGGCGCACGAACGACGAAGGGCGCCCCCGGAGTGACCCGGGAGCGCCCTCTGAACGCGTGTGAAAGGGCCCTGGCGCGGCTCCATCCCCGTCTCCGGGGGCCGGCTCAGGCGTTCTTGATGCGGTTGGTGAGCTCCGTGACCTGGTTGTAGATGGAGCGCCGCTCGGCCATCAACGCGCGGATCTTGCGGTCCGCGTGCATGACGGTGGTGTGGTCGCGACCGCCGAACTGCGCCCCGATCTTGGGCAGGGAGAGGTCCGTGAGCTCGCGGCACAGGTACATGGCGATCTGGCGCGCCGTCACCAGCACGCGGCTGCGCGAGGAGCCGCACAGGTCGTCCACGGTCAGGCCGAAGTAGTCGGCGGTGGCCGCCATGATGTCGGAGGCGGTGATCTCGGGCGCGCTGTCCTCTCCGCCCGGGATCAGGTTCTTCAGCACGTCCTCGGTGAGGCCCAGGTCGACCGGCTGCCGGTTGAGGCTCGCGAAGGCCGTGACCCGGATCAGCGCCCCCTCCAGCTCGCGGATGTTGCGCGAGATGCGGGAGGCGATGAACTCCAGTACCTCCGGCGGGGCGTTGAGCTGCTCCTGGACGGCCTTCTTGCGCAGGATCGCGATCCGGGTCTCCAGCTCGGGCGGCTGGACGTCGGTGATCAGGCCCCACTCGAAGCGGTTGCGCAGCCGGTCCTCCAGGGTCACCAGCTGCTTGGGCGGCCGGTCGGAGGAGAGCACGATCTGCTTGTTGGCGTTGTGGAGCGTATTGAAGGTGTGGAAGAACTCCTCCTGCGTCGACTCCTTGCTCGCCAGGAACTGGATGTCGTCGACGAGCAGGATGTCCATCTCGCGGTACCGCTTGCGGAACGCGTCGCCCTTGCCGTCGCGGATCGAGTTGATGAACTCGTTGGTGAACTCCTCGGAGCTCACGTACCGCACGCGGGTGCCGGGGTAGAGGCTGCGCGCGTAGTGCCCGATGGCGTGCAGCAGGTGCGTCTTGCCGAGGCCCGACTCCCCGTAGATGAAGAGGGGGTTGTAGGCCTTCGCGGGTGCTTCGGCGACGGCCACCGCGGCCGCGTGCGCGAAGCGGTTGGACGCACCGATGACGAAGGTGTCGAAGAGGTACTTGGGGTTCAGCCGGGCGGTCGGCTCCAGCGGCCCCGAGGTGGAACCGCCGGACGGGCCCGGAGGCGCCGCGGGCCGGCCGGGCGACGGGCGGGGCGAGGGCTGCTCGTAGTGCTGCTGGTCGTAGGGGGACTGCTCGTACTTCTGCTGCTCGTACTTCTGCTGCTCGTAGCCGCCCTGGTCGTAGCCGGAGGGCTCGGACTGCTGGAGGTACCCGGGCTGCGGTGAGGCGTACGGGTCGCGCTCGGGGAAGTTGCCGAGGCGCGGCTGCTGCCAGCCGTAGTCGTCCTGCTGGCCTCCGCGCGGCCAGGCACCGGGCTCGGCGCGCGGCTGCTGGTAGTCCGGGTAGGCGGGTCGGGCGGTGGGGAGCTGGTCGTCGGACTGACCGCCGCCGGGCCCGGTGGGGCCGGGGCGCTGGCCGCCGTACGGCTCGTACGCGTCGCGCTGCTGGCCGGTCGGGGCGGGGGGCGAGGGTTCGCCGGCGGAGTCGTCCACGGTGATGGCGATCCGGATGGGGCGCCCGCACTCGCGGCTGAGCGCGTCACTGATCAGAGGGGCCAGCCGGCCCTCCAGGACGCGCTTCCCCCATTCATTGGGGACGGCGAGCAGCGCGGTGTCGGCGACGAGTGCCAGTGGTTGACAGCGCTCGACCCACTGCTTGTCCTTCGGCTCGATGCCCGGCTGTCCTTCCCCGAGGAGCTTTTCGAGCACCCTTGGCCACACTGCGGCAAGATCGGCAGGTACGTCAGCCACAGAGCACGCTCTCTCACAGGGGTCCCACGAATGTGTGGTTCTTTGGGACGGTCGGGACAAAAAATCCGGGGTCGGGCAACGGTAGTCAGGGCCACGGGTACGGTTCAAGTCGTTGTCCACAGCCTGTGCACAGTGTGCGGCACCGTAGGCTCGGTTTGACCGGATGGCGTAGCCGCGCGTACCGTAACGTGGTCGAGTTGTCGATGGCTGCTGCCGCCTGCCTACCGATGGGCGAAGGTCACTTTTAGTGATCATTTAGCGGTGCCACTCGGGCGAACACGCGAGTTTCCTCGTGGGCGCACGGTGACAGCCAGGCGATGTCCCGCCACAACGATTCATTCTCTGGAGCCCCCGAGTGAGCAAGCGCACCTTCCAGCCGAACAACCGCCGTCGTGCCAAGACCCACGGCTTCCGCCTGCGGATGCGTACCCGTGCCGGTCGCGCGATCCTCGCGAACCGCCGTGGCAAGGGCCGCGCCGCCCTTTCCGCGTAACCAACACGCAGGTCGTGACGTCGTGCTGTCTCCCGAAAATCGGCTGAGGCGGCGTGAGGACTTCGCGAGCGCAGTACGCCGAGGGCGTCGGGCCGGTCGCCCGCTCCTCGTCGTACACCTACGTACAAGCGGTGCAACGGACCCGCACGAGCCGGGGGAGATCGATCCCTCGACGCGTGCGGGTTTCGTCGTCAGCAAAGCTGTCGGAGTCGCCGTCGTCCGTAACCGGGTGAAGCGCCGTCTGCGGCATCTGGTCCGCGAGCGGCTCTCGCAGCTGCCCGCCGGTAGCCTGGTGGTGGTGCGTGCGTTGCCCGGATCGGGCGACGCCGGCCCCGACGAACTGGCCCGGGACCTGGATGCCGCCCTGTCGCGGCTCCTGGGAGGCGCGGCTCGATGAAGTACCCGCTGCTCGCTTTGATCAAGCTGTACCAGTGGACCATCAGTCCGCTGCTCGGCCCGGTGTGCCGCTACTACCCGTCGTGCTCGCGCTACGGGTACGCGGCCATCGACCGGCATGGTGCGGTGAAGGGGACGTTCCTGACCGCCTGGCGGATCCTGCGGTGCAATCCGTGGTCCCCCGGCGGCGTGGACCACGTCCCACCCCGTAAACGCCCGCGTTGGCACGAGCAGCTGCGCAGTGCGTTGCGTAGATCTCGCAATGCTCAAGGAGCCTGATTAGTGGACACGATTGCCAGTCTGTTCAGCTTTATCACCACACCCGTCTCGTGGATCATCGTCCAGTTCCACACGCTGTACGGAGCGGTCTTCGGTGCGGACAGCGGGTGGGCCTGGGGCCTGTCCATCGTGTCCCTGGTGATCTTGATCCGTATCTGTCTGATCCCGCTCTTCGTGAAGCAGATCAAGGCGACGCGGGGCATGCAGGCGCTCCAGCCGAAGATGAAGCTGATCCAGGAGCGCTACAAGAACGACAAGCAGCGTCAGTCCGAAGAGATGATGAAGCTGTACAAGGAGACGGGTACCAACCCGCTCTCCTCGTGCCTTCCCATCCTGGCGCAGTCACCGTTCTTCTTCGCGCTCTACCACGTGCTGTCGAGCATCGCCAGTGGCAAGGAGATCGGCTACATCGACGGCCCGCTGCTGGCCAGCGCCCGTCAGGCACACATCTTCGGGGCGCCGCTGGCGGCGAAGTTCACGGACAGCGCCGAGAAGGTCGCGAGCCTGGACGCCTCGATCACCGATGTGCGCATCGTGACCGCCGTCATGATCATCCTGATGTCGCTGTCGCAGTTCTACACCCAGCGCCAGCTGATGCAGAAGAACGTCGACCTCTCGGTCAAGACGCCGTTCATGCAGCAGCAGAAGATGCTGATGTACATCTTCCCCGTGATCTTCGCGGTCATGGGCATCAACTTCCCCGTCGGTGTCCTCGTCTACTGGCTGACCACGAACCTGTGGACCATGGGTCAGCAGATGTACGTGATCAATCAGAACCCGACGCCGGGCAGCACCGCGCAGGACCAGTACCTGACCCGCCTGCTGAAGCACATCAGCTCGCACGGTGACGTCAAGGGCCGCAGCAAGAAGAAGATCGTCGCGGCGATCGTGGCCAAGGGCCCGGACCGCAACGACAACGAGCGCAAGTTCATCACGGCCCTGACCAAGCAGGGCATGGCCGCCCAGTCGGACGGCAGCGTGATCAAGAGTTCCGAGACCACGGCGGACTCCGACGCGGCGAGCGGTGGTGCCGCCGCGAAGCGGCAGCAGCCGAAGAGGCAGTCGAAGTCCCAGCGCCAGACGCCCAGCAAGCCCTCCACCAAGAAGTAGAAGGAGTCCCTCCCGTGACGGAAGGCACCACCACCGCCGCCGCTGAGGGCGGCGACACCCTCACCCGCCTTGAGCAGGAGGGTGAGATCGCGGCCGACTACCTTGAGGGCCTGCTGGACATCGCCGACCTGGACGGCGACATCGACATGGACGTCGAGGCCGACCGCGCCGCGGTGTCCATCGTCAGCGACTCCGCCGGCCGCGACCTGCAGAAGCTCGTGGGCCGCGACGGCGAGGTCCTGGAGGCCCTGCAGGAGCTGACCCGCCTCGCCGTGCACCGGGAGACCGGGGACCGCAGCCGCCTGATGCTGGACATCGCCGGGTTCCGCGCGAAGAAGCGTGAGGAGCTGGCGGCGCTGGGTGCCCAGGCAGCGGCCGACGTGAAGGCCTCGGGCGAGCCGCTGGAGCTGGCGCCGATGACGCCGTTCGAGCGCAAGGTCGTCCACGACGCCGTTGCGGCCGCCGGTCTGCGGAGCGAGTCCGAGGGCGAGGAGCCGCAGCGCTTCGTCGTCGTGCTTCCGGCCTGACCGGTAGCAAGAGTGTTCGGCCCCGTCTGTGTCGCAGGCGGGGCCGATGTTTGTCAGCCTGGCATGTGAACGAAGCGGCATCTCAAGACCTGGCTTTACCCAGAACCATGCGTACGGAAGGACGGTCCCCGTGACGGAGGCAGCGGAGCTTCCCCCGGCGCCTGAAGAGGCGCGCGCGGTATTCGGTGAGTTTTTCCCGGAAGCTGTGCGGTATGCGGAGCTGCTGGCGGACGCGGGAGTCCAGCGCGGCCTGATCGGCCCGCGCGAGGTGCCGCGGCTGTGGGAGCGGCACCTGCTGAACTGCGCGGTGCTGTCGGAGGTGGTGCCCCAGGGCGTCACCGTCTGCGATGTGGGCTCGGGCGCCGGCCTGCCCGGCATCCCGCTGGCCCTGGTGCGGCGAGACCTCAAGATCACACTCCTTGAGCCGCTGCTGCGCCGGACGAACTTCCTTCAGGAGGCCGTGGAACTGCTCGGCCTCGACCACGTCACGGTTGTGCGCGGTCGCGCCGAGGAAGTGCTGGGCAAGCTCCAGCCCGTCCATGTGGTGACGGCGCGTGCGGTGGCGCCCCTGGACCGGCTGGCCGGCTGGGGCGTGCCCCTGCTGCGTCCCTACGGGGAGATGCTGGCGCTCAAGGGGGACACGGCCGACGAGGAGCTGGTGGCGGCGAAGACCGCACTGGCGAAGCTCGGGGTGGTGAAGACCTCGGTGCTCCAGGTGGGCGAGGGTGTCGTGGATCCGCTCTCGACCGTGGTGCGGGTCGAGGTGGGCGAGAGCCCCGGCGGAGTGAGGTTCGCGGCCAAGCGGGCCAAGGCGGCACGGGTGAGTCGTACGCGCCGCCGTCGCTGATCCTCCGCCTCCGGGCGGTAGGGGCCCCTGGCCGGTTATTTCAGGAGTGTTGGGCCCTATAGGTATGGATTTCGGAGTGTCGTAGCGGCCCGCAGACTCCATCCGGGCATCGTGTTTCACGTGAAACGTCGCTCTCTGCTGCACGGAATCATCAGCCGCGGTCGTGCGGCTGCGGCCCCTCGCGACCGCAAGGACGCAAGGGGGACGGAGTTGTCCACATCGGTGGATTCATCCACAGGAGTACGGGCCCCGCTGGTTCGCCACCCGGGTGACATGGCAGGCTCTGTTCATCGCGAGCCAGCTGTCGAGGAGAGTGACACCGTGCGGTCCGACGCCAACCTCGCGGGGCCGATGGCCGATCCGGTCCCCGGTCCCCGCTCTCAATCACCGGGAGACGATGTTTCACGTGAAACATCGCCCCCGCCCCTTGTAGACAACGACACCCCCATCGGCCGGGCCGCCCAGCTGGCCGTGGATGCCCTGGGACGCTCCGGCGAGGCTCTGCCCCGGCCGGAGCAGACCCGGATCATCGTGGTGGCCAACCAGAAGGGTGGCGTGGGTAAGACCACGACCACCGTGAACCTGGCGGCCTCGCTGGCCCTGCACGGGTCTCGGGTCCTGGTGATCGACCTCGATCCGCAGGGCAACGCGTCCACGGCGCTGGGTATCGATCACCACGCGGACGTCCCCTCGATCTACGACGTGCTCGTCGACAGCCGCCCGCTGCTGGAGGTCGTCCAGCCTGTCGTGGACGTGGAGGGACTCTTCTGCGCTCCCGCCACGATCGATCTGGCGGGTGCCGAGATCGAGCTGGTGTCGCTGGTGGCACGGGAGAGCCGGCTCCAGCGGGCGATCCAGGCGTACCAGCAGCCGCTCGACTACATCCTGATCGACTGCCCGCCGTCGCTGGGGCTGCTGACGGTGAACGCCTTGGTGGCGGGCGCGGAAGTGTTGATCCCGATCCAGTGCGAGTACTACGCGCTGGAGGGTCTGGGGCAGCTGCTGCGCAACGTCGACCTGGTGCGCGCCCACCTGAACCCGACGCTGCACGTGTCGACGATCCTGCTGACGATGTACGACGGCAGGACCCGGCTGGCCTCGCAGGTGGCGGAGGAGGTCCGTACCCACTTCGGCAAGGAAGTGCTGCGGACGAGCATCCCGCGGTCGGTGCGCATTTCCGAGGCTCCGAGCTACGGTCAGACGGTGCTCACCTACGACCCGGGTTCCAGTGGCTCCCTCTCCTACCTGGAGGCGGCGCGAGAGATCGCGTACCGGGGGGTCGGAATCCAGTACGACGCCCGCCAGGCCCATCTGGGCCCGGGCATGAACAGCACGCAGAGTGTGGCGGAGGGGATCCAGTGAGTGAGCGACGTAGGGGTCTGGGGCGGGGACTCGGTGCGCTGATTCCCGCGGCTCCGCAGGAGAAGACGCCCCCCGCGATGGGGGCCGGGGCCGGGGCCGGGTCGACGTCGCCGTCGGCCGTGCCGGTGCTCACGGCGGAGCGCGGAATCGCGGCGGCGAAGCTCGCTTCGCTCGCGCAGGCCGATGTTTCACGTGAAACATCGCCCGCGATCGTGCCGGTGAGCGAGCCGGAGGCGGCGCCGGGGGGCAATACGGTGGCCGGGGCGACGTTCGCGGAGCTTCCGATGGACGCGATCACGCCGAATCCGCGGCAGCCTCGCGAGGTGTTCGACGAGGACGCACTGGCGGAACTGGTGACCTCCATCCAGGAGGTGGGTCTGCTCCAGCCGGTGGTGGTGCGGCAGGCCGCGCCGGGCCGCTACGAGCTGATCATGGGTGAGCGCCGGTGGCGGGCGTGCCGTGAGGCCGGGCTGGAGAGCATCCCGGCGATCATCCGGGCGACGGACGACGAGAAGCTGCTGCTGGACGCGCTCCTGGAGAACCTGCACCGGGCGCAGCTGAACCCGTTGGAGGAAGCGGCGGCGTACGACCAGCTGCTCCAGGACTTCAACTGCACGCACGACCAGCTGGCGGACCGGATCGGGCGTTCGCGTCCCCAGGTGTCGAACACGCTCCGGCTGTTGAAGCTGTCGCCCCCGGTCCAGCGCCGGGTGGCCGCCGGCGTGCTGTCCGCGGGGCATGCGCGGGCACTGCTCTCGGTGGAGGACTCCGAGGAGCAGGACCGGCTGGCGCACCGGATCGTGGCGGAGGGTCTGTCGGTACGCGCGGTGGAGGAGATCGTGACGCTCATGGCGTCCGAGCCCTCCAGCACGGTGAAGCCGAAGGGTCCGCGGGCCGGCACCCGGGTGGCTCCCGCGCTCAGCGAGTTGGCGACGCGGCTCTCGGACCGGTTCGAGACGCGGGTGAAGGTGGACCTGGGCCAGAAGAAGGGAAAGATCACCGTCGAGTTCGCGTCGATGGAGGATCTGGAGCGGATTCTGGGAACGCTGGCGCCGGGCGAGGGCCGGGTACTGGAGCAGGGTCTCTCCTCGGAGTGACCGCAGGCCCCCCGAGGGGCGGATCGGACCGGTGCGAACGGGTCCGATCCGCCCCTTCGCCGTGCTGCGGGTCCGGTCCTCCTGACGGCTGAGGAGTCCCGCTGCCGGGGCTGAGCTGTCGAAGATCCAGGGGCCAGTGGATACGATGCCGTCATGGGTCGTCGGCTGGTACCGCTCACGCTGGACAACCTGCAGGACCTGCCCCGGCGTTGCCGGTCCTGCGTGTTCTGGGAGCTGGACCCGGTCAGTGGAGAGGCCGCCGTGAAGGCGGGGACCCCGGCACTGGAGAAGGAGGCCTGGATCTCCGCCGTCCTGCTGGAGTGGGGTTCGTGCGGCCGGGTCGTCTACGTGGACGAGGTCCCGGTGGGTTTCGTGCTCTACGCCCCGCCGGCGTACGTGCCCAGGGCCACGGCCTTTCCGACGAGTCCGGTGTCACCGGACGCGGTCCAACTGATCACCGCGTGGATCATGCCGGGGTATCAAGGGCAGGGTCTGGGGCGGGTGATGGTCCAGACGGTCGCCAAGGATCTGCTGGGGCGGGGTTTCCGGGCGATCGAGGCGTTCGGGGACGCGCGGTGGGAGGGCCCGGCCTGTCTGCTGCCGGCCGACCATCTGCTGGCGGTGGGCTTCAAGACGGTGCGTCCCCACCCGGCACATCCGCGGCTGCGTCTGGAGCTGCGTTCGACCCTGTCGTGGAAGGAAGACGTGGAACTCGCGCTGGACCGCCTGCTCGGCGGGGCGCGCAAGGAGCCGGCACTGCGTCCGCTGTGAGCCGCGGACGCGGAACGGGGCCGCCCCCGGTGAGGGGGCGGCCCCGTTCCGCACGGGCCCCACGTGCGTGGGGCCGGACGGTCGTCAGGCGGTCTTGGCCTCGACGAAGTCCGAGAGGTCGCGCAGGATGGCGGCCTTCGGCTTGGCGCCGACAATGGTCTTGGCCACCTCGCCACCCTGGTAGACGTTGAGCGTCGGGATCGACATGACGCCGTACTTGGCAGCCGTGGCCGGGTTCTCGTCGATGTTGAGCTTGACGATCTCGATCTGGTCGCCGTACTCGGCGGCGATGGCTTCGAGCGACGGGGCGATCTGGCGGCACGGTCCGCACCAGGCGGCCCAGAAGTCCACCAGTACGGGCTTGTCGCTCTTGAGGACCTCGGCGTCGAAGTCGGCGTCGGTCACGTTCTTGAGAGTGCCGGCCACAGCGGCCTCCTTGTTCTTCCTGCGGGGGTGTGGGGTGGGGGGTAGGTACGGGGGGAGGGGTCAGACCGTCGCGTGGGCCTTCTCGGCGTCCGCGAGGGCGGCGAGGAAGCGCTCGGCGTCGAGAGCGGCGGAGCAGCCGGTGCCCGCGGCGGTGATGGCCTGACGGTACGTGTGGTCCACGACGTCGCCGGCGCCGAACACGCCGGTGACGCTGGTTCGGGTGGAGGGGGCTTCGACCTTGAGGTAGCCCTCGTCGTCGAGCTCCAGCTGGTCCTTGAACAGCTCGGTGCGCGGGTCGTGGCCGACCGCGATGAAGAGCCCGGTCACGGGCAGCTCGGAGGTCTCACCGGTCTTGGTGTTGCGCAGGGTGAGACCGGACAGCTTCTGGTCCCCGTGGATTTCGGCGACCTCGCTGTCCCATGCGAACTTGATCTTCGGGTCGGCGAAGGCGCGGTCCTGCATGGCCTTGGAGGCGCGCAGGGTGTCCCGACGGTGAACGATCGTGACGGACTTGGCGAACCGGGAGAGGAAGGTGGCCTCCTCGATCGCGGTGTCGCCGCCGCCGATGACGGCGATGTCGTGCTCCTTGAAGAAGAACCCGTCGCACGTGGCGCACCAGGAGACGCCGCGGCCGGAGAGGGCGTCCTCGTTCGGGAGGCCGAGCTTGCGGTGCTGGGAGCCGGTGGTGACGATGACGGCCTTGGCGCGGTGCACGGTGCCGGCGGTGTCGGTGACGGTCTTGATCTCACCGGTGAGGTCCACGGACACGACGTCGTCAGGAACCAGCTCGGCGCCGAAGCGCTCGGCCTGGCCGCGCATGTTGTCCATGAGGTCCGGGCCCATGATTCCGTCCTGGAACCCGGGGAAGTTCTCCACCTCGGTGGTGTTCATCAGGGCGCCACCGGCGGTGACGGCACCCTCGAACACCAGGGGCTTGAGCGAGGCACGTGCGGTGTACAGGGCGGCGGTGTAACCGGCCGGCCCGGAGCCGATGATGATCACGTTTCGGACGTCGCTCACGGGTTTCTTCCTCGTCTCTGCGGACTGCTTGCTGCGAACCGGGGGCCGGTGCGGACTCTCACCCCACCCAACGGATCCTACGGCGCGTGCATTCCCCGCCTGCTCCAGTGACGGACTTCGGTCCTTCACATCCGCGGGTAGGTCCTTGTCAGGAGGAGTTCTCCGGCGGCGGCAGGGTCGGCGGTCTCGCAGCCGGCGTCCACGAGGTACGCGTCCACCCGGCTGGAGTCCCCGGGGTGCGGGAGCACGAGGAGGTGGACGGAATGCCCCTGGTAGGTGCCGCGTTCGGCGGCGAGCGGGGCCTCGGGACGGCCGGTGGCCCCCTGCACGCAGGGCGGGACGGGAGACGGCCGGCGGTCGCTGGGGGCGACTTCCTGGGGAGGAGGGGTGTCCTTCGTCCCGAAGGTGTTGTTCTGCTCCTGGGGGGCCTGCGGGTTCTGCGGAACGGCCTTGTCGCCCGGCCCCGAGGAAGCGAGGAGCTGGTGGACCGTCTTCTGCAGGCCCTGCGCGGTGTAAGTGCCCTCACCGGAGGATTCGACGGCCGAGGTCGCGGTGTCGCCGCGGGTACTGGCGTCGCGGACGGGTGAGCCGCTCAGGTCGGTGAAGAGGAAGATCCCGAGCGCGCAGGCGGCGGCGCCCGCGAGGCCGCTGAGCACGGCGATCCGTCGGCGGGCGCGCCGACGCCCGGGTCCGCTTGGGCCGACCGGGTGACCGGAGGGCCCGCGCGTGGGCGACGCGGCCGGGGAGGGGGGCGATGTTTCACGTGAAACATCGCTGCCCGCCCTACCCGTGCGCACGGCCGGCGCGGAGGCGGCCGAGGGCCGGGTGGCGTCGAGGAGCGCCTCTGCGGCGAGGGCCGCATCGATGCGACCGGTGATGTCGGCGGGCATGCGGGCGGGCCCGGGGAGGGTGCCCAGCAGGGCGCGGATCTCGTCGAGAGAGGCGCGGACGTCGGCGCACAGAGCGCAGTCGCCGAGGTGACGGCGGATTTCGGCGGTGCGGGACGGGGAGAGGAGTCCTTCGGTCAGGTCGGAGATCTCCGAGACGTCCGGGTGCCGGACCGTTCCGGTCGTGCCGGGCGCGCCGGTCGCTGGGGTCACGGTCGTCCACCTCCGCCCTTCACAGCGTCTGGGTCTGGATGCCTGGGGTCTTCCGTCGGTGTGACGGGCCGGCCCGGCGTCCGGTTCCCTCCCCGCTCCGAGGTGCTGTTATCCACGGCGGGGGTGCGCAGATGAATGAGCAGCGGGACGAGTTTCGCCCGGCCGCGTGCGCAGCGGCTCTTGACGGTCCCGCTGGGGACGTCGAGGAGGCGGGCGGCTTCGGCGACGGGGTACCCCTGCATGTCGACGAGGACGAGCGCGGCCCGTTGCTCGGGCGGGAGGGTGCCCAGGGCGGCCAGGAGCTGGCGGTGGAGCTCCTCGCGCTCCGCCGGTGCCTCGGCCGACTCGTGGGGCTCCAGGAGCCGTTCCAGGCGGTCGGTGTCGTCGAGGGGCGCGGTCCTGCGCGAGGCGGCCTTGCGGGCCCGGTCGAGGCAGGCGTTGACGGTGATGCGGTGCAGCCAGGTGGTGACGGCGGAGTCGCCGCGGAAGGTGTGCGCCGCCCGGTAGGCGGAGACCAGGGCGTCCTGTACGGCGTCGGCGGCCTCCTCGCGGTCGCCGAGCGTACGCAGCGCCACGGCCCAGAGCCGGTCGCGATGGCGGCGGACCAGTTCTCCGAACGCGTCGGGGTCGCCGTCCACGTGCCGGGCGAGCAGGTCCGCGTCTGTCCAGGGCTCGGTCCGGGGGGATCCCCGGTCGTCGCCGGCCGTCTCGTCGCGCATCACACCTCGCCTCCCGCAGGGACATTACGGCTTGGTCGGGGGAAACACGAGGGTCCGCCGTGCCGGTGGCACGGCGGACCCTCGCGGGGCCGGGCGGCTAGGAACCGGGACCGAGGACCGTGATCTCGTTGATTCCGCCCCGGTAGTTCTCCGAGCCACCCTCGGACGGCAGGTTGGTGATGTGGACCAGCAGGTATCGGGTGCGGATCGGGGCGTCGAGGGTGGTCGTCAGTTTTTTCGGGGCGCCCTTCGATTCGGCGATCGTCTGGGGGAACTGGGCCAGAGAGGACGGCGACGAGGCTCCGGGTGCCGCAGCGCGGACCTGAAGGCCGTGCCCCGCGGCGAACAGGTCCAGCTCGACGGCCGTCACATCCGTCTCCTTGCCCAGGTCGACGATGACGCCGCTGCCCTCCTTGCGCTCATCGAGGTTGCCGAAGTTCGCGTAGCCCTTGTACTGCGGTGTGACCCATCCGGTGCCGGGGTTCTTGTCGACCGCCAGGGGGGCTTCCTCGGGATCGAGGAACTTTCCACTGACGGCGAAGGGCTCGGCGCCGGTGATGGGGAGCGCCTTCCTCGGCTCCGGCTTCTTCTCGCTGCCGCCGGACGGTGTGGGCTGCGACGGGTTGGGCCCGTTGTTGCCGCCGTTGTTGCGTTCCAGCAGGGTGTCGGCGAGCTGCCAGCTGCCCAGACCGAGAGCGGCGATGAGCAGGGCGGCGACCCCCCACTTCAGGGCGCGCCCGGTGCGGCTCTGCAGCGGGGAGGGCGGCTGGACCACGTTGACCGCCTGCGGGGCGGTGATCCCGCCGGGGGGCGTGGGACGGCCGTAGCTGCCCTGCTGGTAGGTCGTGTGCTGGTAGTCGGGCGGAGCGGTGAACGCGGGCTCCGGCGGCTTGATGCGGGGCATGGCGGCGACCGCCTTGGCCAGCTCCTCCGGAGTGGTGAAAGCAGGTTCCTGGCGGGAGGCGGTGGCACCGTCGTTGGCGAGGGCGCGCATGGCGAGCTCGCCCAGTCCGCGGTGGACACCGGCGCGGACCTGGTCGGGGGCGATCAGGCCGACCCCCTTGGGCAGGCCGGCCAGGCCGTAGGCGTCGGTCTCGTAGGGCCAGCGCCGGGTCAGTGCGGCGTAGAGGAGGGCACCGATGGCCTCGGTGTCGGCCTGCTGCGGGGTCTCGCTGGTGATGCCGCGCAGCGCCGCGTTCACCGCGAGGCCGCGGATGCGGTACTGGCCCGTGGACGTGCGCAGTATCGCGCTGGGCGTCAGGCGCAGGTGCGCGAGGCCCTCGCGGTGCGCGGCCGTCATGGCTTGGGAGACCTGGCTGACGAGCTGGTAGGCCTCGTGGGCCTCCAAGGGGCCGGCGGCGAGGAGCGCGGTGAGTTCCGTGGCGTCGGGCAGCCATTCGTGGACGACGTAGACGAGGTCGTTCTCCTCGACGGCGTCGAGGACCTGGACGAACCGGGGGTCGCCGAGGAGGGCGGAGGAGCGGGCCGCGGCCAGGACGGAACGGGCACGCGGGTGGTCCGCGGGCAGCAGGTGGACGCCCACGGCCCGGCGGAGCTTCTCGTCCATCGCACGCCAGCTGCTGAACCCGTCCACACGGGTGACGCACTCTTCGAGCCGGTAGCGTCTGGCGAGTTTGTGACCGCTGTGCAGTTCGGGTGCGGCCGCGGGAGCCGCGGCCGTGCGTTCGCCGTCCTTTTCGGTCATGGGTCCGTCCGCGGCTCGTGCGTTCTGGATGTCCACCCCGTCGGCCGTGGCCTTGGCCGCTCCTGCGGCCAGCGGCTCGTCGCCGCTGTTGTCGGCCACGTCGACGGCAGCCGTGCTACGTTCCGCCACCGTCGTTCCCGCCTCCCCATCCGTTACGCGCTGTCGGCCAGTCTGCGAAGCCAAGCCAATTGTGCCCACAGTCCGACGCTCTTCACGACACACGACGGGGTACTGACCGGTCGGTGAGCACGCCGATCAGCGCCCCAGACGTCCCCGGACCATACCGACCATCGCGTTGAGTTCTTCGATCCGCATCCGCTTGGCGGCGATGAGGAACACGGCGGCCAGCGCGATGCCGCCGGCCACCAGGGCAGTGGCGGAACCCAGGACTCCACTGCCGAGCCACCGGGTTACCCCGTAAGCGGCGGCGCCGGCCACCGCGGCGGCCGGAACACACGCGCCGGTGAGGCGGGCGTAGGTGCGCATGATGTGGGCGCCGTCCAGGTCGCCGCCGAGGCGGGTGCGCAGGCGGCGCCAGGCGACGCCCACGCCCACCGCGTAGCCGAGGCCGTAGGCGGCTGCCATGCCGACGACGGCCCACCGGGCGGGGAGCAGGAAGAAGGAGGCCGCCGAGCCCGCGGCGTTGACGGCCGCGACGATGACGGTGTTGTAGAACGGCGTCCGGGTGTCCTCGTAGGCGTAGAAGCCGCGCAGGACGACGTACTGGACGGAGTACGGGATCAGTCCGAGGCCGAAGGCCATCAGGACGTAGCCGATGTTCTGGGCGCCGGCGCCGGAACCGGCGTACAGCAGGGTGGCCATGGGGACGCCGAGGGCGAGGAACGCGAAGGCGCAGGGCACGATCGCGACGGCCGAGGTGCGCAGTCCGTACGAGATGTCGTCGCGGACGGCGGTGGCGTCCCCGTCGTGCGCGGAGCGCGAGATGCGCGGCAGGACGGCCGTCATGACGGAGACGGTGATGATGGCCTGCGGCATCTGCCACAGCAGCAGGGCGTAGTTGTAGGCGGTGATGCCGGTACCGGGGTGCCCCTGCTTCTCGGCGACGGAACCGGCCCAGGTGGCGAGCTGGGTCACGACGACGAGGCCGATCTGGTTGGCGAGGACGAAGAAGAAGGTCCACTTGGCCAGTCGGGCGGCCTTGCCGAGCCCGTGGCCCTTCCAGTCGAAGCGCAGGCGGGGGCTGAACCCGGCGTCGCGCAGGTAGGGCAGCATCGCGAGGGCCTGCACGGTGAGGCCCAGCAGGGTGCCCAGGCCGAGCAGGCGGACACCGTCGGCGGTGACGGTGGCGGCATTGACCCCGGAGGTGGTGAAGCCGCCGAAGGCCCAGATGAAGGCGCCGAAGGTGGCGATGACCACGATGTTGTTGAGGACGGGGGTCCACATCATCGCGCCGAAGCGGCCGCGGGCGTTCAGGATCTGACCGAGCACCACGTGGACGCCCATGAAGAACATGGTGGGCAGGCAGTAGCGGGCGAAGGCGACCGCGACGTCCATCTGCTGGGGGTCCGAGGCGATCTTCGGCGACATCATCGTGATGAACACGGGTGCGGCGAGGACGCAGACGGTGGTGATGGCGGCCAGCAGCACCACGACGAGGGTCAGCAGACGGTTGGCATAGGCCTGCCCCCCGTCGCTGTCGTTCTTCATCGCCCGGACCAGTTGCGGGATGAAGACGGCGTTCAGGGCGCCGCCGCCGACCAGCACGTAGATCATCGTGGGCAGGGTGTTGGCGATCTGGTACGTGTCGTTGAAGGTGCCGACGCCGATGGCACCCGCGATGACCAGGGTCCGCAGGAAGCCGGTGATACGGGAGACGATCGTGCCGGCGGCCATGAGCGCGCTCGACCTCAGTAGCCCCGCGGCGCGTCCGGCGGGCTTGCTCGGCGCCGGCGCGGCGACCGGGGCGTCCTCGGCGGGGGTGCGGGGCGCAGCCTCCTGGTCCCGGTAGAGGTGGGCGAACGCGTCCGGCTCGGGCTGCTCGTCGGCGGCCCGGGTGACGAGCGAGTCCACGCCCACGAACTGCGTGGTGGTGGCGTGGTCGCCGTAGGGCAGGTGCCGCGAGGGCCCGTCCGGCTCGGGCGGCGGGGTCTGCGCCCAGACCCGCGGGTCCGGGGCGTACGAGGGCGCGACCGGGGCCGCGTACAGCGGGCCGGCCTCCTGGTAGGTACCGGGCGGCGGCGGAGGATGGGAGGCGCGGTCGTAGAGGACCTCGGCGACGGGGTCCTGGGCGGACAGGTCCTGCGACCGGTACGGGTCGTGGTCGTAGGCGTCCTGGACATACGGGTCGTGGTCCGGCGCGGGCGCCTGCCCGGGCACCGGAGTGCCCGCGGCAGTGCCCTGGGCGGGTGCGGGCCCACCGGTGCTCTGCGCACGGTCACCGTCGTACGGCGCGTTCATCGAAACCCCACCTCATCGTCCCCAGGCCGGCCGGCCACGGCGTCGCTCAACGGTCCACTGTCTCACCCGTGCCGGACGCGTCCGTGCTTTGCGGTCCGGTGTCCGGGGACTCGTCACTCTGCTGCGTGCTCTCCTCGGCGGCCGCCCGCGCCGCGACGCGCTTGCGGCTCGCGTACATCTTGATGCCCGCCAGGACGAGCAGGAGCACGCCGCCGGCGATGACCAGCATGACGGTGGGGGTGATCTCGGTGGCCTCTACGGTGAACGTGCGTTCCTTGCCGTAGGGGACGCCGTCCTTGGTGAAGAGCTGGGCGGTCACCTCGACCGGGCCGCTCGCGGTGGCGTTGGCGGTGAACTTCACGGTCTGGCTGTGCCCGCCCTGGACCGTGACCTCTTCTGAGTCCTGACCGTTGTCGCCGAACATCAGACGGGTCGGGTTGGCGGACCTCACCCGCAGCACGAGGCCGTGGACGTCCTGGACCAGGCTGTTCTGGACGCTGACCGGAATGGTCGCACTGTGCCCGGAGAGGGTGGCGTCCGACTTGGGGACGACCTTGACCTTCTCGGTCAGGCTGATCAGGTAGTCCTGCACCTGGTTCCGGTAGCGCCGGGCCTCCTCGGGGCGGCCGCGCCAGGAGGTGGACATCTCGCGGTTGGTCGTGTTGCCGAAGGGGATCTCGACCCGGTCGGGGGCGGCGAGGATCACCTTGAAGTGATCGAGGGTGTTCTGCGTGGTGCGGATCTGCTCGAAGGCGGACACCGGCAGCTCCTGCTTGCGCAGGGCGTCGGGGTACTGGCCGGCGCCCGGTACCTCGGTGGCCGCACCGGGGTCGGGCTTGGCCGCGGCCGCGCTTTCGAGGTCCGAGGGCTGGGTCCAGCGGGCGGCCTGGAGGCCGCGTACCGCCATGGCCATCGTCTGGACCTGGCTGACGGTCGGCATCCGTTGCGGGGCGACGACGAAGCTGCGCTGCTCATCCGCCTTCTGCAGGTTGAGGGCGAGGCTGTGGGCCAGGAACTGCTGCACGGCCAGCGCGGAGTTCGTGGCGTTCAGCATGTCGCCCTCGAAGGCCCTCGAGAGTTCGGCGTCCGCGACGACCGCCGTGGTGCCCGCCCCGATGGGTCGGGCGGCCGAGGGGGTGTAGCCGAGGGCTCCGGTCTCCGAGAGGCTGTCGCTGCGGGTCAGGACGTTGTGGGCGCCGGCCGAGGTGGCGACGTTGACGATCGCCGGGTCGATCGCACCGTCCACGGGCCAGGAGAAGTCGGTGGAGGCGGGGACGTGCAGGACCGTCTCCACGGCCTGCTTCGCCTTGTCGGTGGCGGGCCGCAGCTGGCCCAGGGTGCCCGAGACGTCCTTGCCCTGGTGAGCGAGGGAGGCGAGGTCGGGGTCGGCGAAGGGCAGGGCGACGACCTTCTTGCCCTGCACGGCGGCCTCCAGGGAGCTCAGCCACTGCTCGGCGACGGCCTTGTTCTTGCCCTGGACCGCCTTGCCGTCGGGCATGCGCACGCGGTAGCCCTTGGTCATCGCGTCGACCGTGTACAGCAGATCGGGATCGATGACCCAGGTGATCGGCAGCTCCTTGCCGAGCGAGACCATCTGCCCGAGGCGGCCCTGCGGCATGAGCTCATCGGCGAGCGCGTCGTCGAGGAAGACGGGGGTCTGGACCTCGTCCGAGCCGGTCTCGGCGGTGAGACGGGTGCTGGAGATCAGCGGCCACAGGTAGGTGAGGTTCGCGCGCTTGGCGGCGGCCTCGGGCTGCCACGGCAGGAACGTCCGCCTGATCCCGAGCACCTGCTCCGAAGGCCGGCTCTCGGTCTCACCGGACAGGGAGATCCCGAGCTGGTAGACGCCGTCCTTGTCCAGCTTCAGCTTGTCCACCGGGACCCGCAGGGTGAACTCCCGGCCGATCTTCGAGGGCAGCGAGGGGATCTGTACGGCATAGGCCGGGTCGACCTCGCCCGCGTCGGTGCCGGCCCGGAAGCTGCCGCGCTCCGCCACCTCGTCGATGGAGGAGCGGTCCGCCAGTGGGGGTCCGACCCGCAGTCCCACATGGGCGTCGGTGATCGTCTCCGGACCGTTGTTGACCACGGAGCCGGAAATGGTGAGGGTGTCTCCCTTGACCGGAGCGGCCGGGGTCACGGTCAGCAGCCGGACGTCGACGGCCGAGGACGGGGCCGCCTGGGCCGCCGGGGCGGGCGCGTAGATCAGGGCGGCGAGCACCGGCGTCCCGGCGAGCAGGATCACCGCGCGCCGCAGCCACCGGCGCCGGACAGGGGCGGGCGACGCCCCGTGGATGTCTGCCGCCTCGGCCACGCGCTAGCCCGTCCCTCGAAGTGTCATCGGTAGTCGTATGTGCGTCCTGGCATGGTAACGAGGCCCGCTGTGCGCGAGTGCCGCCCCTTGCTCCACATGATCGGCCAGCGCCGGGCCGGCCGTGTACCGGGGGTCGCCGTAAAACGAGGAAGCCCGCGCCGGGCCGGGCACGTACCCTTTTCTGTTGTGCCGAACGCCAACGAAGACAACCCCAGTGCCCTGAGTCAGGTACAGCGCCGCGCGGTGAGTGAACTGCTGCGGATCGCCCCTGTCGCCGACGAGCTCGGCCGCCGATTCCAGCAGGCGGGCTTCCGCCTCGCCCTGGTCGGCGGGTCCGTCCGCGATGCGCTGCTCGGGCGTCTCGGCAACGATCTCGACTTCACCACCGATGCCCGCCCCGAGGACGTCCTGAAGATCGTCCGTCCATGGGCCGACTCCGTGTGGGACGTGGGCATCGCCTTCGGCACCGTCGGGGCGCAGAAGACCGCCCGCGTCGGGGACGACGTACGGGACTTCCAGATCGAGGTGACGACGTACCGCTCCGAGTCGTACGACCGCACCTCGCGCAAGCCGGAGGTCTCCTACGGCGACTCGATCGAGGAGGACCTCGTCCGGCGCGACTTCACGGTCAACGCCATGGCGCTGGCCCTGCCGGAGCAGCGGTTCATCGACCCGCACGGCGGCCTGGAGGATCTGGCGACGGGTGTGCTGCGTACGCCGGGCACCCCCGAGGACTCCTTCTCCGACGACCCGCTGCGCATGCTGCGGGCCGCCCGGTTCGCGGCGCAGCTGGACTTCGCGGTCGCCCCCGAGGTCGTCGCGGCGATGAAGGCGATGTCCGACCGGATCGAGATCGTCTCGGCGGAGCGCGTGCAGGGCGAGCTCAACAAGCTGATCCTGTCCGCCGGCCCCCGCAAGGGGCTGGGGCTGCTCGTGGACACCGGTCTGGCCGACCGGGTACTGCCCGAGCTGCCCGCGCTGCGGTTGGAGAGTGACGAGCACCACCGGCACAAGGACGTCTACGACCACTCGCTGATCGTGCTGGAGCAGGCGATGGCACTGGAGGAGAACGGTCCGGACCTGGTGCTGCGGCTCGCGGCTCTGCTGCACGACATCGGCAAGCCGCGCACCCGCCGGTTCGAGAGCGACGGGCGGGTCTCCTTCCACCACCACGAGGTGGTGGGCGCGAAGATGACCAAGAAGCGCCTGACCGCGCTGAAGTACTCCAACGACATGATCAAGGACGTGTCCCGCCTGGTGGAGCTGCACTTGCGCTTCCACGGGTACGGCGACGGGGAGTGGACCGACTCCGCGGTGCGGCGCTACGTCCGTGACGCCGGTCCCCTGCTGGACCGTTTGCACAAGCTGACCCGGTCGGACTGCACCACGCGCAACAAGCGCAAGGCCAACGCACTCTCCCGGACCTATGACGGGCTGGAGGAGCGCATCGCGCAGCTCCAGGAACAGGAGGAGCTGGACGCGATCCGGCCCGACCTGGACGGCAACGAGATCATGGCGGTACTGGACGTCGGCCCGGGGCCGGCGATCGGCAAGGCCTACGCGTTCCTGCTGGAGCTGCGGCTGGAGAACGGTCCGATGGAGCGCGACGCAGCCGTCGCCGCGCTCAAGGAGTGGTGGGCCGCGCAGGCGTGAGCAACGGGGGTCCGGTCGATGTTTCACGTGAAACATCGACCGGGTGGACCGGTCGGGGGCGATGTTTCACGTGAAACGTCGCCCCTGCCGGTTCAGCATCAGAGCTGTGGCGGCGTACAGGGCGGCGACGCCGAGGACGAGCGCCACGGAACGTCCGTCGGTCGGGAGCATGAGGGACGCCACAGCCGCGGCGCCGACGAAGGCGACGTTGAACAGCACGTCGTAGACGGAGAACACCCGGCCCCGGTAGTCGTCGTCGATGTGGGACTGCACGACGGTGTCGGTGGAAATCTTCGCCCCCTGAGTGGCCAGGCCGAGGACGAAGGCGGCGGCCAGCACGGGGCCGGGAGCGAAGAAGAGCCCGAGGGCGGGTACGAGGACGGCGGCGCCGGCGGCGCAGGCGGTGATCCAGCCCAGCGCGCCCAGCCGGCCCACCAGCCAGGGGGTGACGACCGCGGCCGTGAAGAATCCGGCCCCGGAGACGCCGATCGCGAGGCCCAGCAGCGCCAGTCCGTCGGACTCGTTGTCCGACCAGGAGTAGCGGCAGAGCATGAGCAGCATGACGGTCAGCGCCCCGTAGCAGAACCGCATCAGCGTCATCGCGGTGAGCGCACGCGCGGCCTCCCGGCGGGAGGCCAGGTGGCGCAGGCCCTCGGCCATACCGCGGACGGTGAGGACCACCCCCTCGACGACCGAGGGATTCCGCCGCCCCGCCGGGTGGTCCGGCCCGAGGAGCCCTGGGGCCAGTCGTAGGGAGACCAGGGCGGCGCTCAGGTAGAGGCCGGCTCCGAGCAGCACGACAAGGGCGTTGGAATCGGAGGCGAGCAGCCGCACGACGAAGGCCAGTCCCCCGCCCGCCGTCGCGGCGAGGGTTCCGGCGGTGGGGGAGAGCGCGTTCGCGGTGACCAGTCGGTCGGCTCCGACCACGTGGGGGAGGGAGGCGGAGAGCCCGGCCAGGACGAAGCGGTTGACGGCGGTCACCGACAGGGCCGAGGCGTAGAAGAGCCAGTCGGGGACCTGCGCGACGATGAGCATGCCGGTGACGCAGGCGAGGAAGGCCCGCAGCAGGTTGCCGTAGAGGAAGACCTGGCGGCGTCGCCACCGGTCGAGCAGGACGCCGGCGAAGGGGCCGATCGCGGAGTAGGGCAGCAGGAGGACCGCCATCGCCGAGGCGATGGCCGCGGGCGAGGTCTGCTTCTCCGGGGAGAACACCACGTAGGTGGCCAGTGCGACCTGGTAGACGCCGTCCGCGGCCTGGGAGAACAGCCGTACGGCGAGCAGATTCCGGAAGTCCCTGAGGCGCAGGAGTACCCGCAGGTCACGTACGACAGGCATGAGGGAAAGGGTCACATACGCGGAGGGTCCCCGGGCATATTGCCCGGGGACCCTCCGCGGAAGACCAGCCGAAGTCCAGGTGTCCGAAGGACGCTTGGAGCTCGGGACTAGCGCTCGACCTCGCCCCTGATGAACTTCTCGACGTTCGCGTAGGCCTCGTCGTCGAAGTACTGCACCGGCGGGGACTTCATGAAGTAGCTGGAGGCCGACAGGATCGGACCGCCGACACCCCGGTCCTTGGCGATCTTCGCGGCGCGCAGCGCGTCGATGATGACACCTGCGGAGTTCGGGGAGTCCCACACCTCGAGCTTGTACTCGAGGTTCAGCGGGACGTCGCCGAAGGCACGGCCTTCGAGGCGGACGTAGGCCCACTTGCGGTCGTCGAGCCACGCCACGTAGTCGGACGGGCCGATGTGGACGTTCTTCTCGCCGAGGTCACGGTCGGGGATCTGCGAGGTGACGGCCTGAGTCTTGGAGATCTTCTTCGACTCCAGGCGGTCACGCTCGAGCATGTTCTTGAAGTCCATGTTGCCGCCGACGTTGAGCTGCATGGTGCGCTCAAGACGGACACCGCGGTCCTCGAACAGCTTCGCCATCACGCGGTGCGTGATGGTGGCGCCGACCTGCGACTTGATGTCGTCGCCGACGATCGGGACACCGGCCTCGGTGAACTTGTCGGCCCACTCCTTGGTGCCGGCGATGAAGACCGGGAGGGCGTTGACGAAGGCGACCTTGGCGTCGATGGCGCACTGGGCGTAGAACTTCGCCGCGTCCTCGGAGCCGACGGGAAGGTAGCAGATCAGGACGTCGACCTGACGGTCCTTGAGGATCTGCACCACGTCGACCGGAGCCTCGGTGGACTCCTCGATGGTCAGGCGGTAGTACTTGCCCAGACCGTCCAGGGTGTGGCCGCGCTGGACGGTCACACCGGTGTTCGGGACGTCGCAGATCTTGATGGTGTTGTTCTCGCTGGCGCCGATGGCGTCCGAAAGGTCGAGGCCGACCTTCTTCGCGTCGACGTCGAACGCGGCGACGAACTCGATGTCACGCACGTGGTAGTCGCCGAACTGGACGTGCATCAGACCGGGGACCTTGGCCGCCGGGTCGGCGTCCTTGTAGTACTCGACGCCCTGCACCAGCGAGGCGGCGCAGTTGCCTACGCCGACGATGGCTACGCGAACCGAACCCATTCCGGTTGCTCCCTGTTTGTTCTCGGACGAGGCCTGCGAGATGCAGGCCTCACTTTGCACTTTCGTCGGACGGACCGGGTTGTCGTCTCTGATCCCGTCCCGCCCGCTCGCTCTCGATGAGCTCGTTCAGCCAGCGCACTTCGCGCTCCACGGACTCCATGCCGTGTCGCTGCAGCTCGAGCGTGTAGTCGTCGAGGCGTTCCCGCGTCCGGGCGAGCGAGGCGCGCATCTTCTCCAGGCGCTCCTCCAGCCGGCTGCGGCGGCCCTCCAGGACCCGCATCCGCACCTCTCGCTCGGTCTGACCGAAGAAGGCGAAGCGGGCGGCGAAGGACTCGTCCTCCCAGGTGTCGGGACCGGTGTGGGAAAGGAGCTCCTCGAAGTGCTCCTTCCCCGCTGCCGTCAACCGGTAGACGATCTTCGCGCGGCGCCCTGCGAGTGAAGCCGCGAGAGCGTCTTCCGGAGCGCTGCCCGGTTCTTCGATCAACCAGCCGTTGGCGACCAACGTCTTGAGGCAGGGATAGAGCGTGCCATAGCTGAACGCCCTGAACACCCCCAGCGAGGTGTTGAGCCGCTTGCGCAGCTCGTAGCCGTGCATGGGGGATTCACGGAGCAGGCCGAGGACGGCGAATTCGAGGATGCCTGAGCGCCTGCTCATCCGCCTGTCCCTCCTCCGACTCTGAGTCGTTATACCGAGCTGATGTATCGGCTCGATACATCCAGACGATAGAACGGGCTGCCCCCGGCGACAAGTGGTGACGTGGTGACCGGCGTCACATCACCAATTCGTACGAGGCAAGTTGCCTGATTTGGGGTGAACTTCGGCACTGTTGGGGTTTTGAGCGTGCGTAGTCTGTGCGCCAGTACACCGGGGGAACCGGAATTCATCTGCCGCTTCCAGGCCACTCGCCTGCCCGAGGAGTAGTCGTTCGATGAGCGAGCACCGCCGCAAACCGCCGCAGCCCCAGGGCGGCGGACGTGCCTCGGCCCGCCGGGCCGCCCAGCAGCGCCCCGGCCGGGGCGCCGACGCCCGGCGTGACGTCCCCACGGCGTCACCCAGCGGCCCGTACGCCCCTGATCCGACCCCGGGTGGTCGAGCCGGGGCCCGCAGACCCGCCCAGAGAGGGCCCGCGCCCCGTGGTCGGGGAGCAGGCAAGTCCGGCCGCCGCCCGGACAACCGCCTCATCAACTACCCGCGGTCCGACAAGGACGGCTGGAAGCGCTTCGTGCCTTCCTGGAAGCTGGTCGGCGGTACGGCCCTGGGCTTCTTCTCGGTGATCATCGCCGGGACCGGCATCGGCATCGCCATGGTGAACACCCCGAACCCGAACCTGGCGGCGAAGGCGCAGAACAACGTCTTCTACTGGGCGAACGACGAGCAGATGGTCGCGACCGGCGGCTCGATGAACCGGCAGATCGTGCCCATCGAGAAGATCCCCCGTTCGATGAGGGACGCGGTGATCGCCGCCGAGAACGAGTCCTTCGAGACGGACAAGGGCGTGGACCCGATGGGCATCGGCCGGGCCGTGTGGAACATGGCCACGGGCGGTTCCACCCAGGGCGGCTCGACCATCACCCAGCAGTACGTGAAGAACACGTACCTGGACTCCGACCAGACGCTCAAGCGCAAGGTCACCGAGCTCTTCATCGCGCTGAGGCTGGGCGTCTCCGAGGAGAAGGACAAGGTCCTCGCCGGGTACCTGAACACCGCCTACTACGGGCGGGACGCGTACGGGATCCAGGCGGCCGCCCGCGCCTACTTCGGCAAGGACTGCGAGAACCTGAACCCCGCCGAGAGCGCCTTCCTGGCCTCCGTGCTCAAGGGTCCCAACCTGTACAACCCGGACGGCGGCATCGGCGCCGCGGCCACCCCCGCCGCCAACGAGGAGCGGGCCAAGAAGCGCTGGTCCTGGGTGCTGGACCGGCAGGTCGAGGTCGGCCGGATGGAGAAGTCCGAGCGGGAGAAGTACAAGGTGGCGGACTTCCCGCCGCGCGTGGAGTCCGAGCAGGCCCGTGCGATGTCGGGCCAGATCGGCTACCTGGTCGAGACGGCCAAGCAGTACGTGATGAAGACCCAGGGCATCACCGCCGAGGAGATGGCCCTGGGCGGCTACCAGATCAAGACCACCTTCGAGAAGCCGAGGGTCGAAGCCCTGGTCAAGGCGGTCGAGGACACTCGCAACGACTTCCTCGACGAGAAGAAGCGCCCCACCCTGGACACCTTCGTGCAGTTCGGCGCCGCCTCGGTCGACGTGAAGAGCGGCGCGATCGTGGCCCTGTACGGCGGCCCGGGCTGGGACAAGAAGCACTTCACCAACAATGCCAACACCATGGGCGTCCCGGTCGGCTCGACCTGGAAGCCGTACGTGCTGGCGGCGGCGATGCAGTACGGCACGCAGAACTCGAAGGGCGAGGGGCTCTCGGTCGAGAGCAAGTACCAGGCCGACGACCTCACCGTGATCACCAACCGCCAGGGCAAGCCGCTGTACGACGCCTCCGGCAAGCCGTTCAAGCAGAAGAACGAGAGCCCCGAGGCCTTCGGCTACGTCGACCTCAACAAGGCGATGGAGAAGTCCATCAACGTGCCCTTCGCCCAGCTCGTCTTCGACGTCGGCCACAGCAAGGTCCGCGAGGTGGCCAAGGCGACCGGCATCCTGGAGGAGTCGATGAACCCCAACGACGACGCCTCCTTCGCCCTGGGCACCTCCACCCCGAGCGCGATCCGGATGGCCGACTCGTACGCCACCTTCGCCGCCTCCGGCACGCACCGCGAGCCGTACTCGGTGATCAGCGTGAAGAAGAACGGCAAGGATGTGCCCGGCTTCGGAGGTCCCAAGGACCAGCGGGCCATGGACAACTCCATCGCGGACAACATCACGAAGGTCCTGGAGAACGTCGTCCAGAACGGCACCGGCAAGAAGGCCAAGGCGCTGGGCCGGCCCGCGGCGGGCAAGACCGGCACCACCGACAAGAACAAGTCGGCGTGGTTCGTCGGCTACACCCCGGAGCTGTCCACCTCCGTCACCCTCTTCCGCACCGACCCCAACTCGGCGGAGAAGGAACTGCTGTCCATGAACGGGGTCGGCGGTACCGACTCCATCCACGGTGGTGACATCCCGGCCGTGATCTGGACCGAGTACATGCGCGAGGCGCTCAAGGGCGTCCCGGTCAAGCCGTTCCCGGAGCCCGAGGAGATCGGCGTCACCGCCGACGCCTCCGGCGCCCCCTCCCCCACCCCGACGCCCGTGGCCTCGCCGTCGCCCTCCCCGACGCCGACCCCGTCGAGCCCCCCGCCGTCGCCCTCCCCGTCCCCGTCCAGGGGCGGCAAGCCCACGTGCAAGCCGTGGGAGCTGTACTGCGACCCGGAGACCGCCGGCGGGAACACCAACACCGGCACCACGAACGGCGGGGCCGTCGGGGGGAACGACGGCGGACCCTCCGGCAGCCCGTCCCCGACCAACACGGGCAGACCCGGCCGCCCCACCGGCTGGCCCACTCCCGTGGGTGGCTGACCCGCCCCTGACGTGAACCGAGGAAGGCCGTCGCACCCGATGCGGCGGCCTTCCCCCGTGCCCGGCCCCGTACGGCAGGATGAGCCCATGACGAAGGTGCACGAGGACCGCCCCGTACTGCCCACCCAGCGGGACGAGGTCGCCGCAGCGGGCAGTGAGTTCATCGGCGGCCCGATGGGCCGCCACGCCCGGCTCGGGCACCACTGGCTGGGGCCGGTCCGGATCGTGGCCCTCCTCGCCATCGGCGTGTTCGCGCTCGGCATGGTGCAGAAGCTGCCCTGCTACGACTGGGCGTGGTTCCGGGGAGCCACCTCGCAGTACACCCACGCCTGCTACTCGGACATCCCGCACCTGTTCGCGGTACGGGGCTTCGCGGACAACCTGACGCCCTACTTCGACCGGCTCCCCGGCGACATGGAGTACCTGGAGTACCCGGTGCTCACCGGGCTCTTCATGGAGATCGCCTCCTGGCTGACCCCGTCCAGCGGCTCCATGCAGCACCGCGAGCAGATGTACTGGATGGTCAACGCCGGCATGCTGATGGCCTGCGCGGCGGTCATCGCGGTCTGTGTCGCCCGTACCCACCGCCGCCGGCCCTGGGACGCCCTGCTCTTCGCCCTCGCACCCGCCTTCGCCCTGACCGCGACGATCAACTGGGACCTGCTGGCCATCGCCCTGACCGCCGCCGGGATGCTCATGTGGTCCCGCGGCCGCGTGGTCCTCTTCGGTGTCCTCATCGGCCTGGCCACGGCCGCCAAGCTGTACCCGGTACTGCTGCTCGGGCCGCTGTTCGTCCTGTGCTGGCGGGCCGGGAAGTGGCGCCGGTTCGGCGCCGCGACGCTCGCCGCGGTGGCCGCATGGCTCGTGGCGAACCTGCCCGTCATGCTCTTCGCCTGGGAGGGCTGGACGAAGTTCTACACCTTCAGCCAGGAGCGGCCCATCGACTTCGGTTCCGTGTGGCTGCTGATCTCCCAGCGCTCGGGCCATCCCCTCGACGGCGCCAACACGTACGCCACCGGGCTCATGCTCCTGCTGTGCGGCGCCGTCGGCCTGCTCGCGCTGACCGCACCGAGGCGGCCCCGCTTCGCGCAGCTCGCGTTCCTGGTCGTCGCCGTCTTCATCCTGACCAACAAGGTCTACTCGCCGCAGTACGTGCTGTGGCTGATCCCGCTCGCCGCGCTGGCCCGGCCGCGCTGGCGGGACTTCCTGATCTGGCAGGCCGGCGAGGTCGTCTACTTCCTCGGCATCTGGTTCTACCTGGCCTACACGTCCAGCGGGGACAAGCACCAGGGGCTCCCGGTGGAGGGCTACCAGCTGGCCATCGCCGCCCACCTGCTGTGCACGCTCTACCTGTGCGCGGTGATCGTCCGCGACATCCTGATGCCCGAGCGGGACGTCGTGCGCCGGGACGGCTCGGACGACCCCTCGGGCGGGGTCCTGGACGGGGCCGAGGACGTGTTCGTGCTGTGGGACGCCGCGAGGGCGCCGCGGTACGCGGCGCCCTCGGAGGGACAGCGGGTCGACTGGGGCACGGGCTCCAGGGACTGAGACCGGGGCCTGAGACCGGGGGCGGGGGGACCGGCCGGGGGCGGATCAGGCGTCGAGCACCCGGTCGAACTGGGTGGTGGTGTGCCGCAGGTGCGCCACCAGCTCGTCGCCGACCTTGGGCTCCGTCGCGTCCGAGGGCACGAACAGGATGGACACCTGCATGTGCGGGGGCTCCGCGAACCAGCGCTGCTTGCCCGCCCACACGAACGGCGACAGGTTCCGGTTGACCGTGGCCAGGCCGGCCCTGGCCACGCCCTTGGCGCGCGGCATCACGCCGTGCAGGGCCTTGGGGGCCTCCAGGCCCACCCCGTGCGAGGTGCCGCCGGCCACCACGACCAGCCAGCCGTCGGAGGCGGCCTTCTGCTGGCGGTAGCCGAACCGGTCGCCCTTGGCGACCCGGGTCACATCGAGCACCGCGCCCCGGTACTCGGTCGCCTCGTGGTCGCCCAGCCACAGCCGGGTGCCGATGCGGGCCCGGAAGCGGGTTTGCGGGAACTGCTGCTGGAGCCGGGTCAGCTCCTGTGCCCGCAGATGGCTGACGAACATGGTGTGCAGCGGCAGCCGGGCCGCCCGCAGCCGGTCCATCCAGCCGATGACCTCCTCCACGGCGTCCGAGCCGTCCGGGCGGTCGAGCGGCAGGTGCAGGGCGAAGCCCTCCAGCCGGACGTCCTCGATCGCCGCGTGCAGCCGGCCCAGGTCCTGCTCGGAGATCCCGTGGCGGCGCATCGAGCTCATGCACTCGATGACCACGCGGGCCCCGACCAGACCACGGACCCCGTCCAGCGAGGAGACGGAGCGGATGACCCGGTCGGGCAGCGGCACCGGGTCCTCGCCCCGCCGGAACGGGGTGAGGACGAGAAGGTCACCGCCGAACCAGTCCTTGATGCTGGCGGCCTCGTACGTCGTCCCCACGGCCAGCACGTCGGCGCCCATCCGGGTCGCCTCCTCGCACAGCCGCTCGTGGCCGAAGCCGTACCCGTTGCCCTTGCAGACCGGCACCATCCCGGGGAACTGGTCCTGGATCTGCTTCTGGTGCGCACGCCAGCGCGCGGTGTCGACGTAGAGCGTGAGCGCCATGCCCGTCCGGAACCTCTCCTGAATGGCTGCGTGGTGCAGCGGTGCGTGTGGTGGGTGGATGTGCGCGGGTCAGCGACGCGACATGTAGATGTCGAGTGCCTTGTGCAGCACCTTGTTGAGGGGGAAGTCCCACTCGCCGACGTACTCCACGGCCTCGCCGCCGGTGCCGACCTTGAACTGGATCAGCCCGAACAGGTGGTCGTTCTCGTCCAGCGTGTCAGAGATCCCGCGCAGGTCGTAGACGCTCGCACCGAGCGCGTAGGAATCGCGCAGCATGCGCCACTGCATGGCGTTCGATGGCCGCACCTCGCGCTTGTGGTTGGCGGAGGCCCCGTAGGAGTACCAGACGTGCTGGCCGACGGTGAGCATCGTGGCGGCGGCCAGCGGCTCCCCCTCGTGCGTGGCGATGTAGAGGCGCATCCGGTTGGGGTCCTCGGCGTTGAGGGCCGTCCACTGGCGCTGGAAGTAGCTGAGCGGGCGCGGGCGGAACTTGTCGCGCTCGGCCGTGATCTCGTACAGGCGCTGCCAGGTCGGCAGGTCCTCGTAGCCGCCCTGGACGACCTCGACACCGGCCTTCTCGGCCTTCTTGATGTTGCGGCGCCACAGCTGGTTGAAGCCCTTGAGGACATCGTCCAGCGACCGGTTGGCCAGCGGTACCTGGAAGACGTACCGCGGCTGGACGTCACCGAAGCCGGCGCCGCCGTCCTCCGCCTGCTGCCAGCCCATGCGGCGCAGCTTGTCGGAGACCTCGAACGCGCGGGGCTCGATGACCGAGGCCTCCACGTCGCGCAGGCGCTTGACATCGGGGTCCTGGATGCCCGCCTTGATGGCGGTCGAGTTCCACCGGCGGATGACGACGGGCGGACCCATCTTCACGGTGAAGGCGCCCTGCTGCTTGAGGTGCGCCAGCATGGGCTGGAGCCACTCCTCCAGGTTCGGGGCGTACCAGTTGATGACCGGCCCTTCGGGAAGGTACGCGAGGTACCGCTTCACCTTGGGCAGCTGCCGGTACAACACGAGGGCGGCGCCGACGAGTTCACCGGAGCCGTCGAACCATCCCAGGTTCTCCGAACGCCACTCGTTCTTCACGTCGGCCCACGCCGGGACCTGGCAGTGGCTCGCCGAGGGCAGGCTCTGGAGGTAGCCCAGATGCTGCTCTCGGCTGATGGTCCTCAGGGACAGGCTCATGCGGGGCGTCTCCTCCGGCGGCTTCGCTGGCTATGGCGCGAAGCCTACTGCGACGGGGGCGCCACCCATCTGGGGGACGGGCCGGGGTCCGGGCCGCGGTGCGGCCGGCGCCCTGTCGCGGACGTCCCCCGGTCAGCCCAGCCAGCCGCCGAAGAGCCCGCCGTGCGCCATGCCGAGGAAGAAGCCGATGGCAGACGCGCCAAGGCCGATGATCAGCGCGAAGCGCTCGCGTGTCGTGACGGAGATGAACTGTCCGTACGCGCCCGTCAGGATTCCGATCAGCCCGGCCCACGAGCTGAGCAGGTGCAGCTGGTGGAAGAACGCCGTGATGAACGCCACGGCGCCCAGGACCAGGGTGACCGCCATCAGGGTGTCCTGCAGCGGGTGGGGCTTGCCGTCGGTCGCGAGGAGAGAGATGGAGTCTTGGGGTCGCATTGCCTGTGCCATCGGAAGGCACCTCCTGGCTGGAGCGGAACGGTGTCGCGGGGCCGCCGCCGGAGGGGCCGGGGGCATAGCACCGAGCACACCCGATGGATACAGATTGTGGCCCTCTCCCGCCGGATTTCAACCGGAAGGAGTCGACGGGGTAGTCTGTACGGTCTGCGCGGTGTCTGTTCTCGGACACCGTGCGGCACGCATCACGACCCTCCTGCCACGGAACGACCGTGGCCGCTGAGTCCAAAGGAGGTGGGTTCCACATGCGTCACTACGAAGTGATGGTCATCCTCGACCCCGATCTCGAGGAGCGCGCTGTCTCCCCGCTGATCGAGAACTTCCTCTCCGTCGTCCGTGAGGGCAACGGAAAGGTCGAGAAGGTCGACACCTGGGGCCGTCGCCGTCTCTCTTACGAGATCAAGAAGAAGCCCGAGGGCATCTACTCGGTCATCGACCTTCAGGCCGAGCCTGCGGTCGTCAAGGAGCTCGACCGGCAGATGAACCTGAACGAGTCGGTTCTCCGGACCAAGGTCCTTCGCCCCGAGACCCACTGAACTTCGGTTCAGCGGTAATCGGGACCGAGTAGCACAGCAGCCCAGCAGCAATCCCCGCCGAGAGGTTCATCCATGGCAGGCGAGACCGTCATCACGGTCGTCGGCAATCTCGTCGACGACCCCGAGCTGCGCTTCACCCCCTCGGGTGCGGCGGTCGCGAAGTTCCGTGTCGCGTCCACTCCCCGCATCTTCGACAAGCAGACCAATGAGTGGAAGGACGGCGAAGGCCTGTTCCTGACCTGCTCGGTCTGGCGTCAGGCGGCGGAGAACGTCGCCGAGTCCCTTCAGCGGGGCATGCGCGTCATCGTGCAGGGCCGGCTGAAGCAGCGGTCGTACGAAGACCGTGAGGGTGTCAAGCGCACGGTCTACGAGCTGGACGTCGAGGAAGTCGGCCCCAGCCTGAAGAGCGCCACGGCCAAGGTCGCCAAGACCAGCGGTCGCGGTGGTCAGGGTGGATACGGCGGCGGCGGTCAGCAGCAGGGCGGCGGTGGCGGCAACTGGGGCGGAGCCCCCAGTGGCGGTGCCCCGCAGGGCGGCGGAGCTCCCTCCGACGACCCGTGGTCGTCCAGCGCGCCGGCCGGTGGCCAGCAGCAGGGCGGCGGCGGGGGCGGCTGGGGCGGAAGCTCCGGCGGTTCCGGCGGTGGCTACTCGGACGAGCCGCCCTTCTAGGGCAGCTCGCAACCCCACTTCTTGATCACACAGGAGAGACACAATGGCGAAGCCGCCTGTGCGCAAGCCTAAGAAGAAGGTCTGCGCGTTCTGCAAGGACAAGACCGTGTACGTGGACTACAAGGACACGAACATGCTGCGGAAGTTCATTTCCGACCGCGGCAAGATCCGTGCCCGCCGCGTTACCGGCAACTGCACGCAGCACCAGCGTGACGTCGCCACGGCCGTCAAGAACAGCCGTGAGATGGCGCTGCTGCCCTACACGTCCACCGCGCGATAAGGAAAGGGTGACCGACTAATGAAGATCATCCTGACCCACGAGGTCTCTGGCCTCGGCGCCGCCGGCGATGTCGTCGACGTCAAGGACGGTTACGCTCGCAACTACCTGGTCCCGCGTGGTTTCGCGATCCGCTGGACCAAGGGTGGCGAGAAGGACGTGGCGCAGATCCGCCGCGCCCGCAAGATCCACGAGATCGCGACCATCGAGCAGGCCAACGAGTTCAAGGCCAAGCTCGAGGGCGTGAAGGTGCGTCTGGCCACCCGCTCGGGTGACACCGGCCGCCTCTTCGGCTCCGTGACTCCGGGCGACATCGCCACGGCGATCGAGGCTTCCGGTGGTCCGAAGGTCGACAAGCGTCGCGTCGAGCTGGCGTCCCCGATCAAGACCCTCGGTTCGTACCAGGTCTCCGTGCGTCTGCACGCCGAGGTCGTTGCGAACCTCGGTGTCGAGGTCGTCGCCGCCTAAGTGCCGCACACGAAGGGCCGCATCCTCCGGGGTGCGGCCCTTCGTCGTGTTTCGGGCTCGTTGTTTCACGTGAAACGGTGATGCCTCCGGGAGGTGTTTCACGTGAAACGGTGATGCCTCCGGGGGATGCTTCACGTGAAACATGCACGCGCGGAACACGACCGGGAAGTCGGCGCCGCCCCCGCCGGGCGCGCAGTCAGCGCGCGGCCCCCGCGACCAGCCACCGGCCCGAGCGGGCGCGCAGCTGGAGCGTGACCATCCGCACCAGCATCATCAAGGTCATGGCCCACCAGAGCGCCGTCAGGCCGCCTCCCAGCGCGGGGACGAGCAGGGCGGCCGGGGTGAAGACGGCGAGTGTCAGGAGCATCGCCCAGGCCAGGTAGCGGCCGTCGCCCGCGCCCATCAGGACCCCGTCCAGGACGAAGACGATGCCGGAGACGGGCTGGGACAGCGCGACCACGAGCAGGGCGGGCAGCAAGGCGTCCTCGACCGCCGGGTCGCTGGTGAACAGCGGGATGAACACCGGCCGGGCGAGGACGACCAGGAACCCGAGCACGATCCCCGAGACGATGCCCCACCGCACCATGCGGCGGCAGACGGCCTTGGCGCCGTCGATGTCGCCGGCGCCGAGGTAGCGCCCGATGATCGCCTGTCCGGCGATGGCGATCGCGTCGAGCGCGAAGGCGAGCAGGCTCCACAGGGAGAGCAGGATCTGGTGCGCGGCGATCTCGGCGTCGCCGAGGCGGGCGGCCATGGCGGTCGCGATCAGCAGGACGGCACGCAGGGACAGGGTCCGGACGAGCAGGGGCGCGCCCGCCTGGGCGCAGGCCCGGATGCCGGCGGAGTCGGGGCGCAACGAGGCGCCGTGCCGCCGGGCGCCGCGTACGACGACCACGAGGTAGGCGCCGGCCATGGCGCACTGGGCGATGACCGTGCCCCAGGCGGAGCCGGCGATGCCGAGGCCGGCCCCGTAGACCAGGGCCACGTTGAGGGCCCCGTTGAGGGCGAAGCCGGCGACGGCGACGTAGAGCGGTGTGCGGGTGTCCTGGAGGCCGCGGAGGACGCCGGTGGCCGCGAGGACGACGAGCATGGCCGGGATGCCGAACGCGGAGATCCGCAGATACGTGATCGCGTACGGGGCGACGGTGTCGGAGGCCCCGAAGAGGGAGACGAGCCAGGGGGCCAGGGGAACCAGCACGGCCACCACGGCGGCGCCGAGCAGGAGGGCGAGCCAGATGCCGTCCATGCCCTGCCGGATGGCCGCCTGGAGGTCGCCGGCTCCGACGCGGCGGGAGACGGCGGCGGTGGTGGCGTAGGCGAGGAAGACGAAGATGCTCACGGCGGTGGTGAGCAGTGCGGCGGCGATGCCCAGGCCGGCCAGCTGGGGCGTGCCGAGGTGTCCCACGACGGCGCTGTCGACCAGCACGAAGAGGGGTTCGGCGACGAGGGCGCCGAAGGCGGGGACGGCGAGTGCGAAGATCTCTCGGTCGTGCCGCCTCGGGGCAGCCTTCGGTGCGGCGGGGGCCTGTGTCATGCGCTCAATCTAATCTTCCACAGGTAATGGATACAAGAGTCTTTAGGGCCTTACCGATACATCGCTCGGCGCGTTCTTCGCACCTCGTTCGAGGCGATCTCGGGACCGGGCCCAAGATTTTTGTCCCGCAGTCCTGGGTGAGGGCAAATATGCAGGTCAGATGGGGTGAGAGGGTGGGGCAGGTGATTTTGTCCACAGCGTCGTCCCCCGGTCCGTGCACAGCTTCCGGCGACTTACCCACAGCATTGGCGCCGTCATCCACACCTCATCCACACAGCCTGTGGATAACAAGATTGGCTGACGCCGCTCTCGGCCCTACCGTGGTGCGTTGCCCGACTTCGCCGAGAGCCGATCGGGTGCCCCAAATGTCAGAGCCGTGTCGTAGAAAGAGCGACACGGCGAGGTCCGCGTTGCGGACGGGAGGAGGCGGCCCGGTGAGCATGCCCGAGCCCATGGACGACCCCTGGGCCGACAGCGGTCCAGGTGACCGTCTGCCCACCCGCTCGCGCCGGGGCGGCGAAGGCCGCGGCCGGGGAGACGAACAGCACGACCGGGGCCGCGAGGGCGGCTCCTGGGACGGCGGCGGCAACGGTGGCGGCTTCGAGCGCGTGCCCCCGCAGGACCTCGACGCCGAGCAGTCCGTTCTCGGCGGCATGCTGCTTTCCAAGGACGCGATCGCCGACGTCGTCGAGGTCCTCAAGGGCCACGACTTCTACCGGCCCTCCCACGAGACGATCTACCAGGCCATCCTCGACCTCTACGCCAAGGGAGAGCCCGCCGACCCGATCACGGTCGGCGCGGAGCTGACCAGGCGCGGGGAGATCAGCAAGGTCGGCGGCGCCTCGTACCTGCACACGCTGGTGCAGTCCGTACCCACGGCGGCCAACGCCGAGTACTACGCGGAGATCGTCCACGAGAGGGCCGTACTGCGCCGCCTGGTCGCCGCCGGTACGAAGATCACACAGATGGGGTACGCGGCGGACGGCGACGTCGACGAGATCGTCAACAGCGCCCAGGCGGAGATCTACGCCGTCACCGAGCAGCGGACCTCCGAGGACTACCTGCCGCTGGGCGACATCATGGAGGGCGCCCTCGACGAGATCGAGGCGATCGGCTCGCGCAGCGGCCAGATGTCCGGCGTCCCGACGGGCTTCACGGACCTGGACTCGCTCACCAACGGCCTGCACCCGGGCCAGATGATCGTGATCGCGGCCCGCCCCGCCATGGGCAAGTCCACCCTCGCCCTGGACTTCGCCCGCGCCTGCTCCATCAAGAGCAACCTGCCGAGCGTGATCTTCTCCCTGGAAATGGGCCGCAACGAGATCGCGATGCGCCTGCTCTCGGCCGAGGCCCGGGTGGCGCTGCACCACATGCGCTCCGGCACGATGACCGACGACGACTGGACCAGGCTGGCCCGCCGCATGCCGGACGTCTCGGCCGCCCCGCTCTACATCGACGACTCCCCCAACCTGTCGATGATGGAGATCCGGGCCAAGTGCCGCCGGCTCAAGCAGCGCAACGACCTTTCGCTCGTCGTCATCGACTACCTCCAGCTGATGCAGTCCGGCGGCTCGCGCCGTCCCGAGAGCCGTCAGCAGGAGGTCTCGGACATGTCGCGAAACCTGAAGCTGCTGGCGAAGGAGCTGGAGGTCCCCGTGATCGCCCTCTCCCAGCTGAACCGTGGTCCTGAGCAGCGCACCGACAAGAAGCCGATGGTCTCCGACCTGCGTGAGTCCGGCTCGATCGAGCAGGACGCCGACATGGTGATCCTGCTGCACCGCGAGGACGCGTACGAGAAGGAGTCCCCGCGCGCGGGCGAGGCCGACCTGATCGTGGCGAAGCACCGTAACGGCCCGACGGCCACGATCACCGTGGCCTTCCAGGGTCACTATTCACGGTTCGTGGACATGGCCAACACGTAGCATCCGATCATGGACGCCCTTGCTGAGGACCTGGAACTGCTCCCCGCCACCCGGCGCTCGCTCAGGCACCGGATCGCCGTCGCCCAGAGCCAAGGCCGTGCACCGTCCGTGGTGGCGGCCGTCGTGCGGGGCGGGGAGGTGGTCTGGGAGGGGTCCGCCACTTCCGTCAGGGGCCACGGTCCCGACGGGAACGTGCAGTACCGGATCGGTTCGATCACCAAGACCTTCACCGCCGTGCTGGTGCTGCGGCTGCGGGACGAAGGGCTGCTGGGCCTCGCGGATCCGCTGGAGAAGTACCTGCCGGGAACCGGAGTCGGCGAGGTGACCGTCGCGCAACTGCTCTCCCACACGGCCGGCTTGGGCGCGGAGACCCCGGGCCCGTGGTGGGAGCGCAGTTCCGCGGAACTACGGCCGGAACTCGCCGACGTCCTGGGAGAGGTGCCGCTGAGGCATGAGCCCGGCCGACGGCACCACTACTCCAATCCCGGTTACACCTTGCTTGGTTCGCTCGTCGAGGCGCTGCGCGGCATGCCCTGGGAAGAGGCGCTGCGGGCGGAGGTGCTGGAGCCGCTGGGGCTGACCCGGACCACGAGCCTGCCCGAGGCACCGCACGCGGGCGGCTGGGCGGTGCACCCGTGGGCCGACCTGATGATGCCCGAACCGCTGGAGGACCTCGGGCTGATGGCCGCGGCGGGTCAGCTGTGGTCCACGACCGGGGATCTGGCGCGGTTCGCGGACTTCCTGCTGCGGGGCGACGCCCGGGTGCTGAGCCGGGAGTCCCTGCGGGAGATGCGTACGTCGGCCGCTCCGCCGGAGCCCGGTCTCGCCGACCTCGGCTATGGACTCGGGCTCCAGCTGGCGGTCCACGGCGGGCGCCGTCTCGCGGGACACAGCGGCTCCCTGCCGGGGTTCGTCGCGGGGCTGTGGCTGAGCGAGGCGGACGACGTGGCGGCCGTGGTGCTGGCCAACGTCACCTCGGGTCTGGCGGCCGCGACGGTGGCGGCGGAGCTCGTGGGCCTGGTGGCCGACGCCGAGCCCCGGTTCCCCGAGCCGTGGCGGCCGTTCCTGGAGACCGACGAGGTCCCCCTGGAGCTGTGCGGGACCTGGTACTGGGGCACGTCGCCCCAACTGGTGCGGCTGAAAGCGGACGGCTCGCTGGAGCTGGGGCCGGTGGGCGCGATCGGGCGCACGGCCCGCTTCCGGGCCGAGACTGACGGCAGTTGGACGGGCCTGAACGGCTACTACGCGGGAGAGACCCTGCGGGCGGTGCGCCGGGCCGACGGCTCGGTGAGCCATCTCGACCTCGCGTCGTTCGTGTTCACGCGCGAGCCGTACGACGCCCAGGCGCCGGTACCCGGTGGAGTGGACCCGCAGGGCTGGCGGGGCATCGGCTGACGGCCCCGCCCGCCCCGCGACGCGTGGCCGGTCAGAGCGGGAGCTTGAACCCGACGTGGGAAGCGGTGAACCCGAGCCGCTCGTAGAAGCGGTGGGCATCGGTTCGCGTCACGTCCGAAGTCAGCTGGACCAGCGAACAGTTCTCATCGCGGGACCGCTCGACAGCCCATTCGACGAACCGCGTGCCCAGGCCGCTTCCGCGCTCGTCGGCATGGACGCGGACGCCTTCGATGATCGAACGGGTGGCCCCCTTGCGGGAGAGGCCCGGGACGATCGTGAGCTGGAGGGTGCCCACGACCCGGTCGGACCGGACGGCGACGACCAGGTGCTGGTTCGGGTCGTCTCTGATGCGTGCCAGGGCCGAGCGGTACGGACCCAGGTCCTCGGGAGACTCGCGGGCGGCTCCCAGCAGATCGTCGGCCAGCATGGCGACGACGGCGGGCAGATCGGCCTCGGTGGCCGGCCGGATGGTCAGCTCGGCGGCGTGGGCGTGGGTCATGAAAGGTGTTCCTCTCTCAACCGGCGGCTACGGTCAACGGCGCCCAGCGGCGCGTCCAGTCGCCGGGCAGTCCCGGTATGCCCCGGGTCATGACGGCGTTGAACACCACGGACTCCATCCCGCGGTCTCTCAGCCAGCCGAGCAGTTCTTCGTGGCGCACGTCGACATCGGTGCGCAGCGGCCGGTCCGTGCCCCGCGCGAGGGCGGTGACCAGGGCCTGGGCGGTGGGGGTGTCGTGGGCGATCAGCGGGCCGATGACATGGGTGTCCATGTTGGGCCAGGCGGCGGCGTAACCCCTGAGGGTGCCGTCTCCGGACGGGTCCTCGGCGACGATCAGCTGGTCGGCGAAGGCCGGCAGTCGGACGATCATGTGAGTGCGGTCGGTCCCGAAGACTTCGGCGTCCAGGCGCAGGATGCGGGACAGGTCCTCGGCGTGCGCCGCCCGGACCCGCGGGGCGTCGGCCGCCGCCGGGAGACCCTCGTCGCGGAAAGTGCCGCGGAGCATCTCGACGCGGCCGGTGGTCTCGAAGCCGATTTCCTCGTAAAGGGGCCGGCCGTAGGGGGTGGCGTGCAGGGTGAGCGGAACGCCCTTGAGCACGTCGTCGCACACGTGGGACATCAGGCGGCGGCCGAGGCCCCGGCGGGCGTAGCGGTCCGCGACGAGGACCATTCCGATGGCGGCGAGCTCGGTGCCCGAGTGCGTCTGACCGTACCGGGTGACGATGCAGGCCGCGGCGAGTCCCCGCCCGTCCGGGGCGTCGACCCCGTAGCCGTCCCCGGCGGCGAGGAGCAGCCCCCATTTGTGGTCCTCACGGAGCCAACCCCGGTCCTCTGACAGGTCCGCGCAGTGGCGGAGGTCTTCCGCCCGGAGCGCTCTGATCGGCAGATCTGTGATGTCTGGTTGGGTCACCGACCCAGAGTGGATCATCGGCCCGGGCGCGTCCAGGGGATTCACGACGTGGATGTTTCACGTGAAACACCCTGTTTCACGTGAAACGTAAGCACTAATCTCGACGGTTATGACCCGCCTGCATCTCTTCGATCTCGACGGCACGCTGATGTACGGTTCGGCTGCACCGGTCGAGATCTCCCGTCAACTCGGCCTCAGCGCCGAGATCGCCGAGTTGGAGCGGTCCTTCAGTGCACGGGAGATGGGGCCGCACCAGTTCTCGGTAGCCGTCCACGCCCTGTGGGCGGAGCTGACACCCGCTCACGTCCGGGCGGCTTTCGACGGGTCTCCCTGGATCGCGGGGATCCGCGAGGTGTGGCGGGAGATCCGCGAGCGCGGCGAGTACTGCGCGGTGATCTCGCTGTCGCCGTCCTTCTTCGTGGAACTGCTCACCGAGTGGGGGGCGCACGCCGCGCACGGCTCGGTCTTCCCCGAGGTGCCGTTCACCCGGCCCGTGGAGGTGGCGGGGATCCTCACGCCCGAGGCCAAGGTCACGGTGGCGGACCGCTTGTGCGAGCAGTTCGGGCTGGGACGCGCGAACTGCGTCGCGTACGGGGATTCGATGACGGACGCGGTCCTCTTCGGCGCGGTGCCGGTCTCGGTCGCGGTCAACGCCCGGCCCTATCTCATGAAGCGCGCCACCCACGTCTACGAGGGCCGTGACCTGCGGGAGGCCTACCAGCTCGTGGGTGCGCCACGCCCGGGAGTTGACGCATCTTAAGGGGAAAGTGGGTTCGAAACGCGGATTTCCCGCATTTCCCCGCAGGCGTTCGGGCAGGCTGTCAGGCTGAGAAACCTGGAACCACGGATTCGCAGACCGTGGCGCGTGCAGACCGACCGAGATGCTCGAAGCGAGGCACCGCATGGACGCTCCGCCCACCAGATCGGCCAGAGGGAGGCCGCCCCGGATATCCTCCGGGGCCGGCACGGCCGAGCCCTCACCGGACGCCGTACTCATCCGCCGGACCCTCGCGGAGATCGCACCCGTCGCGGACAAGGTGACCTCGTACTTCTACGCGCTGGTGTTCATCGGGCACCCGGAGCTCCGATCGCTGTTCCCCGCGGCCATGGACGTGCAGCGCGACCGGCTGCTGAAGGCCCTGCTGACCGCTGCCGAGCACATCGACGATCCGGCGGTACTCGTCCCCTACCTGCGGCGACTCGGCACGGGGCACCGTAAGTACGGGACCCGGCCCGCCCACTACCCGGCGGTGGGTGAGGCCCTCCTCGGGGCCCTGGCCCGGTACGCCGACCAGACCTGGGGGCCCGAGGCGGAGGCCGCCTGGGTGCGCGCCTACACGGGGATCTCCCAGATCATGATCGACGCGGCCGCTGCGGACGAGGCGCCCGCCTGGTGGCACGCGGAAGTGGTCTCCCACGAGCTGCGCACCTCGGACATCGCGGTGCTGACAGTCCGCCCCGACCAGCCGTACGGCTTCCTCGCCGGCCAGTACACGAGCCTGGAGACCCCGTGGTGGCCCAGGGTCTGGCGGCACTACTCCTTCGCCTCGGCTCCGCGCGCCGACGGGCTCCTGTCCTTCCACGTCAAAGCCGTCCCGGCGGGCTGGGTGTCCAACGCGCTCGTGCGCCACGCCCGCCCGGGCGACGTACTGCGCCTGGGCCCTCCGGCCGGATCGATGGTGGTGGACCACACCACGGACAACGGGATGCTGTGCCTCGGCGGCGGTACCGGCATCGCCCCGATCAAGGCGCTGATCGAGGACGTGGCGGAGCACGGCGAACGGCGTCCGGTGGAGGTGTTCTTCGGGGCGCGCAGCGACGACGACCTGTACGACAAGGACACGCTGCTGGGACTGCAGCGCTCCCACCCGTGGCTCTCGGTGCGGCCGGTGGTCGGCGACGGGCTGGCCGGCCAACTGCCCCAGGCGATCGGGGAGCACGGGCCGTGGAGTTCGTACGACGCGTTCATCTCGGGGCCGCCGGCGATGATCCGCAGCGGAGTCGACGAGCTCAAGCGGATCGGGATCCCGGGCGAGCGGATCCGGCACGACGCGGTCGAGGAGCTGGCGGGCGTCGCGGGCTGAGGCCGGCGGGTGCTCCGCCGGCCTCGTCGCGGGTCGGGCAGGATCAGAAGGGGAGGATCAGGTAGCGACGGCCTGTTCCGGGTCGGACTCAGCCCAGGTCCGGTGCGTGCATGGCGCGTACGCCCTCGATGTTGCCGTCGAGGTAGTGCCGCAGGGACAGCGGGACGAGGTGGACGGCGGCGATGCCGACCCTGCTGAAGGGCACGTGGACGATCTCGTACTCGCCCTCGGGCTGCTCCATTTCCGGGCCGTGCCGTTGGCCGGGGTCCATCGATTCGAGGTGGCAGACGAAGAAGTGCTGCACCTTCACGCCGGTCACTCCGCCGTCGGCGATGTGCTCGACGGTGTCGACGAAGCAGGGCACCACATCGGTGATCTTCGCGCCGAGTTCTTCGTGGACCTCCCGGTGGAGTGCGTCGACGACGGTGGCGTCCGAGGACTCCACCCCGCCGCCGGGAGTGACCCAGTACGGGTCGACGCCGGGCTTGGTGCGCTTGATGAGGATCAGGTCGTCACCGTCGAGCAGGATCGCGCGGGCGGTGCGTTTGACCACGGGGCGTTCGGTCATGGGAGAAGAGTGGCCCACGGCTCCGCTTCTGAAACGCGCCACGGGCCGAAATCAGGGGGCTCACCCGTGCACAGCGGCGCGCGCCTGCGGGTCGCGGGCCGCGCCGGGTGGGTGGGGGCGGGACCGCGGGTCGGCAGGACCGGGAACAGGTGCGCGGCGCCGCCACGAACGGAACCGGGGCGGTCCGAGCACCGGGCGGAGGCTCGGACCGCGGCGGCGCGGCTCCGTTCAGCTGGTCGTGCCCACGCTGTCCAGGGCCCGCAGGACGTCCGCGACGAGGTCCTGGGTGTCCTCGGCGCCCGCGGAGAAGCGGATGAAGCCCTCCGGCACGGCGTCGCCGCCCCACCGTCCGCGCCGTTCGGCGGTGGACCGTACCCCGCCGAAGCTGGTGGCGTCCTCGACCAGGCGCAGGGCGGCCATGAACCGCTCCGCGCGGTCGCGGTCGGGCAGGGTGAAGGAGACCACCGAGCCGAAGCCCCGCATCTGACGGGCGGCCGTCTTGTAGGACGGGTCCGAGGGCAGGCCCGGGTAGCGCAGTCCGGTCACCTCGGTCCGGCCGGCCAGTGCCTCGGCGACGGCCAGCGCGTTGGCCCACTGGCGCTGGGCGCGCAGCTGGATGGTGGCCAGGGAGCGGTGGGCGAGCCAGGCCTCCATCGGGCCCGGGATCGCGCCGACGATCTTTCGCCACCGCCGGACCCGGGTGGCGAGTTCGAGGTCGCGGCAGACGACGTAGCCGAGCAGCAGGTCGCCGTGGCCGGTCAGACCCTTGGTGCCACTTGCGACGGAGAAGTCCGCGCCGAGCTCCAGGGGCCGCTGTCCGAGCGGCGTGGCGAGGGTGTTGTCGACGGCGACGAGCGTGCCACCGGCACGCGCCGCGTCCACGAGCCGCCGTACGTCGCACACGTCCAACCCGGGGTTCGACGGCGTCTCGATCCACAGGAGGCGGGCTCCGTCGAGGACCGCGAGCTGGGCGTCGTCGCCGGTCGGGGCGGTGCGGACGAGGATCCCGTAGTCCTGGAGCTGTTCCCGCAGCAGGGGCAGCGCCTGGTAGCCGTCGTCGGGCAGGACGACGGTGTCCCCGGTGCGCGCCTGGGAGAGGAGGACGGCGGAGATCGCGGCCATGCCGGAGGCGAAGACGATGGTGTGGACGTCCTCGCCGGGGGACTCCAGCTCCCCGATGGCCCGTTCCAGCAGGGTCCAGGTGGGATTGGTGTCGCGGCCGTAGGTGTACGGCCCCTCGACGTCGCCCGGGAGGTGGAAGTGGGCGGCGAAGACCGGTCCGGGCAGGGGCGGTTCGTTCTTCACGGGATCGGGCAGTCCGGCCCGGACGGCGCGCGTGCCCTCACCGAGCCGGGCGGCCCCGTAGTCGTTCTCGTTCATGCGGTGCGCTCCTTCACGGCTTCGCGTACGGCGGCCAGCAGCCCGGGGCTCGCCGCCTCCACCAGCTCCAGGCACTCCTCGAATCCGTCGAGGGAGCCGTAGTACGGATCCGGTACGTCGGTCTCCGCGGCCGGGGCCGCAGGGTCGTAGGACCGCAGCAGCCGGACCTTGGCGGCGTCCTGCGGGGTGGGGGCGAGGTCCCGCAGGTCCCGCAGGTGCTCGGCGTCGAGGGCGACGACGAGATCGAGGAGGGCGAACCAGGAGGAGCGGAACTGCCGGGCCCGGTGGTCCTGCTCGTACCCGGCGGCCTCCAGGACGGTGACGGTGCGCGGGTCGGCGCCGTCCCCCTCGTGCCAGCCGCCGGTGCCGGCGCTGTCCACCTCGACCAGGCCAGCGAGTCCGGCCCGCGAGACGTGTGCGCGGAAGACGGACTCGGCCATGGGGGAACGGCAGATGTTGCCGGTGCAGACGAAGCAGACGCGGTACATGGGAGCCGTTCAGTCCTTGTCGGGCAGGACCATGTTCACGGCCCAGGAGACGACGGAGATGATCAGAGCGCCGAGCAGGGCGGTCCAGAAGCCGTCGACGTGGAAGCTGAGGTCGAACTGCTGGGCCAGCCAGGAGGTCAGCAGCAGCATCAGGGCGTTCACGACGAGGGTGAACAGACCGAGCGTGAGGACGAACAGGGGCAGCGAGAGCAGCTTCACCAGGGGCTTGACGATGAAGTTGACCAGGCCGAAGACCAGCGCGACCAGGATCAGGGAGAGGGCCCGGTGACCCACGCTGCTGCCGTCGTCGAGGGTGATGCCGGCCAGCAGCCAGATGGCGACGGCCAGGGCCGCCGCATTGGCGAGCGTCTTGACTACGAAATTCGTCATGTGTCTGATCGTGGCAGAGAAGATCCCGGTGGGACATCCGCAGATCAGCGGAAGAGCCGGCACGACCGAGTACAAGGGGTACAACGCGGATGAAAGCCTTCCGGCTTGACGAGCTCGAAGCGGAGCGGGCGGCCAATGACGGCGCCTACCTGCAGTTCCTGCGCGAGCGGAACATGTCCGTCGGGCTGTACGCGCTGGACGCGGGGCAGCTCGACCCGCAGCAGCCGCACGGCCAGGACGAGGTCTACTTCGTCGTGAGCGGTCGCGCGGCGATCACGGTCGGGGAGGAGACGACGGCGGTGGCGCGCGGGAGCGTCGTCTACGTGCCGGCGGGGGTGCCGCACAAGTTCCACCACATCGCCGAGGACCTCAGGGTGATGGTGGTGTTCTCCCCGCCGGAGGGCTGACGGCCCGCGGGGCTCGGGGTTCGCGCCCCTGATCCGCCGGCCACCCCTAGGGGGCGGATCAGGGGACTCCGGGGGCTCGCGGGCCCCCGCCCGTCGTCCGGGACTCCTAGCATCGGGAGCAGAAGCCACGGACGAGGACGAGGAAGAGGACATGGACGCGATCCGAGAGACATTCGCTGCAATGCCCTGGTGGGTCAAGTGGGTCGCGGTTCCGCTGCTGGCACTGTTCGTCTTCGGCGGGGTGATCACCAGCATCCTGAGCGCGTTGATCGGATTCGTCTTCCAGCTGCTGCTCTTCGTCGCGCTCGTCGGCGGCCTGATCTTCGTCGTCAAGAAGATCGGCGGCACGCGGACGAAGTCCTCCTCCCGCGAGTGGTAGGAGGAGGACGGGGGCCCCGACGCTCCTGGCATTGCGCCAGGCGGGGGAACGCGGGGCACTGAAGCGCTCACACCCGAGGATCCGGCCGATACAGTGGTATTCCGTGCCGATCCCGGGGCACCCACAGCCGGTTACACCGCTCTGACCAGCGGCTGTGCACACCATGCGTCCGACCAGCGGCTGTGCACGACATGCGCCGAGCACGACCCCCAGGACCGCGGTACGCGCGGGGGCGGCCCCCGCAGGGTGGGCCTTCCCGAAGGCCCACCGCCACGCCTGGGGGTGAGCTTTGGCTTCGGGTCACAATGCCGGTGCGCCGACCCTGATCGGCTCGGTGCAACGGGCGCTGAGGCTGCTCGAAGCGGTGGGGTCCCACAGTGAGGGGGCCCCGGCGAAGCAACTGGCGCGCGAGGCCGGGCTCCCCCTTCCCACCGCGTACCACCTGCTGCGCACCCTGACCCACGAGGGCTACCTGCGCAGGGACAACGGGGTTTTCCTCCTGGGCGACGCCGCTGGGCGGTTGGCGGGTGCGGGACTTCAGCAGAAACGTCGCAGCATGATCCTCGACTCCCTCGCGCACTTCCGCGACGCGGTCGGGGCCCCGGTCTACTTCGCCGTGTACCGCGAGGGTGAGATCGAGGTCGTGGGTGTCTCGGACACCCCGGACAACCCGGCCTGCGAGGAGTGGGCCGATTTCCGTGAGACCGGCTACGCGCACGCCATCGGGCAGTGCCTGCTCGGCCAGCTCGACGAGCAGGCACGCAAGGACTACTACGATCGCCACCCGGTCGAGGCCATCACCCCGTTCACCGTCAGGGACCAGCGGCGCCTGGAGCGCCGGATCGCATCCCTGCAACGGATGCAGGCGGTCACGGAGCGTCAGGAGTACGCGCTCGGCACGGTGTGCGCCGCCATTCCGATCACCGTGGGGGGCACCGCCGCAACGATGGCCATTTCCCTTCCTCTGGACCAAGAAAGTCAGTTGCTGTATGCGGTTGACCGGCTACAGAGAGAAGTAGGCGCGCTGTTGAGCACTCTCTCGTTCTCTATCAGTATCTGAAAACTCACTCCTTGTGATCTGGAAGCGCTTACACCACTCTTGTCAAGAGGCCCTGGGGGACCATTCCTGGCCACTTCCACTACAGCGGGGTAGGCAATGCGCGAGTCGGTACAGGCAGAGGTCATGATGAGCTTCCTCGTTTCCGAGGAGCTCTCGTTCCGGATCCCGGTGGAGCTGCGGTACGACGCTCGTGATCCCTACGCGGTCCGCCTGACGTTCCACCTTCCCGGAGACGCGCCCGTGACCTGGGCGTTCGGCCGGGAGCTCCTCCTCGACGGCATCAACAAGCCGTGCGGTGACGGTGACGTGCACATCGCGCCCACCGATCCGGAGGACCTGTCCGACGTTCACATCCGGCTGCAGGTCGGCGGTGACCGGGCCCTGTTCCGGGTCAGCGCGGCCCCGCTCGTCGCCTTCCTGGACCGGACCGACCGGCTGGTCCCGCTCGGTCAGGAGCGGGACCTCGGGGACTTCGAGGAGGACCTCGACGAGGCGCTCGGCAAGATCCTGGCCGGGTCCCGGCAGAACGAGCAGAACGCCGGCTGACCCGGCCCGTCCCTCAGCGCTTGCGCCGCCGGCCCCGGCCGCCGCGGGCCGGCCCGGAGTCCGGGGCCCCGGTCGGGGATCCGGGCCGGTCGGCGGACACGACCAGCGCGGCCAGCGCCGTGGTGACGGGCACCGAGGCCACGAGTCCGATCGAGCCGACCAGGGTCCGGACGATCTCCACCGCGACCAGCTCGCTGTTGGCCACCGAACCCATGCTGCTGTTCGCGATGGAGAACAGGAGGAGCAGGGGGAGCGCGGCGCCCGCATAGGCCAGTACCAGCGTGTTGACCACCGATGCGATGTGGTCGCGGCCGATCCTGATTCCCGCCCGGTACAGGGCGCGCGACCCCATCGCCGGGTCGGCCTGGTGCAGTTCCCACACCGCCGAGGTCTGGGTGACCGTCACGTCGTCGAGTACGCCCAGGGATCCGATGATGATACTGGCGAGCAGCAAACCGCTCATGTCGATCTCCGGGTAGAGCCCGTGGATCAGCCCGGTGTTGTCGTCGGTGTTGCCGCTGAGGAACGCCCAGCCGATGAACAGGGAGCCCAGCAGCCCGATCAGCAGCAGTGAGACGAGCGTGCCGATGACGGCGACCGAGGTACGGGCGGTCAAACCGTGGCACATGTAGAGCGCGATGAGCATGATGGCGCTCGCCCCGACCACCGCGACGACCAGGGGGTTAGAACCCTGCAGGATGGCCGGGAGGATGAAGAGCATCAGCACCCCGAAACTGACGACGAGCGCGATCAGCGCGAACAGCCCGCGCATCCGCCCGACGAGTACGACGGCGACGGCGAAGATGCCGGCCAGCACCGCCATCGGGAGCTTGCGGTTCACGTCGATGACCGAGTACTGGAGGTCGCGGGGAGCGTCCGGCGCGTACGCCACCACCACCTCCTGACCGTCCGCCAACTGCCGTGGCGCGCCCGGCTGGACGATCTCGACGAAGGTGCGGCCCTTGTCGGGTCCCGTGCCGACCTCGACCGTGGCCTTCTTGCACTCGCCGGTCTGCGCGGCCAGGGCTTCGCGGCCTTCGGGCGTGGAGGTGTCACCGGTCGGCGGCACCTGGGAGGCGTTCACGGATTTGCAGTCGACGCGTTCCAGCGAGACGACCCGGGCCTGCTGGGTCTGCCGGTCGAAGCCCACGCCGGTGCGCTCGTGCCCGGGCGCGCCGCCCGGCCACAGCACCACCATGCCGATGAAGACGGCGGTGGCGAAGGGGATCAGGACGGCGGCGATGACCTTGCGCAGATGCTTCGAGACGGGGGCGGCCGGACCGTGGCTGTGGCTGTGGGAGTGCCCGGACGCGGGCCCGGGACCGGAGTGCGCGTGGCCGGGACGACCAGTGGGCTCTGTGGGTTCGTTGGGGGGATGCGGCGAGGACGTCACCAGCAGATCATCGCAAGAGATGAGGGGGCCCACTGTTCAGCACGCCACAGATGACGCTAGCGTGGGGGCACCTTTGCACAACGCGGGAGCTCGGAGCACCGGGCTGAGAGGACGCTGATCACCGTACGCGCATCACGGATGCGTACGGGAAGAGGCTGCGTCGACCGCCGAACCTGTTACCGGGTAATGCCGGCGTAGGGAGATAGGTCTCATGACCATTCAGGACGCACGCACGCCTGCCGTCAGCCAGGACGCCGATGGCCGGACCGAGCGCCGGCCGGGCTGGCACAAGGGCTACGTGGCGGGCTCCCGCCCCGACATCCGGGTGCCGGTCCGCCAGGTCCACCTCACCAACGGCCAGGACGTGACGCTCTACGACACGTCCGGGCCGTACACCGACCCCCAGATCGACACCGACGTGCGCCGCGGTCTGGCGCCGCTGCGCGAGAACTGGATCATCGGCCGCGGGGACACCGAGGAGTACGCGGGCCGTCCCGTGCGCCCCGAGGACGACGGCATCAAGCACACCTCGCCGCGCGGCGGTCTCAAGAACCTCGACGCGGTCTTCCCGGGCCGTCCCCGCCAGCCCCGCCGGGGCCGCGGCGGGGCGGCCGTCACCCAGCTCGCGTACGCCCGCCGCGGTGAGATCACCCCGGAGATGGAGTACGTCGCGATCCGCGAGAACGTCTCCCCCGAGGTCGTCCGCGAGGAGATCGCCGCCGGTCGCGCGGTGCTCCCGGCGAACGTGAACCACCCGGAGATCGAGCCGATGATCATCGGCAAGCGCTTCCTGGTGAAGGTCAACGCCAACATCGGCAACTCGGCCGTCACCTCCTCCATCGAGGAGGAGGTCGACAAGATGACCTGGGCGACCAAGTGGGGCGCCGACACGGTCATGGACCTCTCGACGGGCCGCAACATCCACACCACGCGCGAGTGGGTGCTGCGCAACTCCCCCGTCCCGATCGGGACCGTGCCGCTCTACCAGGCACTGGAGAAGGTCGACGGCCGCGCCGAGGACCTGACCTGGGAGATCTACAAGGACACGGTCATCGAGCAGGCCGAGCAGGGCGTCGACTACATGACGGTCCACGCCGGCGTGCTGCTGCCGTACGTCCCGCTGACCGCCCGCCGCAAGACCGGCATCGTCTCGCGCGGTGGCTCGATCATGGCCGCGTGGTGCCTCGCACACCACAAGGAGAACTTCCTCTACACGAACTTCGAGGAGCTCTGCGAGATCCTCGCGACGTACGACGTCACGTACTCGCTCGGCGACGGCCTGCGCCCCGGCTCCATCGCGGACGCCAACGACGCGGCGCAGTTCGCCGAACTGAAGACGCTGGGCGAGCTCAACACCATCGCCAAGCGCCACAACGTCCAGACGATGATCGAGGGCCCGGGCCACGTCCCGATGCACAAGATCAAGGAGAACATCGACCTCCAGCAGGAGATCTGCGAGGAGGCGCCGTTCTACACGCTCGGCCCTCTGACCACGGACGTCGCGCCCGCGTACGACCACATCACCTCGGGCATCGGTGCCGCGATGATCGCCTGGTGGGGCACCGCGATGCTCTGCTACGTCACGCCCAAGGAGCACCTGGGCCTGCCCAACCGTGACGACGTGAAGACCGGAGTCATCACCTACAAGATCGCGGCGCACGCGGCGGACCTGGCCAAGGGGCACCCCGGCGCCCAGGAGTGGGACGACGCCCTGTCGGACGCGCGGTTCGAGTTCCGCTGGGAGGACCAGTTCAACCTGGCCCTCGACCCGGACACGGCCCGCGAGTTCCACGACGAGACCCTTCCGGCGGAGCCGGCGAAGACCGCGCACTTCTGCTCCATGTGCGGTCCGAAGTTCTGCTCCATGAAGATCTCGCAGGACATCCGGCGCGAGCACGGCGGTGACCTCAAGGCCGAGGAGATCCAGGCGGGCATGGCGGAGAAGTCCGCCGAGTTCGCTGCCTCGGGCAGCCGCGTCTACCTGCCGCTGGCCGACTGACGCACCGATCGCCAGGCGTCGCTCCCCGGTCCGGCGGCCGGGAAGCGGCGCCTTTCGGTGCGTGGGCCGAGATGCAGGCGCACGGCCCTGCGCAGGCCGAGTGGATCTCCGGATGTTTCACGTGAAACATCCGTTCGCGCGCCGGCGTCACTCGGGCTGAGGTTTCGGTCCGCCGAAGTCGGGGCTCGTGAAGTCCGGTGAGCTGTAGCCCGGGCCGGGTCCCTCCGGCGGGGCACCCGGGCTGGTGAAGTCGGGCGCGGTGTAGCCCAGGGTGGGTATGCGGCCGCCGCGCCGGTGAGGTCCCGGAGTACCCGGCCCGGCGCTCGGGTCGGCCAGCGCGTCCCGCAGGAACGGCATGATGCCGCGCTCCAGCAGCGCGTTGCGCCAGGCCTCGCGGGCACGCGCGACCTCGTCGGGTATCGCCTCGGTCTCGTCCGCCACCACCTCCGTGGAGCTGTTGCGCAGAGCCGTCATCAGCAGCCCGATCACGGCGATGAACAGGGCGGCTGCGGTGAGCGCGCCGAAGAGCCAGCCCGCCGTGAGCATGGTCTCGGCGAAGGCGGGTTCGGGCTCGATCATCTTCAGGCTGTAGCCGACGAGCAGGAAGATCAGCATGGCGGTGCCCGCCAGGACGGGCGCGAGGACCGTGACCACGGCGCTCAGACCCGCGCCGTTGGCATCGCCGTGCCCGTCGCCGTCCTCCCCGGTCGTCCCGGGGGTGGAGAGGAGTTCGTCGCGCCGTTCCTCGCGGACCTTCACGTAGTGGTCGTACTCGGTGGAGGCCGCGGCCGCGAGCAGAGCGGTGGCCCCCTGAGCCATGGTGCGCAGCTGTTCGGCGTTCAGCCGTTCGCCGAGCGCGGCGAGTTCCGGCCGGTCGCGCGCGGTGCGCAGCGTCTCGTCGAGGAGCCGATCGAACTCCGGTCGGTCTTCGGTCAGCAGGTGCGGAGCGCTGGTCATGTGCATCCCCCGATGCTCCGTAGAAGCCGGTTTGCCCGCGTAGACCCGGGCGCCGGCACAAACGGAGGAGAGCCTGCTACGGATAGAGCGATGGTAGAGGGACCACGCCACCCGTTGACAGGGGCTTTCAGTAAATACCCCTCCGCGAGAACGGTTAGTTGTTCAACGGAAGTTGCACGACGAGCAGCTTGCCGGCCATCGTCACCCCGCCGTCCATCGCGATGGCAAGCCCCTCCGCGTACACGTGAGGGCCGTCCACGGCCTCCGGGCCGCGCGCCTCGTCCCCGTCCTCGGCGCCCACTTCGCCGAGCAGGTAGGGGATCGGGCTGTGTCCGTGGACGACGCGGCCACCGCCGTATGTGTCGAGCAGTTCGCGCACCGCCTGCGGGCCCGTCTCCTCGTCGCGGAAGGCGAACCGCTTGGTGAACTTGCGGAAGAGGTCCCAGGTGATGTCGGCGTCGTTGCGGTTGAGCAGCTCGTGGATGGTGTCGTTGACGTCCTCGATGGAGTCGCCGTAGTCGAGGTAGGCCGTGGTGTCGGAGTGCAGCAGCAGGTGGCCCTCCTCCAGAACGGCCGCGTCCAGCCGGGACATCCACTGGAGGTGGACGTCCTGGAGGCGCTCCATGTCGGTGCGCTGCCCGCCGTTGAGGAGCCAGGCGGCCTGGAAGGTGGCCGTGCCGGCGCCGGAGGTGACGGGGGTGTCGCCGAACCGCTTGGCGCCGATGAGGAGCAGTTCGTGGTTGCCCATGAGGGCCTTGCAGTAGCCGCCGGCGGCGGCGGCCTCGGCGGACAGTCGCATGACGAGGTCGATGACGCCGATGCCGTCGGGGCCGCGGTCGGTGAAGTCACCGAGGAACCACAGCCGGGCGTTGCCGGCGGACCAGCGGCGCTCGTCGTCGATCAGCCCGTGGGCGCGGAGTTCGGTGACGAGCTCGTCGAGGTAGCCGTGGACATCGCCGACCACGTAGAGCGGGCCGGGACCCGAGACCGCGGGCTCCTGGGGGACGTACTGGACCTGGACGGTGTCGCCGGGCCCGCCGAGCGGTGCGCGGCCGATGACGGGCAGGTCGCGCTGCGTCGGCGTGTAGCCGTCGGGGTCGCCCTCCTCGGGGACCTGGCTCACGGGGTCCGCCGGGGCGTAGTCGGGCTGCGGGGGCACGCTCGCGGCACGCTGCTCGTAGTACGCCGGGTACTCCCCGTACGCGGGAGGCGCTCCGGGCAGCCCGGTGGATACGGCGTACGCGGCGGGTTCGATGACCGGAACCCGGAAGTCCCGCAGCGTTTCCGTCCGCATCGCGGGTCCCTGACCGGCCCCCTGAGTCATCGACCCCTCCACCACCGTCGCGCTGCCGTACACCTGCGGACCCTCCTGACCTCCGAGGAGGGGCCGTGATGTCGTGCGCCCATCATAGGAATGCGGCTCGCGCTCTGTGACGCACCAGGGGTGGTGAATCCTGTGCGGAGCCGATCGTTCCTACCGCTTTCTGCCGATTTCGGTGTTGCCGAAATCCTCAGCCGCGTCGCCGACCGGTCCGACCGGCCGGTGTGGCGTCAATCTTTGGCCGGAGATCGGGGCGGGCTGACCGTCGTGCGGGGCTGCCTGCGCTGTGACGAGGTACGGATGATGAGCTCGGTCGGGACGACCTGTTCGACGGGGCGTCCCGTGTCCACGCCCTCGATCGCGTCGATCAGCAACTGCACGACGGCGGTGCCGATGCGGCGCGGTTTGAGCGAGAGCGTGGTGATGGGCGGTTCGGTGTTGGCGTAGACGGTGGACTCGCTGCAGCAGACGAGCAGCAGGTCCTCCGGGACGCGCAGGCCGTAGCGCCGGGCGGCGGCGAGCAGGTCGGTGCCGTTGGGGTCGAACAGCCCGTACACGGCGTCGGGACGGTCGGGACGGGCGAGGAGCCGGTCGGCGGCCACGGCGCCCGCGCACGGGTCGTGGGCCGGGTAGGACTCGTAGACGGGGTCCTGGCCGACGCGCTCGCACCAGTTGAGGTAGGCGGTCGTGGAGAGTCGGGTGTAGGTGTCGGTGGTGGTGCCCGTCAGCAGCCCGATACGGCGGGCTCCCGCGGCGGCGAGGTGGTCGAGCAGGTTGAGTACGGCCGCCTCGTGGTCGTTGTCGACCCAGGCGGTGACGGGGAGGGAGCCCGCCGGGCGGCCGTCGGAGACGACGGGCAGACCCTGGCGGACCAGTTCGGTGACGACGGGATCGTGGTCGGACGGATCGATGACGACGGTGCCGTCGAGGGCGACGTTGGACCACACGTCGTGTCGGGAGGTGGCGGGGAGGATGACGAGTGCGTAGCCGCGCGCCAGTGCGGCGGAGGTGGCCGCCCGGGCCATCTCGGCGAAGTAGGCGAATTCGGTGAAGGTGAAAGGTTCATCCCCGTACGTGGTCACGGTCAGGCCGATCAGGCCCGACTTGCCCGTACGGAGGGTGCGGGCGGCGGCGGACGGGCGGTAGCCCAGCCGCTCGGCGACCTCGCGAACGTGGCGGCGGGTGGCGTCCGGCAGCCGCCCCTTGCCATTGAGCGCGTCGGAGACGGTTGTGATGGAGACGCCCGCCGCGGCGGCCACGTCCCTGATGCCTGCCCGGCCCTGTCGGCCGGCTGCCCGCCGGGTGGTCTCGGTCCGGCTCACCTGATGCTTCCCTGCTGCTGTCATGGCGAGCCGATAGTAGGGCTCGGTGGGGTGGCTGGTCCGGGTGCATATGCACGCGTTGACAGGCACGATTCTGCGCGCTTCGCCACCCCCAATGACCATGGAAACAAAGGGATTTGGTGGCTCACGCCAAGCGTGGCGCTTGTCGGCGGGTACGAGCATGCCAAAGCGGTGCGATCTCGGGCCGCCCTCAAGTCACCTTCACGAGGGATGCGCGCCACGGCGCAGGCCACCGGCGCGCGCATATATGCGCGCGCTCCCCCGCATTCCAGGCGCCCCCATTCTCGCGAGGGCGGAATCCTCATAAGGTGAGCAGTATTGAGTCGACGGCGACGTCGGACGGGACGGTCGAGGAGGACCTGCGGTGAGCGAGAAGAGCCCGAAGCTGCGCGCCGAGCTGGACGGCATTCCCCTGTACAAGCCGGGCAAGCCGGCAGCCGCGGGAGGCCCTGTCGCGTACAAGTTGTCCTCGAACGAGAACCCCTACCCCCCGCTGCAGGGGGTGCTGGAGAGCGCCGTCGCGGCGGCGGGCAGCTTCAACCGCTACCCCGACATGGCCTGCACCGGCCTGGTGAACGAGATCGCCGAGCGGTTCGGGGTGCCGGTCGAGCACGTCGCCACCGGCACCGGCTCGGTGGGCGTGGCCCAGTCGCTGATCCAGTCGACGGCCGGCCCGGGTGACGAGGTCATGTACGCCTGGCGTTCCTTCGAGGCGTACCCGATCATCACGCAGATCTCGGGCGCGACCTCCGTGCAGGTCCCGCTGACGGACGGGGACGTGCACGACCTCGACGCGATGGCCGCCGCGATCACCGACCGGACCCGGCTGATTTTCGTCTGCAACCCGAACAATCCGACTGGTACCGCCGTACGCCGTGCTGAGCTGGAACGGTTCCTGGACCAGGTGCCCGCGGACGTTCTGGTGGTGCTGGACGAGGCGTACCGGGAGTTCGTCCGCGACACGGACGTGCCGGACGGCATCGAGGTGTACCGGACCCGTCCGAACGTCGCCGTGCTGCGTACCTTCTCCAAGGCGTACGGGCTCGCCGGCCTGCGGGTCGGCTTCGCGGTGGCACACGAGCCGGTGGCAGCGGCGCTGCGCAAGACGGCGGTGCCGTTCGGGGTCAGCCAGCTCGCCCAGGACGCGGCGGTCGCCTCGCTGCGAGCCGAGGACGAGCTGATGGGCCGGGTCGGGGCACTGGTGGGCGAGCGCACGCGGGTCCACGAGACGCTGCTGGCGCAGGGCTGGACGGTCCCGGACACGCAGGCGAACTTCGTCTGGATGCGGCTGGGGGAGCGGACGGCCGACTTCGCGGCGGCCTGCGAGAAGGCCGGTGTGGTGGTCCGGCCCTTCGCGGGCGAGGGCCTGCGGGTCACGATCGGTGAGACCGAGGCGAACGACCTCTTCCTGCACACGGCGGAGGCCTTCTTCAAGGAGCTGTAGCTCGCGCGTCGTGCGTCGTTACGGGGCCTGCGGTCGGCGCGTGCGCGGTCGGGCCAGGGGTCCGGGTGCGGCTACGCGAGTTCCACGCGGACGGGGTCCCCGTCGCGGACGGTGGACAACAGGCGGGGGTCGCCGTCGAACGAGCCGAGCACATTGCACGGGCTCGCCAGGCGGCTCTCGCCGGCGCGCGAGACGGGCGTCGGGCCGTAGGGCAGCGCGAGCGCGTCCCCCTCGGTCCAGAACGCGACCGTGCCGGGCTCGACGACCTGGCGCGCGTCGTGCTCCAGATCCACGGAGACGCCCGTGTCGAAATAGACCTCCTCGCCCCATGTGCGGGCGGAGGCGGAGATTGGAAGGGCCGCGGCCAGTGCCTTGCTGGTCGGGGTGTCCTCAAGGGTCGCGGTGAGCTGGCCCGCGGGCCAGGAGATTCGTATCTTCATGCGCCACATTCAACAATCTGTTGAATTTCTTGGCTAGGGGGACCCCCCGTGCGAGGCGCGAAAACCTGTGCGCCATAATGCTTGTGAATGTGAACGCGTTCACAAGCGTGTCCCGCTTTCTCCCGGATTGAGTGGGCCGCACCAGGCAGATGCCCTGTGACCACGGCGAGCTGAAGGAGACGACGACGTGGACCTCGCTCTGGCGCCGGAGACCTTGGCGCGATGGCAGTTCGGCATAACCACCGTCTACCACTTCCTCTTCGTGCCCCTGACGATCTCTCTCGCCGCCCTCACGGCCGGCCTGCAGACGGCCTGGGTGCGGACCGGTAAGGAGAAGTACCTCAGGGCGACGAAGTTCTGGGGCAAGCTCTTCCTGATCAATATCGCGATGGGTGTCGTCACCGGCATCGTCCAGGAGTTCCAGTTCGGCATGAACTGGTCCGACTACTCGCGCTTCGTCGGGGACGTATTCGGAGCCCCGCTGGCCTTCGAAGCGCTGATCGCCTTCTTCTTCGAATCGACCTTCATCGGCCTGTGGATCTTCGGCTGGGACAAGCTGCCGAAGCGCATCCACCTCGCCTGCATCTGGATGGTGTCGATCGGCACCGTACTGTCCGCCTACTTCATCCTGGCGGCCAACTCCTGGATGCAGCACCCGGTGGGCTACCGCATCAACGCCGAGCGGGGTCGGGCCGAGCTCACCGACTTCTGGCTCGTGCTCACGCAGAACACGGCCCTCACCCAGTTCTTCCACACGATCACCGCCGCCTTCCTCGTCGGTGGCGCGTTCATGGCCGGCATCGCGGCCTTCCACCTGGCCCGCAAGAAGCACGTCGCCGTCATGCGCAGCTCGCTGAGGCTCGGGTTGATCACGTTGATCATCGCCGGAATGGGCACGGCGATCAGCGGTGACCTGCTCGGCAAGGTGATGTACAAGCAGCAGCCGATGAAGATGGCCGCCGCCGAGGCGCTCTGGGACGGCGAGGCACCCGCGCCCTTCTCCGTCTTCGCGTACGGCGACGTCGACAAGGGCCACAACAAGGTCGCGATCGAGATACCCGGCTTGCTGTCCTTCCTCGCCAACGACGACTTCACCTCGTTCGTCCCGGGCATCAACGACGTCAACAAGGCCCAGCAGGAGAAGTTCGGCCCCGGTGACTACCGGCCCAACATTCCCGTCGCCTACTGGGGCTTCCGCTGGATGATCGGCTTCGGGATGGCCTCGCTCGGCATCGGCGTGCTCGGCCTGTGGCTGACGCGGAAGAAGTTCCTGCTGCCGCCGGCGCTGCGCACGACGGAGGACGAGGTCCCGAACCTGGTCCTCTTCAGGGAGGCACTCAGCCCCCGCTTCGAGAAGCTGTACTGGATCGTCGCGCTCTGGACGATGGGCTTCCCCCTGATCGCCAACTCCTGGGGCTGGATCTTCACCGAGATGGGCCGGCAGCCGTGGGTGGTCTACGGAGTCCTGCGGACCAGGGACGCGGTCTCGCCGCACGTCTCCCAGGGTGAGGTCCTGACCTCGATGATCGGATTCACCCTCCTGTACGCCGTTCTCGCCGTCATAGAGGTCAAGCTTCTCGTCAAGTACGTCAAGGCCGGCCCGCCGGAACTCACCGAGGCCGATCTCAACCCGCCCACCAGGATCGGCGGGGACGACAAGAACGCCGACCGTCCGATGGCCTTCTCGTACTGAGGCTGGGGAGACCACACCATGCAACTCCACGACGTCTGGTTCGTACTCATCGCCGTCCTGTGGATCGGCTACTTCTTCCTGGAGGGATTCGACTTCGGAGTCGGGGTCCTGACCAAGCTCCTCGCCCGAAACCGTACGGAGAAGCGCGTCCTGATCAACACGATCGGGCCCGTGTGGGACGGCAACGAGGTATGGCTGCTCACCGCGGGCGGCGCGACCTTCGCCGCGTTCCCCGAGTGGTACGCCACCCTCTTCTCCGGGTTCTATCTGCCCCTGCTGCTCATCCTGGTCTGCCTGATCATCCGCGGCGTCGCCTTCGAGTACCGGCACAAGCGCCCCGAGGACACGTGGCAGACCAACTGGGAACGCGCGATCTTCTGGACCTCGCTGATTCCCGCGTTCCTGTGGGGCGTGGCCTTCGCCAACATCGTGCGCGGCGTGAAGATCGACCAGGACATGGAGTACGTCGGCAACCTCTTCGACCTGCTCAACGTCTACTCGCTCCTCGGCGGCCTCGTCACCCTCACCCTGTTCACCTTCCACGGCGCGGTGTTCACCTCGCTCAAGACCGTCGGTGACATCCGGGACCGCTCGCGGAAACTGGCGGGCCGGCTCGGTGCGGTCACCGCTGTGCTGGCGCTGGTCTTCCTGCTCTGGACCCAGGCCTCGCGCGGCGACACCAAGAGCCTGGTCGCGATGGTCGTCGCCGTGCTGGCGCTGCTGGGAGCCCTGGGCTGCAACCTGGCGGGCCGGGAGGGCTGGGCGTTCGCCCTGTCGGGGGTCACCATCGCGGCGGCCGTCGCGATGCTGTTCCTGACGCTCTTCCCGAACGTCATGCCGTCCTCGCTGAACGAGGCCTGGAACCTCACGGTCACCAACGCCTCGTCCAGCGCGTACACGCTGAAGATCATGACGTGGTGCGCGGCGGTGGCCACTCCGCTCGTCATGCTCTACCAGGGTTGGACGTACTGGGTGTTCCGCAAGCGCATCGGGACGCAGCACATCGTCGACGTGCACTGAGTCCCGCCCGTAGCGCCGTCCGGCCCACCTGCCCGACCGCATGCCTTCCTGACTGACCCTGCCCTGGGGGATGTTTCACGTGAAACCGATCGACCCGCGCCTGCTTCGGTACGCCCGTTCCACCCGTCTCTTCCTCGGCGCGGTGGTGGCCCTCGGCCTGGCCGGGGCGGGGCTGGTCGTCGGTCAGGCCATGCTGATCGCCGACATCGTGGTCGGGGCCTTCGAGGAGGGGCTGGGCGGTACGGCGCTCCGCACACCCCTGCTGCTGCTCGTTGCGGTGGCGCTGGGGCGCGGGCTGGTCGCCTGGCTGACCGAGCTCGCCGCACACCGGGCGAGCGCGGCGGTCAAGTCGGAGCTGCGGGGCCGGCTGCTGGACCGGGCGGCGGACCTCGGTCCCGGCTGGCTGACCGGTCAGCGGACCGGTTCGCTGGTGGCCCTGGCCACCCGGGGCGTGGACGCGCTCGACGACTACTTCTCGCGGTACCTGCCCCAGCTGGGGCTCGCCGTGGTCGTGCCGGTCGCGGTGCTCGCCCGCATCGTGACCGAGGACTGGGTGTCGGCGGCCATCATCGTCGTCACGCTCCCCCTGATCCCGCTGTTCATGATCCTCATCGGAATGGCCACCCAGTCCCGGATGGACCGCCAGTGGCGCCTGCTGTCACGGCTGTCGGGGCACTTCCTCGACGTGGTCGCCGGGCTCCCCACGCTGAAGGTGTTCGGCCGGGCCAAGGCACAGGCCGAGTCCATCCGGAGGATCACCGACGACTACCGGCGCGCGACGATGCGAACGCTGCGCATCGCCTTCCTCTCCTCCTTCGCCCTGGAACTGCTGGCGACACTGTCGGTGGCACTGGTGGCCGTGACCATCGGCATGCGGCTGGTCCACGGCGAGCTGGACCTCTACACCGGGCTGGTCATCCTGATCCTCGCGCCCGAGGCCTATCTCCCGCTGCGACAGGTGGGCGCGCAGTACCACGCCGCCGCCGAGGGGCTGGCGGCCGCCGAGGAGATCTTCGAGGTACTGGAAACTCCGGTCGGTGGTCCGGCGGGCGCTCCGGCACCCGGTCCGGGCCGCGGGGTCGAGCTGCCGAAGGGCGCTCCGCTGCGGATCGAGATCGACGGGGTCGCCGTCCGGTACGAGGGCAGGGGCGAGGACTCGCCGGGCCCGGTGTCACTGACGGTCGAGCCCGGTGAGTGCGTGGCCCTCACCGGCCCGAGCGGGGTCGGGAAGTCCACGCTGCTCCAGGTCCTGCTGGGGTTCGTGGCGCCCACCTCGGGCCGGGTCCGGGTCGCGGGCACGGACCTCGCCGAGCTGTCACCGGCCGGCTGGCGTGAGCGCATCGCCTGGGTGCCGCAGCGGCCGCACCTGTTCGCCGGAACGATCGGTGACAACGTACGACTCGCCCGGCCGGGGGCCTCCGACGCCGCCGTGATCGAGGCCCTGGAGGACGCCGGGGCCCGGGAGTTCGTGGCCGACCTGCCGAACGGGGTGGAGACGCTCCTCGGTGAGGGCGGCGTCGGACTCTCCGCCGGCCAGCGCCAGCGACTGGCCCTGGCGCGGGCCTTCCTCGCCGACCGGCCGGTGCTGCTGCTGGACGAACCGACGGCGGCTCTGGACGGTGAGACCGAGGCCGGCATCGTGGAGGCGGTCCGCCGGCTCGCCATGGGCCGGACCGTTCTCCTCGTCGTGCACAGGCCGGCCCTGCTCGCCGTCGCGGACCGCGTGGTCGCGCTGGCGCCGCCGGTTCCACTCCCCCCGGCGGCGGCCGGTCAGCCTCCGGCCCGTCCGGCGATCGCGGTCGACGGCCGTGCCGCCGGGAGGGGATCCGGGGAGCCGGCTCCGGACGCCGGCGAGTGGATCCTCGGCGCCGAGTCCGAGCGGGCGCGGGCCGGTGGCGGCGCCGACTTGGGCGGCTCGGATCCCCTGCGCCGGGTGCGCGCGGTGGCCAGGGCCTGGCAGGGACGGTTCAGGCTCGGACTGCTGCTCGGGGCGCTCGCCGTGGGATGCGGCGTCGGTCTGATGGCCGTGTCCGGTTGGCTGATCTCGCGTGCCTCGGAGCAGCCGCCCGTGCTCTATCTGATGGTGGCCGTCACCGCCACCCGTGCCTTCGGTATGGGACGGGCCGTCTTCCGGTACGCCGAGCGGCTCGTCTCGCACGACGCCGTCCTGCGGATGCTCGCCGACCTGCGGGTCTCCGTGTTCCGCCGACTGGAGCGCATCGCTCCCGCCGGGCTGCGCGAGCACCGGCGCGGGGACCTGTTGGCCCGGCTGGTGGCCGACGCGGACGCCCTGCAGGACTACTGGTTGCGCTGGCTGCTGCCGGTCGGCACCGCCGTGCTCGTCGGCACCGGATCGGTGGCCTTCACGGCATGGCTGCTGCCCGAGGTCGGAGCGGTGCTCGGCGCCGGACTGCTCGCGGCCGGTGTCGGTGTGCCTCTGGTCAGCGGTGCCTGCGCCCGCCGTGCGGAGCGCCGGCTCGCCCCCGCTCGGGGTCAGCTCGCCACCCGGGTGGCCGATCTGCTCACGGGTACCGCCGAGCTCACCGTCGCCGGCGCGCTGGAGGACCGGAAGGCCCGGGCGAGGGAGAGCGACGGCGTGCTGACGCGGATCGCCGCGCGGGGGGCCGCCGCCACGGGGCTGGGCAGCGGACTGTCCGCGCTCGTGTGCGGACTCACCGTCGTGGCGGCCGCGGCGTTCGCCGCGAGCGCGGTCCACGACGGACGGCTCTCCGGGGTCGCCATGGCCGTCGCCGTCCTGACCCCCCTCGCCGCCTTCGAGGCGGTCAACGGACTTCCGCAGGCCGTCCAGTACCGCCAGCGGGTGCGCCGCAGCGCCGAGCGGATCTACGAGGTCATCGACGCCCCGGCCCCGGTCGCCGAGCCGGAGCGGACCCACGCGGCACCGGCCTCGCCCTTCCCGCTACGGCTGACGGGCCTCACCGCCCGGCACCCGGGACAAGAGGGCGACGCGCTGCGCGGACTGGACCTGACCCTGGAAGTGGGCCGCCGCATCGCGGTCGTCGGCGCTTCCGGATCGGGCAAGACCACCTTGGCCCAGGTACTCCTGCGGTTCCTGGACCCGAGCGACGGGACATACACCCTGGGCGGGGCGGATGCGCGTTCGCTCGACGGCGACGCCGTACGCGCCCTCGTGGGCCTCTGCGCCCAGGACGCGCACATCTTCGACAGCTCGGTACGGGAGAACCTGCGGCTGGCCCGGACGGGGGCGAGCGAGCAGGACCTGCGGGCCGCCCTGTCCGGTGCCCGGCTGCTGGAGTGGGCGGACAGCCTTCCGGACGGGCTGGACACACTGGTCGGCGAGCACGGCGCACGGCTGTCCGGCGGCCAGCGCCAGCGTCTGGCCCTGGCCCGCGCGCTCCTCGCGGACTTCCCCGTACTGGTTCTGGACGAGCCGGCCGAGCACCTGGACCTGGTCACGGCGGATGCGCTCACGGCGGACCTGCTGGCCGCGACGCAGGGCCGTACCACCGTGCTGATCACGCACCGGCTGGCCGGCCTGGAGGCGGTGGACGAGGTACTCGTGCTGGAGGGTGGTGAGGTGGTCCAGCGGGGTGCGTACGCGAAGCTGGCCGCGGCCGAGGGGCCGCTGAAGCGGCTGTTGGAGCGGGAGAGGGCCGTGGATGCGACCTTGGCCGACTTTCCCCGGTAAAAGGGACTAACTAGGCTCAAGAGCATGTCAGTGCAGGAGTCGCAGCAATCGCCGGACCCGTCGTCGCGAGCGCCGGACCGGCTGGAAGCCGCCACCCGGGCCACCAGGAGTCTGCAGGGTCTGTCCACCGAGCTCACCGCCCGGGTTCCGCAGTTGCTGGAGGCCATGAGGTCGGTCGGTACCGGACTTGAACTGCACTCCACCCTGGACCGCATCTGCGAGACCGCGGCCGAGCTCGCCGACTCCCGCTACGCGGCGATCGGAGTGGTCGACACGGAAGGTCGAGGGCTCTCGGACTTCGTCACCTTCGGGATCAGCTCAGAGCTCGCCCGGAAGATCGGGCACCGTCCGGACGGGAAGAGGGGTCTGCTGGGAGCGCTGATCTCGCACCCCGACACGGTGCAGCTCGCCGATCTGACCAGGGACCCGCGGGCGGCGGGGTTCCCGGCGCACCACCCGCCCATGAAGACCTTCCTCGGTGTCCCGATCAGGGTGCAGGGGGAGATCTTCGGCAATCTGTACCTCGCAGAGAAGAACGGCGGCGGCCAGTTCAACGACTACGACGTCCATATGGTCCGGGTCCTGGCCACGGAGGCCGGCATCGCCATCGGCAATGCCCGTCTCTACGAGGCCGCCACCCAGCGCGAGCGCTGGATCGACGGCTCGGTGGCCGTCACCACCGCCCTGCTCTCCGGCGGGGACGCGGACGACGCCCTCACCGTGGTGGCCGAACAGGCCCGACACCTGGCCGACTCCGCCGCCGGCATCGTGCTGCTGCCGGCCGAGGAGGGCGGCATGGAGATCGTCGCCGTGTCCGCCGAGAACACGGCCACCTCGCTCGGCGTGGTGATCCCGGCCGAGAGCCCCGTAGTGGAACGGCTGCTCCAGGGCGAGCCGGTCTTCGTGGACGACGCGGCGGCCGACCCCCGCACGATCAGCAAGCTCACCAGCCAGTACGGGCCGTGCATGATGCTGCCCCTGCACAGCGGCGGGCGGGTGCTGGGCGCGCTGGTCACCCCTCGGGCACGCGGCGAGCGCCCGTTCAGCGAGGCCGAGCGGACCCTGGCCACGCAGTTCGCCTCCCAGGCGGCGCTCGCCCTGATGATGGCGGAGGCACAACGGGACAGGGAGCGGCTGGCGGTGTTCGAAGACCGCGACCGCATCGCACGCGACCTGCACGATCTGGTGATCCAGCGGCTGTTCGCCACCGGGATGATGCTGGAGGGCGCCCAGCGCCGGTCCCTCGTCCCGGAGGTCCGCGACGGGGTCGGCAAGGCCGTCGACGAGCTGGACGTGACGATCCAGGAGATCCGCACCGCGATTTTCGCCCTCCAGCAGGGCCCGGCAGAGGCCCCTTCGGGGCTGCGGACCCGGGTGCTGAGGGAGATCAACACGGCCGCCGTTCCGCTGGGCTTCAAGCCCGCGCACCGTTTCGTCGGACCGATCGATGCGGTGGTCGGCGAGCTGGTGGGCAAGAACCTGATCGCGGCGCTGCGTGAGGCGCTGTCCAACGCGTTCAGGCACGCCGACGCGTCGCGGATCGAGGTGGTCCTGGACTCCACCGTCACGCTCTCCGACGGGCGGCCCGGGGTCCGGCTGGCGGTCGCCGACGACGGGGTGGGCATGCCCGAGGGCGGGCGCCGCAGCGGGCTGCGAAACCTGCGCCGGCGCGCCGAGTCGCTGGGCGGCGCGAGCTCGTACGGCCCGGGCATCGGCAAGGACGGCAGCGGGACCACCCTGGTGTGGGAGGCACCGCTCTAGAGAGGGCGTTGCCCCGTCAGCCCGGCTGCCCCGTCTGTCTGCCTCAGGCCCGGTCGGGAGTCGCGGTTCCGGGGTCCGCCGGAACCTCCCGGGACGCGATGCGCTCGGCCAGGATGCGTTCGATGACGACCGCGACCCCGTCCTCGTTGTTGGCCGTCGTACGACCGGACGCGGCCGCGATGACATCGGGGTGGGCGTTGTCCATCGCGAACGAGGTGCCCGCCCAGCTGAGCATCTCCACGTCGTTCGGCATGTCTCCGAAGGCGACGACCTCGGCAGGGGAGATGCCCCGCTCGGCGCAGCAGAGAGCCAGCGTGCTGGCCTTGGAGACGCCCGGTCCGCTGATCTCCAGCAGAGAGGTCGGGCTGGAGCGGGTGATCGACGCATGGGCCCCGGCGGACTCACGGGCCAGTACGAGGAACTCGTCCGGGGCGAGCTCGGCATGGTGCGCGAGCAGTTTGAGGACCGGAGCGGCGGTGTCGTCCGTCTCGTCCCGCAGCAGCTGCTCGGCGGTGCCGATGTGGGCCGCGGGGTCCTTGAAGAACGGCGGATACGCCGGCTCGTAGTTGATGCCCGTGGTCAGCTCGACCGCGAAGGACGTGCCGGGGGCCGCCGCTCGCAGGGCGTCCACCACAGCCAGCGCGGCTACCCGAGGAAGTGCCCTGACCTGGACGAATTTCCGCCCGGCGTGGAGGTCGACCACAGCCGCGCCGTTCGCGCAGATCGCGAGGCCGTGCCCGTGGACGTGGTCGCTGACCACGTCCATCCACCGGGCGGGGCGGCCGGTGACGAAGAAGACCTCGATCCCGGCCTCCTCGGCGGCGGCAAGGGCAGCGACGGTCCGGGGCGAGACGGACTTGTCGTCGCGCAGCAGGGTGCCGTCGAGGTCGGTGGCGATGAGTCGGGGCGCGGGGGTTGGCCCGTCCGGGCGCTGGGGAGCCGAGGTCACGGCTCCATCTTCGCCCATGGGCCGCATGCGGCGAACCATGATCGAGTGGCTCGGAAGGAGCCGGCTCTGGACGCGCGTGGATGTTTCACGTGAAACATCCACGCGCTGGGCCATAGCGGCCGTGTTTCACGTGAAACATGCCTACGGACCCGATCGCTTCCGGAGTCGGCGGGAGCGATGAGCGCCGAGGGGGTCCGTCGGCTTAGGCTCACATGTATGAGTCTGCGTCTGAGCACGGTGATCCTCCCGGTCCGTCGATGGCACGAGGGAGGCCGCGACCAATGGCTGCGCGCCGAGCGGCTCGGCTTCCACACCGCTTACACCTACGACCACCTCTCCTGGCGGACCTTCCGCGACGGCCCGTGGTTCGGCGCCGTGCCCACGCTGACGGCGGCAGCCGCGGCCACCGAGCGGCTGCGTCTGGGCACGCTCGTCACCTCGCCGAACTTCCGTCATCCGGTGACCCTGGCCAAGGAGCTCATCACGCTGGACGACGTCTCGGGCGGTCGCGTCACCCTCGGGATCGGCGCGGGCGGCAACGGTTTCGACGCGACCGCACTGGGCCAGGAGTCCTGGACCCCGCGCGAGCGCGCCGACCGGTTCGGCGAGTTCGTTCCGCTCCTGGACCGGTTGCTGACGGAGGGGGCCGTGAGTCACTCGGGAGCCTTCTACTCGGCCGAGGAGGCCCGCAACCTTCCTGGCTGCGTGCAGCGGCCGCGTCTGCCCTTCGCGGTCGCCGCCACCGGCCCGCGCGGGCTGCGCCTCGCCGCCCGCCACGGCCAGGCCTGGGTGACCACGGGTGATCCGAAACTCTCCGAGAACGGCACCCCCGCGCAGTCGCTGGAGGCCCTGCGCGGGCAGATCGGCCGGCTGGAGAAAGCCCTGGCGGAGGCCGGGCGGGAGACCGAGCCCATGGAGAAGATCTTCCTGACCGGATTCACACCCGAACGCAACACCCTGCTCCAGTCCGTGGACGCCTTCGTCGACTTCGCGGGCCGCCATCGCGAACTCGGCTTCGCCGAGCTCGTGATCCACGCGCCGATCCCCGACTCCGACTTCGCGGCGGACGAGAACGTCTTCGAGCGGATCGCCACGGAAGCTCTGGCCCAGCTGGACGGCTAGTGCGGTGGACCTTGTTGGTCACGGCAATACAACCGTGCAGAAGGACGAGGCCTACGCCGTCAGCCGGGTGAGGAGTCGTTCCGCGGCGGGCAGCAGCCAGTCGGGAGCGGCTCCCTCGGGCAGATCGCGCACCTCGTCGATCAGCGTGGAGACCAAGGTCGCACCCGCGGCCGTCCGGCCGCGTTCCCGCTCCGTCCAGGCGGCGTTGTTCAGGCACTGGAACCGGTCCTGTACGTGGTCCGGCCCGAGGTCCGCGTAGGTTCCGGCCGCGCGGACCCAGAGGTCGACCTCCTCCCGCCGCAGCGCGTCGATCTCCGCCTCGCTCAAGGAGCGGGCGGGCTGGGTGCCGTGCTCTTCGACGTCGACGCTGTCGTCCCAAGCCTGCGTGTGCGCGCTGACGTGCCGGTCGAGCACTTGCGCCAGTTGGTGCCAGGTCTGGGCGAGTTCGGACCGCAGCTCGGGTGCGCCGGGCTTCGGGGCCAGGGCGTCCTCCAGCACGGCCGCGGCCTCGGCCATCCGGGTCCGGGCCCTCGCCACGCCCGCGCCGGTCGTCTCCTCGCGCAGTTCCAACCAAGCCAGGGAACGCAGGACACGTACCTCGGCGACCGGTGCGTCTCCCGTCTGTCGGTGCAGCTCCAAGGCCCGCTCGTAGGCGGCGCAGGCCTCCCGGGCCAGGCCCGCCGCGCTCAGGGCGTCGGCGGCCGACTGCGCGAGACCCGCCTGCGGGCGCGGGTCCTCCCAGTCCTCGGCCACGTCCGCCGCGAGGAGGTACTGCTCGGCGGCGGCGCGGGGTTCGTTCAGCTCGCACAGTTGGTCGGCCAAGAACTCCCGTGCGAACACGGCCTGCGGGGCGCCATGCTCCAGCAGGTCCGGCAGCGCGGACTGGAGGACCTCCGCGGCCTCGGCGGAGCGGCCGTCCCGAGCGTAGGCCCGGGCCAGCGTCAGGCGCGCCTGCGCTCCGCCGTCGGCGGTGAGTCCGGCCCTGTCGAACCAGTGGGCGCCGGTCAGGGCCAGCCCCGCGGCTTCACCTGCCCCCTCGTCCCGCCGGAGCAGGATGTCCGCGAGGGTCAGCCGTACGACGCCGTGAGTCTCGGGGTCGGTGACCTGGGAGGCATGGTCCAGCCCGGCGCGGGCCGCTTCCTCGGCCTCGTCGAGGCGCTCCAGTGACAGCAGTACCCCGGCCCCGAGCACCAGCGGGTCTACCGCCTGCCAGGGCCGGCCCGCCGCGACCGCCCGGGCGGCGGCCGAGGCCAGCAGCGGCACGGCCCGCTCCGGGTCACCCTGCGAGAGGAGTACCCGGCCGAGCATCTCCTCGGCTTCCGCCACCAGGTCCGGACACGTGGCCCGGTACGCGGCGACGAAGTCGGTCAGCTCGGCGGTGAGTTCGCCGTGCCCGTGCTCCCGCCGGTGCTCCCGCGCGTGGTCGTGCCCGTGGTCGTGCCCCTGCTCCCGCTGCTCCCCGAGGGCCGCCTCGACCGAGCGCAGGTAGGACTCCACGCGGATCGAGGTGAGTTCCGCGAGCGCGATCCGGCGGGTCCGCAGCGGTTCGGCCGGGTCGAGTGCCTCCGCTGCCCGCAGGGCCGCGCCCACCAGCTCCCGGATCCTGGCGGGGGCCGCGCCGGACTGTGCGGCGACGCTCGCCAGCCGTAGTTCCGCCAGCGCCGCACGTTCCGTCCGGCCGAGGGCCCGGTAGGCCTCCCGGACCGCGGTCAGCAGCTCCGGCGCGTCCTCGGCCCCGCTCCGGGCGGCGGTCAGGGCCCGGTGGTCCGCCAGGTCCGCGGCGGCCAGCGGATCGGGCTCCGGCAGCGATGCCATTCGTACCGCTACTTCGGCCCACAGGGCGTCGGCACCGGGATGTCCCAGGTCACGTGCCTGCCGGGCCCGTCCCCACAGCTCGGCGAACGCGGCGTCCGAGAATTGTGCCTCCGTGGGCGGGGCCTTCGGGGACCCGGCGGCAGCCCGCGCGCCGACGTCCGCCCGCGGCAGTGCGGTGCTGCGTACACCGAGCGGCAGTTCTCCGATGAGCGGCTCCCGCCGGATCCGCGCGAGGAAGCGGTCCGAGACCCGGGCGCTGCCGTTGCGCGTGTCGAACCGCCGGGCGATGTCGAGGCAGCCCGCGTGGAGGACCTCGTACAGTTCGGAGACGGTGCGGGAGGTTCCCTCGTAGGACGGGGCCGGGCCGGCGCCGTGCCCCAGGTCCGCCAGCCGGCGCAGCAGGACGAGGACGCCGCCGTGGAAGGCCAGTTGGTCGTCGACGTTGGCGAGCGGGCCGACGTGGGCGGCGTGTTCGGACAGGATTTCCAGACCGCGGGACTCGTTGCCGGTGAGCGCGCAGAACTCGATGTGCCGGCCGATCGTGGGCAGCAGGCTCTCGCTGCCCCGGGCCAGCCGGTAGCCGCGCAGGTGGTGCGAGCGCGCCTCGTCGACCCGGCCGAGCCGCAGCAGTGGCAGCAGCGAGGCGGCCAGTACCCGGTGGGGTTCCTCGGCGCAGGTCAGCTCGCCCGCCAGGACCGGCCGCCAGAGTTCAAGGGCCTCGTCGTCGCTGCCGCGCAGGACGGCGTACTGGCCCTGACCGTTGAGTTCGCAGGCCTCGCAGTCGCTCATGTCGTCGCGCTCCGCCGCCAACCAGCGCTTGAAGGCCCGCTCTGCGCGCTCGTCCTCACCGGTCGCGTCCGCGAGCCACACTTCGGCCTCGCGCACCGGGCGCTCGCTGTAGCCCGCGAGCCGGTAGCGGCGCTCCATCTCCGTCAGCCAGCCGGTGGCCGACTCCAGCGGGATGCCAGGGGAGTCCGAGATCGCGCCTGCCACCCACTTGAACTGCCAGAAGAGCGAATGCGCGTCCCATGCGGAGAAGGAGCCGGGGTCCTTGTCGTATTCCTGGAGCAGCCGCGCGAAGGGAACCAGCATCTTCGAGGACTCGGAACTGAAGAGGTAGGAGCTGATCAGGTTGTCCAGCGCCGCGCGGAACAGGGGTCGCTCCCCGAGCGCCTCCGCGGCGCCGGCGAGTGCCTCGGCGTGCGTGTTGCGCGCGGCGCCGTTCGGAGCCTCGCGGTTCTCGGCGAGACCCCGCTCGATCTCTTCGCGTGTCAGCGTCACTTCTCGTCCTCCCGGGTGTCGGCGGAGTGGGTCGCCCATTCCAGGAGCCCGAGGAAGGCCCGGTTGAGCAGGGTGGAGTCCGCGGGGCGCAGGGGCCGCTGGGACATCAGCAGGGCCTGCCCGTACAGCGACTCGACGGCCGTGCCGGTCAGCGCCTCGTCCGGAAGTGCGGAGATGCGTCGGATCAGCGGGTTGTTGTGGTTGAGGACCAGGCGGGCGCGCGGCGCGGATCCGCGCAGGGCTCCGAGGATCCCGCTCCACAGCGAGTCGGCGCTCTCCAGGGCGGCGGTCCGGTCGCGTTCCTGCCGTGCCTGCCGGTCGTCCAGGTAGAGGGCCGGAACGCCGACGGGCTGGAAGGCGCGGAGCACCACGTCGCAGCTCTGCGGTTCCAGGCGGCTGCGTGCGGTGGCCAGGAAGGGTGCGAGGACCAGTTCGTCGGCGGTGGGGACGGGGTCGAGCCGCTCGGTGACGGCACCCGCGTCGAGCTCGGCGATCCGCAGGTCCGGCCGTACCGCGGGCAGCAGGGCCAGCAGGTCCGCGTCGTAGGTGTAGCCGGCGTTGACGACGCCGAGGCCGTGGGCCGCGGCGATGGGCGCGATCTGACGGAACTCCTCGACGGTACGCGTGAAGTGGATCTCGGTATGGGCGGCCGCGAACTCCTGCAGGCTCATCGAGCCGGCGCTGGTCTCGAACGGCAGCCATGGCAGCATCAACCCGAGGAGTTCGGGGTCGTGCCGCGCCATGGACTTCACACCGAGGTGGTGGACGCCGAGGAAGGCGGCCAGGCGCTCCGGGTCGCCGGCCGCGAGCTCCGCGAGCCAGTTGCGCAGGCGGGCGCCGAGGGCGTCGCGGACGGCGGAGAGCGTCTCGTCGTCGTACAGGTTCTCGCGCGAGGCGGTGGGCCGCAGGCTGTCCGTGTCGAGGACGGCGCGTACGAAGAACGCCCACTCCGGCAGCAGGTTGTCGGCCCGGTCGGTCAGCAGCATGCCCTTGAGGTGGACGCGGTGTCCGGCCCGGTGGGCGGGACTGGTCGGTTCGGGAAGGACGTACGCCACGCCGCGCACCCCGGCGACGGGCAGGTCGAGGTCGATGCTGTCGAGGGGGGTGAAGCCGAAGGCCTCCGCGCAGTGTCCGGCGAGGGCGACGCGACGGGCGGCCGGGGTGGGATGGGGCCGGTCCCACACCGCCGGCCGGTCGGTCACGGGGCGCGGGCCGTCGGCTCCGCCGTCGTCGAAGGTGATGTCGTACGGCAGCAGCGAGCCGTAGTCGCGGGCCAATTGCTCCACCTTGGCCGGGACGGTCCATTCCGCGGCGCCCGCACGGGCTTCCAGGACGACGGTGGTGCCGGGTTCCGGACGGGCGTCGTGGGGCAGCTCGCGGACGGTGTAGGAGCCGTCGTCGGTGGCCAGCCATTCGACGGGCGCGGCCCGGGGGTCACGGGCGGACCGGGTGACCACGCGGATCTGGCGGGCGACGACGAAGCAGGCGAGCAGCCCGATGCCGAACTGGCCGAGGAACTCCCGGCGGGTGGCCTCCAACCCGTGCTCGCCGCCGCGCTTGGAGCTGCGGCCGATGGTCGCGAGCAGGGAGTGGGCCTCGGCGGCCGTCAGGCCGATGCCGCTGTCCTCGATGGTGACCCGGCCCTCGGACGCCGACAGCCGGATGCGTACCTCGGCCTGCGGGTGGAGGGCGTGCCGGGCGGTGACGGCGTCCACCGCGTTCTGCAGGAGTTCGCGGACGTAGACGCGCGGGCTGGAGTAGAGGTGGTGGGAGAGCAGGTCGACCAGGCCGCGCAGGTCGACCTGGAAGTTGTGCGGGGCGAAGGGTGTGGACGGGGTCGTGGACGTCATAAGGCATCACCTCGCGTGCGTTCAGGGATGGTTGGGCGATCGCGAGGTTCCCCCCTCACGGCTCCCGGAGGGGCAACCGGCTCCCGGAGTGGCAACAGCGTAGGGGGATCATCTGACAATCCCTGCGCGAAGTGGCTGCCGGCAATGGGGCCCGGAGACCTACCGGAAGCGGAGGAACCGCGGCGGTACGGCGTCCACCAGCCACACACCGTTGGCGCTGATCCAAAAGACGTGACCGGCGGCGCGCATCGCTCCCGCGTCCACGGCGAGCACGACCGGCCGGCCCCGCCGCGCGCCGACGCGGCTCGCGGTCTCCCGGTCGGGAGACAGGTGTACGTGGTGTCGGGCCATCGGGCGCAGGCCCTCGGCGCGGATCGCGCCGAGGGCGGCGGCGACCGTGCCGTGGTAGAGGTACGCGGGCGGTTCGGCCTCCGGAAGGGCGAGGTCAACGGCGACGGTGTGCCCCTGGCTGGCCCGGATCCGGCTGCCGTCGACGGCGAACCGCTGCTTGTCGTTGGCGGCCACCACATGGTCGAGCTCCGCGCGACTGAACGCGAAGCCGTGGTCGGCGGCGGCGCTCAGCAGGTCGTCGATCTCCACCCAGCCGTGTGCGTCGAGCACCAGTCCGATCCGTTCCGGCTGATGGCGAAGGTGTTTCGAGACGTACTTGGACACCTTCACGGTGCGTCTGTCATCCATGCCCCCAGCGTGCCCGCCCGGAGGGTTCCCCGGCAGGGAATTTCCGCGCACCGCCCCGAGGTGGACCTCGTCTATCTCTATTCCGAGATGCGGAATATATTTTCCACTGGCACGTCTGTCCAGAGGGAGAAACATGACCATCCATACTTCTCTGCCACGCCGCGCGGCTGCCGAACTCATCGGCACCGCGGGCCTGCTCGTCGTCGTGATCGGGTCCGGCCTACAAGCGGCCGAACTCAGCGGCGACACGGGTGTCGCCCTCATCGCCAACTCGCTCGCCTCCGCGATCGGCCTCGGGCTGATCATCACGCTCTTCGGACCGCTGTCCGGCGCGCACCTCAACCCGGTCGTCACCCTCACGTCCTGGTGGGTCCGACGTACCGGCGGCGAAGGCCTCACCGCCCGGGAGGCGCTCGTCTACGTCGCGACCCAGACCGCGGGCGCCATCGGGGGCGCGGTCCTCGCCGAGGTCATGTTCGGGCGCATCCCGGGGGCCTTCGCCACCCAGGTCCGCGACGGCGGGCACCTGCTCCTCGGTGAGGTGGTCGCGACCGCCGGGCTCGTCCTCGTCATCCAGGGCCTCGGCCGTATCGGGCGTCCGAAGCTCGTCCCGGCCGCGGTCGCCGCTTACATCGCCGCCGCGATCTGGTTCACTCCCTCCGGCTCCTTCGCCAACCCGGCCGGCACCGTCGGACGCAGCTTCACCGACTCCTTCACCGGGATCGCCCCGCAGTCGCTGCCGGGTTTCGTCGCCGCCCAGCTGGTCGGCGGCGTCGTCGGCCTCACGCTCGCCGCCCTCCTCTACGGGAAGAACCGGTCCGCCTCCCCGACCGCGCCCACAACCGCGGCCACAACCGCGGCCATGACTCCGGCCACGACCGAGCCGCTGACCCCGGCCCGGTCCGAAACCTTGCCCGAGACGGTGTCCGTGAGTCCCCCGTCGGCCTCGGCCGAGGTCGGGCCGGTGGACGGGACCGTGCCCACCAAGGCCGCGTACCGGCCCATAGGGTGAGACAGGAACCCCTGTTGCCCACAGGTGAGGGGTACTTGTCCACAGCCGTTTGGGCAGGTTTGGAAGGCAATCGCATGATCCGCCCTGTGGACTACCGGCCGGTCGGCGCCGGCCCGTCCGGCGCTGTCGGACCCGGCTCGGCGCCGGGCCGCTACCCCTCGCCCCGGCCGATCCCGGCCAGATCGTTCATCGTCCGGGCCTGGAGCTCCCGCTCCGTCGCGGCCCGGACGAACTCCGCCACGTTCTCGGCGCCCACCAATTCCTGCACCGCCCGTACCGTCCCGGCCGGCAGTGCGACCGGTGCGGGACCCGACGGCGGGGGTGGACCGGCGGCCCCCAGGTGCCGCTGCAGATGCCGGGTCGCGAACAGCCGCATCGCCCGAGCCAGCTCCGCGTCCACGGTCTGCTGGGCCAGCGGGCGCAGCCGCCGCACCATCGTGGCGGCCTCCGCCGCGTCGGCGTCCGTCGGAGGCACCTGCCCGAGGTAGCGCGCGAAGACGTGCTCGGTGGTGAACTCCAGGAACCGCGAGGCGATGTGCTCCACCTGCCCGCGCAGTTCCCGCAGGTGCCCGGTGATCGCCGACAGCGGTACCCCGGCCGCGTACAGCTCGGCGGCCACCGCCAACTCCTGCGGGGAGGGCACCAGGAAGTGGTCCGGGCGTCCGGGGATCCGTTCCAGCACGCCCAGCTCGCACGCCTCGCCGACCGCGTCCTCGTCGGGTCGGCCGCCGAACCGCCGGTTCAGCTCCTCCCGGGATATCCGGGCGGCTTCCTCGTCGGTCCACGGCCCGTGCACCTCGGCGACCAGACCCAGGACGCCGCCCAGCCCGCGTCCGGCGTCCCAGGCCTCCAGCAACTCCTTGATGGAGGCCAGCGTGTAGCCGCGGTCGAGCAGGTCCGCGATCTGGCGCAACCGCGCCAGATGGGTGTCCCGGTAGACGTTGGAACGCCCCCGCCGCTCCGGCTTCGGCAGCAAACCGCGGTCCTGGTAGGCACGGATCGTGCGCACCGTCGCCCCACTGCGGTGCGCCAGATCCTCGATCCGGTACTCGGCTACTGCCTGCTCGGACAATCCCGGCTCCCTACGACATCGCGGCTCGGCCGATCGCGCCCGCGGCGGTCCGGGCGGCAGGCGAAGCGGCGAGGTACTCGACCGCCCTGCGCAGCGAGCCCTCCTGCGAGGGATGGTACGACCGCCGGAAGGAGCGGGGTATGGCCGTGCCGAGCTCTGTGCTCGGGGCAGCAGACCCTTCGAAGGTCACCCGGCGCCGCGCGATCGGGTAGGGGGCCGTGCCCGGGTCCGTACCCGCGGGCCCGTTCACAGCTTCGGTTCCAGCCGGGCGAGGGCCCGCAGGGTGCGCGGGGCGAATCGGGACAGCCACAGCGCACCCTTGGATTCGGGGGTCACGGGCACCACGGCCTCGTTGCGGACCACGGCACGCAGGATCGCCTCGGCGACCTTCTCCGGCGGGAAGTTGCGCAGTCCGTACAGGCGTGAGGAACGCTGCTGGCGGCGCTTCTCCTCCGCCTCGTCCACGCCGGCGAAGCGCGAGGTGGCCGTGATGTTGGTGTTGACGATGCCGGGGCAGATGGCGGAGACGCCGATCGACTTCGACGCGAGCTCCGCGCGCAGGCACTGCGACAGCATCAGTACCGCCGCCTTCGAGGTGCTGTAGGCGGGCAGGGTCCTGGACGGGAGGTAAGCGGCGGCCGACGCGGTGTTGACGATGTGCCCGCCCTGGCCCCGGTCGGCCATCTGCTTGCCGAATATCCGGCAGCCGTGGATGACACCCCACAGGTTGACGTCGAGGACCTGCTTCCAGTCCTCCGCGCTGGTGTCGAGGAAGGGCCCGGACAGACCGATGCCGGCGTTGTTGACCAGGACGTCGACGATTCCGTACTCGGCGGCGACCTTCGCCGCCAGCTTCTCCATCGCCTGCTCGTCGCTGACGTCCACGCACTCGCCCCAGGCGTCGGGGGCGCCGACGAGGCGGGCCATGTCCGCGGTGCGCTCGGCGCCCTCGGCGTCCCGGTCCACGGCCACGACCCGGGCCCCTGCCTCCGCGAAGGCGAAGGCGGTGGCCCGGCCGATGCCGCTGGCGGCACCGGTCACCAGCACCAGCCGGCCGCCGAACCGGTCGGCGTACCTGCCCGGCGCCTTCTGCTCGGGGACCCGGGTCGCCGGGTCCTCCCGGGAGGTGACGAACTCGCCGATCCAGGCGGCCAGCTGGTCGGGCCGGGTCCGCGGCACCCAGTGCTTGGCGGGCAGGGTGCGCCGCACCAGGTCGGGGGCCCACAGCTCCAGTTCGTCGTAGAGCCGCTCGGACAGGAAGGCGTCCCGGGTCGGGGTGATCAGCTGCACCGGTACGTGTGCGTAGGCGTCGGGGCGCGGACGGCGCAGCCGGGGCCGCACGTTGTCGCGGTAGAGCCACGCGCCGTGCGCCGCGTCCGAGGGGAGCGAGGCCGTCGGGTAGGAACCGGCCGGGACCTTCTCCACGCGCTGGAGCATCCCGGGCCACCGCTTGCCTAGGGGCCCGCGCCAGGCGAGCTCCGGCAGCACCGGCGTGTGGAGCAGGTACACGTACCAGGACTTGGCGCCCTGGCCGAGCAGCTGTGCCACCCGGCGCGGGGTGGGCCGTGCCGTCCGCTTCTTGATCCAGTGCCCGAAGTGGTCGAGGGAGGGCCCCGACATCGAGGTGAAGGAGGCGATGCGGCCCTCGGTGCGGGCGACCGTCGCGAACTCCCAGCCCTGCACCGATCCCCAGTCGTGGCCGACCAGGTGCACCGGGCGGTCCGGGCTGACGGCGTCCGCGACGGCCAGGAAGTCGTCGGTCAACTTCTCCAGGGTGAAGCCGCCGCGCAGCGGCTGCGGCGCCGTGGACCGGCCGTGGCCGCGTACGTCGTACAGCACGACGTGGAAGTGCGTCGCGAGCCGCTCGGCGACCTCCGACCAGACCTCCTTGCTGTCCGGGTAGCCGTGCACCAGCACGACCGTGGGCCGGCTCGCGTCGCCGAGCTCGACCACGCACAGTTCGATGCCGCCGGTGCTCACCCGGCGCTCGCGCGCCCCGGCCGGCCCCGCGGTTCCCGCTCCACTCATGCTCTTCACCCCGTCCGTCCCGACCGTGTCGTCCTTGCCGCGCGCGTCGTCCCCACCCTTCATGCTGCCTTCTCCTCGGCCCAGCGCCGCACGTGCGGCAGATCGTCGTCCAGCCAGTACGCGCTCTCCAGCGGGTCCCGGGAGTCGGTGACGACCAGGATCTCCTCGAACTTCGCGCCTGTTCCCCGGAAGCCGAGGTGCGGTTCCACCGCCCACAGTCCGGGCTGCGGGGGGTGGTCGGAGAAGTGGTACGGGCTCCACAGCGGGGACCAGCCCTCGCGGTGTCCGTGCAGCACGTCACCGGCCAGCCCCTTGAGGGACTGGATGCCGAACCCGAACGCGGTCGGCGACCAGCGGCGGTCCCTGACCCGGTCGATCTTGTGCGCGATGACGCCGAACGGATAGGCGCGGTGTCGGTTGGCGTACCCCTGCCGCGTCATCAGCCGTTCGACGTTCTCGTAGATCTCGCGCAGCGAGCGGCGCTCGCGCACTTGGTCCAGGATCAGCTCGCGGTGCGCCCGCAGATCGGACATGAGCCGGTCCTGCACCGGATTGAGCCCCAGGCTGCCCGAGTAGCCGACGTCGGCCGCGCAGCCCTTGAACACCGGTGCCATGTCGAGGATGAACGGCATCCCCGGCTCCAGCTTCCGGTTGGTCGGGAAGAACTGCAGGGGGATCTTGAAGTTCGCGAAGGCGGTGCGGTCCCCGAACCAGGCGAAGGGCAGGTGGAACCAGTCCCGGACCCCGCGCTCGCGCAGCCACTCGCGCTGCATCCGCGCCGCCTCGCGCTCGGTCGTACCGGGCCGCAGCTGCGCGGCGACGGCCTCCGCGCACTCGTACGCGAGCCGTTGCACTTCCCTGAAACCGCGCAGGTCGGCGATGAGTCGATCGGTGCGTTGCGTGGTGTCCCCAGCCATGCCGAAGTCCGTCCCTGTAGCCCTACGCGCCCGTAACGTGACACTGATGAATGTGACAATGACCGGAGGGCACGTCAAGGCCCGTGCACCGACCTGTGGACAAAGTTGACCGGGCCACATCAGCCTCCAGTACGGGTATGTACGCCTGAAGGCGGAGACGGGATCCCACTCCAGGTCTGACGTTTCCCGGGAGCTCCCCCACTAACGTCGGAGCCGTGACTGTCATCGCGACCGAAAGCCTGAGCAAGCGGTACCCCCGAGTGACCGCCCTCGACCGGCTCTCCCTGGACATCGGGCCTGGTGTGACCGGCCTCGTGGGTGCCAACGGAGCCGGCAAGTCCACGCTGATCAAGATTCTGCTGGGACTGTCCCCCGCCACCGAGGGCAGCGCCGCCGTGCTCGGCCTCGATGTCGCCACGCATGGCGGTGCCATCCGTGAACGCGTCGGCTACATGCCCGAGCACGACTGCCTGCCACCCGACGTCTCGGCCACCGAGTTCGTCGTCCACATGGCCCGCATGTCCGGGCTCCCGCCGACGGCCGCCCGCGAGCGCACCGCCGACACCCTGCGCCACGTCGGGCTCTACGAAGAGCGGTACCGCCCCATCGGCGGCTACTCCACCGGCATGAAGCAGCGCGTCAAGCTCGCCCAGGCGCTCGTCCACGACCCCCAGCTGGTCCTTCTCGACGAGCCCACCAACGGTCTCGACCCGGTCGGACGCGACGAGATGCTCGGCCTGATCCGCAGGGTCTACACCGACTTCGGCATCTCCGTCCTGGTCACCTCCCACCTCCTCGGCGAGTTGGAGCGGACCTGCGACCACGTCGTGGTCGTCGATGGCGGCACGCTGCTGCGGTCGAGCTCGACCAGCGAATTCACCCAGACCACCACGACGCTCGCGGTCGAGGTCACCGACTCCGACACCCATCCGAACGGCAGCGCCGCCCTGCGCAAGGCGCTCACCGAGGCGGGCGTCACCTTGCACGCGGGAGAGGAGCAGGGGCTGCCCGGCGCCGGCCACATCCTGCTCGTCGAAGCCACCGGCGACCACACCTACGACCAGGTCCGCGACACCGTCGCCGACCTGGGGATCGGCCTGGTCCGGATGGAGCAGCGCCGGCACCACATCGCGGAGGTCTTCCGCGACAACGATCCGTCCGCGCAGCTCATCCAGCAGAAGGGAGCCGGTTCCGATGGCGCCTGACACCTCGACCCAGATCCACAACATCGGCTACCGGTCCTACGACGGCCCCCGGCTCGGCCGCGCCTACGCCCGCAAGTCGCTGTTCTCGCAGTCCCTGCGGGGCGCCTACGGACTCGGCCGCTCGGCCAAGTCCAAGGTCCTGCCCATGATCCTCTTCGCGGTGATGTGCGTCCCCGCACTGATCATCGTCGCGGTGGCCATCGCGGTACCCGGGTCCACCGACCTGCCGATCAAGTACACGACGTACGCCCTGACCACACAGGTGATCATCGGTCTGTACCTCGCCTCCCAGGCCCCGCAGTCCGTCTCCCGCGACCTGCGCTTCAAGACGGTGCCGCTCTACTTCTCGCGGCCCATCGAACGCGTCGACTACGTCGTGGCCAAGTACGCGGCCATGGCCTCGGCCCTGTTCATCCTCACCGCAACCCCGCTGCTGATCATGTGGATCGGCGCGCTGCTGGCGAAGTTCGACTTCGGTGACCAGACCAAGGGATTCGGGCAGGGACTCGTGTCGGTTCTGCTGCTGTCGCTGCTCTTCGCCGGCCTCGGCCTGGTCATGGCCGCACTCACCCCGCGCCGCGGGTTCGGTGTCGCCGCGGTCATCGGGCTGCTGCTCATCCCCTACGGCGCCGTGTCCACGGTGCAGGCCGTCGCCTACTCGACCGGTGCCAACGGCGCCATCGAGTGGATGGGCCTGTTCTCCCCGATCAGCCTGATCGACGGTGTCCAGACCGCGTTCCTCGGCGCCACCTCCGCCTTCCCCGGCGGCGAGGGCCCCGGGGCCGGCGCGGGCGCCGTCTACCTGCTGGTCGTCCTCGGCCTCATCGTCGGCTCCTACGCCGCCCTGATGGCCCGCTACCGGAAGGCCGGGCTGTGACCACCATCGACATCGACCACACGTCCCGCTGGTTCGGAAACGTCGTAGCCGTCAACGACGTGACCATGACCATCGGGCCCGGCGTCACCGGCCTGCTGGGCCCCAACGGCGCGGGCAAGTCCACGCTCATCAACATGATGGGCGGCTTCCTCGCTCCCTCCACCGGCACCGTCACCCTCGACGGCACGCCGATCTGGCGCAACGAGCAGGTCTACAAGCAGGTGGGCGTCGTGCCCGAGCGCGAGGCCATGTACGACTTCCTCACCGGCCGGGAGTTCGTCCTGGCCAACGCCGAACTCCACGGCCTCGACGAGGCGCACGCCCAGCGGGCACTGGCCACCGTCGAGATGCAGTACGCGCAGGACCGCAAGATCTCCACGTACTCCAAGGGCATGCGCCAGCGCGTGAAGATGGCGTCCGCCCTGGTCCACGACCCGTCCGTGCTGCTCCTCGACGAGCCGTTCAACGGCATGGACCCGCGCCAGCGCATGCAGTTGATGGACCTGCTGCGGCGCATGGGCGACGAAGGGCGCACCGTCCTGTTCTCCTCCCACATCCTGGAGGAGGTCGAGCAGCTCGCCTCGCACATCGAGGTGGTCGTCGCCGGGCGGCACGCGGCTTCCGGCGACTTCCGCAAGATCCGCCGACTGATGACGGACCGCCCCCACCGCTACCTCGTCCGCTCCTCCGACGACCGGGCCCTCGCCGCGGCCCTGATCGCCGACCCCTCCACCGCGGGCATCGAGGTCGACCTCAAGGAAGGCGCGCTGCGCATCCAGGCCGTCGACTTCGGCCGCTTCACCGAGCTGCTGCCCCGCGTGGCCCGGCAGCACGGCATCCGACTGCTGACGGTCTCGCCCTCCGACGAGTCCCTCGAGTCGGTCTTCTCCTACCTCGTCGCGGCCTGAAAGGAGCTGGCACCCGATGTACAACCCCACCGTTGCCCGGCTCACCTACCGGGCCCTGCTCGGCCGGCGTCGCGCGCTGATCCTCTTCGCGCTGCCCGCCCTGCTGATCGTCATCGCCGTCGCCGTACGCGCCTTCACGGGGGTGGACGACAAGGTCGCCGCGGACCTCCTCGGAGGCTTCGCCCTCGCCACGATGGTCCCCCTGATCGGTGTCATCGCGGGTACGGGCGCCATCGGCCCCGAGATCGACGACGGCTCGATCGTCTACCTGCTCGCCAAGCCGGTGAAGCGTCCGACGATCATCATGACCAAGCTGATCGTCGCGATCGCCGTCACCATGGCCTTCTCCGCGATCCCCACGCTGATCGCCGGATTCATCCTCAACGGCAACGGCCAGCAGATCGCCGTCGCCTACACCGTCGCCGCCCTCGTCGCCTCGATCGCCTACAGCGCGCTGTTCCTGCTGCTGGGCACCATCAGCCGGCACGCGGTCGTCTTCGGCCTCGTCTACGCCCTGATCTGGGAGTCGCTCTTCGGCAGCCTGGTCTCCGGCGCCAAGACCCTCAGCGTCCAGCAGTGGGCGCTGTCCCTCGCCGAGAAGGTGGCGGGTCCGGGCTATGTCGACGCCACCGTCGCCCTGCCCACCGCGGTGGTCCTGCTCGCGGTGGTCACCGTCGGAGCCACCTATTACGCGGGTCAGAAGCTGCGTCGGCTGACCCTGGCCGGCGAGGAGTAGACCCCGGCCCGCTCCACGGCGGCCGCGAGGCCGCAGCCTGCGTACGCGTGCCCCGCGCGGCCCACCGGCCGGGCGGGGCACTGCCGTTGTTTCACGTGAAACATGACTGACCGTCGTGGCGACGGCCTACTGGCCGCGCCGTCGGATCCAACGGGCGGGGCGGGAAATTCGCTGGTACGGGGACTGCGCGAGGGGCACAGTGAGTCGTGCGGGGAGCAACAAAAGGTCCGGGGAAGCCACTTCGAGCGCGCCGTGCGGCGCGGGCTTCCCCGGACCTCCCGTGCGTACGGGACGGCTCTGGCGGTGCCGATCGTCGTGCGTCGCTCCCGCTACGCGGCGCCCAGGAGGCGCTCCAGCACCACCGCGATGCCGTCCTCCTCGTTGGAGGTCGTCACCTCGTCGGCGATCGCCTTGAGCTCCGCGTGAGCGTTGGCCATCGCCACCCCGTGCCCCGCCCAGCCGAACATCGGGATGTCGTTGGGCATGTCACCGAAAGCGATCGTCTCCGCGGCCTTCACCCCGAGCCGGCGCGCGGCCAGCGACAGTCCGGTCGCCTTGGTCAGTCCCAGTGGCAGGATCTCCACGATGCCGGGACCCGCCATGACGATGTCCACCAGGCTGCCCACCAACTCCCGGGCCACCTTGACGAGCGCGTCGTCGTCCAGCCCCGGGTGCTGGATGTACAGCTTGTTCAGCGGGGCCGTCCACACCGCGGCGGTGTCCTCCAGATAGAGGGCCGGGAGGCCTTCCTGGACCTGGTAGCCGGGCCCGAACAGCACCTCGCCGTCGACCCCGTCCCGACTGGCGGCCAGCGCCAGCGGACCGATCTCGGCCTCTATCTTCGACAGCGCCAGACCGGCCAGCTGCCGGTCGAGCGTCACCGAGGTGAGCAGCCGGTGCGCGCCGGCGTCGTAGACCTGAGCCCCCTGCCCGCACACGGCGATCCCCTTGTAGCCGAGGTCGTCGAGCACGTGCCGGGTCCAGGGCACGGCACGGCCGGTGACGACGATGTGTGCCGCGCCCGCCGCGCTGGCCGCGACGAGCGCCTCACGGGTGCGTTCCGAGACGGTGTCGTCGCCGCGCAGCAACGTGCCGTCGAGGTCGGTCGCGACGAGCTTGTACGGGAACGGGGCCGGGCTCACTTGTTGATCGGCTCCAGGACTTCGCGCCCACCGAGGTAGGGACGGAGCGCCGCGGGCACGCGCACCGAACCGTCGGCCTGCTGGTGGTTCTCCAGGATCGCGACGATCGTGCGCGGTACGGCGCACAGCGTGCCGTTCAGCGTGGACAGCGGCTGGGTCTTCTTGCCGTCCCGGTAGCGGATCGACAGACGGCGGGCCTGGAACCCGTTGCAGTTCGAGGCGGAGGTGAGCTCGCGGTACTTGCCCTGGGTCGGGATCCACGCCTCGCAGTCGAACTTGCGCGAGGCGGACGCCCCCAGGTCACCGGTAGCAACGTCGATCACCTGGAACGGCAGCTCCAGGCTGGTCAGCCACTGCTTCTCCCACTCCAGGAGCCGCTGGTGCTCGGCTTCGGCCTCCTCCGGCGCGACGTACGAGAACATCTCGACCTTGTCGAACTGGTGGACGCGGAAGATGCCGCGGGTGTCCTTGCCGTACGTACCGGCCTCGCGGCGGAAGCACGGCGAGAAGCCGGCGTACCGCAGCGGCAGCTTGTCGACGTCGATGATCTCGTCCATGTGGTACGCGGCGAGCGGGACCTCGGAGGTGCCGACCAGGTAGTAGTCGTCCTTCTCCAGGTGGTACACGTTCTCCGCGGCCTGGCCGAGGAAGCCGGTGCCCTCCATGGCGCGCGGTCGGACCAGGGCCGGGGTCAGCATCGGGATGAAGCCGGCCTCGGTGGCCTGCGCGATGGCCGCGTTGACCAGTGCGAGCTCCAGGAGGGCGCCCACGCCGGTCAGGTAGTAGAAGCGCGAGCCCGACACCTTGGCGCCGCGCTCGACGTCGATGGCGCCCAGCGATTCGCCGAGCTCCAGGTGGTCCTTGGGTTCGAAGCCCTCCGCGGCGAAGTCGCGGACGGTGCCGTGCGTCTCCAGCACGGTGAAGTCCTCCTCGCCGCCGACCGGGACGTCCTCGTGGACGATGTTGCCCAGTCGCAGGAGGAGCTGCTTGGCGGCCTCGTCGGCCTCGTTCTGCTCGGTCTCGGCGGCCTTCACGTCCTGCTTGAGCTGTTCGGCCTTCTTCAGCAGCTCGGCCCGCTCCTCGGGAGAGGCCTTGGGGATGAGCTTGCCGAGCGACTTCTGCTCGTTGCGGAGTTCGTCGAAGCGCATGCCGGAGGACCTGCGGCGCTCATCGGCGGAGAGCAGTGCGTCGACGAGCTCGACGTCCTCTCCACGGGCGCGCTGCGAGGCGCGGACACGGTCAGGGTCTTCACGGAGCAGCCGGAGGTCAATCACCCCTCCAGGCTACCGGGCTGGGGTTCCTGGGATCACACCGATATCACGCTGCGTGTCGCTATGTCCCAATTGCCGCGAATGAATAATTATCCTCGGCTGGCCGGAAGTGGTCCGGCTCGAAAGGTCGATAAAACGGTCCCATTCCCCGAAATGGGGCACGCCCCCAAGGGTCGCGCGGGCCCTGAACTGCGCCGAAGGGGCTTCTTTGTCCACAGGAATTAGCGCTGTCCCCACTTTATCCACAGGCTGTGTGCCGGATCTGTGGACACCCATATTGATCATTCGCCGCCGGGGTGAGGGCGGCGGGAATCAGTGCTCAAACCACCCTCACACGCTCATTCGGGTGGGAATGACTCGCTCCAAAGAGTTGATCGGGGATGCGGGGGTGACGGCGTTCACCTTCCGCTCTCCAGCGCGATACCGGGGCCTCCAGCCGATTTGTCGACCTTGTCGCAACGCCGTGTCGACTTGTCCCCAGGCTGGGTCCGTACCTGTGGATAACTCTGTGGACAGTTGAAGAAGTCCTACGCTCGCCCATCGAGGCAACGCGTCAGCCAGTCGGAGGCAGCCGTGAAATCACCGTCGGAGGTGCCCGGCCGAGGCGCTCGGACGTCACTCTGAGCAATACCCGCCCGCGGATAGGAGCCGAGAAAGCGGACCTGCGGGCAGGTCCGCTTCAGACCCATGAGTGCCTCGCTGACCCGGCGGTCGGAGATGTGGCCTTCGGCGTCGACGGCGAAGCAGTAGTTTCCGATGCCCTCGCCGGTCGGCCGGGACTGGATCAGCATCAGGTTGACCCCGCGCACGGCGAACTCCTGGAGCAGTTCGAGGAGTGCGCCGGGGTGGTCGTCGCCGAGCCACAGCACCACGGAGGTCTTGTCCGCGCCGGTCGGAGCCGAGGGCCGGGCGGGGCGCCCGACGAGCACGAAGCGGGTCTCCGCGTTCTCGGCGTCGTGGATCTCGGTGACCAGGGGAACCAGCCCGTAGGTGGCAGCCGCGAATGCGCCGGCAAAGGCGGCGTCGAAGCGTCCCTCCTGCACCAGGCGGGCGCCGTCCGCATTGGAGGCGGCCGACTCCCACACGGCGTCCGGCAGGTGGGCGCGCAGCCAGTTGCGCACCTGGGGCTGCGCGACCGGGTGCCCGGTGACGGTCTTGACGTCCGTCAGGGCGGTCCCGGGCCGAACGAGCAACGCGAAGGCGATGGGCAGCAGCACCTCGCGGTAGATCATCAGAGGTTCGCCCGAGGCCAGCTCGTCCAGGGTGGCGGTGACGCCGCCCTCCACCGAGTTCTCGATCGGGACGAGGGCGGCTGCCGCTTCGCCGTTGCGCACGGCGTCCAGGGCGGCCGGGACCGACACCATCGGGACGAGCTCGCGGGTGGCGGCTTCCGGCAGAGTGCGCAGGGCGGCTTCGGTGAAAGTGCCCTCGGGACCGAGATACGTGAAGCGGGTGGCCGACATGGGATCAGCCTAGTGCCGGGCTGCCCGCCGCACGGGTCCTGTTCATCCTTCGAGCAGCCGCTGCCCGACGTACTCACCACTGCGGGGTCCGGGCGGCACCGCGTACAGACCGCTGGACTCGTGGCGGATGAACGTCGACAACGCGTCCCCCCGGTCGAGCTTGCGCTGTACGGGCACGAACCCGCGCAGCGGATCCGCCTGCCAGCAGATGAAGAGGAGCCCGGCGTCGGGTGCTCCGTCGGGGCCGATCCCGTCGTGGAAGGAGAAGGGGCGCCGCAGCATGGCCGCCCCTCCGTTCTGTTCCGGGGCCGAGATCCGGGCATGGGCGTTCGCCGGGATGACCGGCTTACCGTCCGCGCCGAGCTTGTCGAGCGCCATCTCGGTGGTCTCGCCGCCACCGGTGAGGGGGGCACCGGTGGCCTTGGTCCGGCCGATGACCTGCTCCTGCTGCTCCAAGGACTGCCGGTCCCAGTCGTCCAGCAGCATCCGGATGCGCCGGACGACGGCGTACGAGCCACCGCCCATCCAGGCGTGCTCGGCGGGTCCGGGGCCTGCGCCGGGGACGAAGACCCGTCGGTCGAAGTCGGGTTCCGCGGGCTTCGGGTTGCCGGTGCCGTCGACTTGGCCCATGAGGTTCCGGGCGGTCATCGGAGAGCCCGTGGCGCCGGGGGAACGGTTGAATCCGTTCATCTGCCACCGCACCCGCGCGGCCTCACCGGCGTCCTTCTGCAGGGCGCGCAGCGCATGGAAGGCGACAAGTCCGTCGTTCGCGCCGATCTGGACCCACAGGTCGCCGTTGCTGCGCCGATCGTCGAGCCGGTCGGAGGAGAAGTCCGGCAGGGGGTCCAGCGCGGTGGGCCGGCGGGCGGTGAGCCCGGTGCGTTCGAAGAAGGAGTGCCCGAAGCCGAAGGTGACGGTGAGGGAGGACGGTCCGGCGTCCAGGGCGATACCGCTGTCGGCGGTCGCGGCGGTCTCGCCCGCCATGAGCCGCCGGGCGGTGTCGGACCACCGCCGCAGCAGTGCGGCTGCCTCCGTACGACCCGCTCCGGGGGTGAGATCGAAGGCGACGAGATGTCCCTTGGCTTGGAGCGGGGTGGTGATACCGGCCTGGTGGTCCCCGTGGAAGGCGACCTCGTTGGCCCCGAGGGAGGACAGACTGCCGGGCGCGCCCGCGGCGGAGCCGCTCGCGGGGTCGGCCAGGCCGGAGTGCGCGAGGGCGCCGCCGGTGGCGCCGAGCGCGAGCCCGGCGGCGCCTGCGGCGCCGACGGTGCCCAGCAGGCGGCGCCGGGAGATCTCGATGTCGGGGTTGCTCACGGTCACGCTGGTCAGCCGATCTTCACGGTCTTCTGGACGGTCGTCTGGTCGATTTCGGAGGTACGGACGGTCACTTCGATGCGCCATTCACCGGCGAGCGGCAGCTGGACCCCGGACGCGGTCCAGTGGCCGGCGGCGGCGCGGTCGGGGACGAGCGGCAAGGGGCCGATGTCCTTGGCGGGAAGAGTGAAGGAGACCTTGGCCTCGGGGAGGTCGAAGGGCTGTCCGTCAGGGGTGTCGGCCCAGAGGTGGAGGGTGTTGGCGCCGACCCGCCCGGGATCGAGTTCGAGGCGGACGCTTCCCTTGCCGTTCTGGCCACCGGCGTCGAAGGGCAGGGTGATCTTGACGGCGCGGTCGGGGACGGCGGTGGCGGAGGAACCGCGGCCCGCCTCCTGTTGAGCGGCCCGGCCCGGCTCCGTACTGGTGAGAACGGTGGTGACCGCGAGCAGAGCCACGGCTACGCCCGCCTCCGCGAGGACGGAACGGCGCAGCCCGGCCCGCTCGGGGTCCGCGTCCCGGACCCGCTTCTCGCGCACGCTCTGCCGGGCGGCGTGCTGCCGGGCGAGCTGGGCCGCGCGCCGGGGGTCCAGGGTCTCGTCCACGGAGTCGGCCGCGGTGGATGTTTCACGTGAAACATCGAGGACGGGTCCGGCGGTTTCACGTGAAACATCGGCTTCCGGACCGGGCTTCGCGCCGCTGTCGGCGACCGCCGTCCGACCGACCGGCACGGCCGCTGTCTCCGTCAGTCGCCCGGTCCATTTCCGGGACACGTACGCGAGGCCGATGAGCACGGCGACGAGGGCCACCTTGAGAAGCAGGAGCCGCCCGTAGTCGGTGCCCGTCAGAGCGGACCAGGTACCGAGCTGGCGCCAGGACTGGTAGACGCCGGTGACGGCGAGCACCACGACGCTGATGAACGCCACCTTGGAGAAGCGCTGCACCGCGGCACGCTCGATGCCGGGTGCCTTCTGGAGGGCGACGAGCAGCGCGGCGAGACCTCCGAGCCAGGTGGCCATGCCCAGCAGGTGCATGATGTCGGCCGGCATGGCGATACCGGGCTGGATGCCGGTGGAGGCGTGCTCGGACAGGGCCCAGGTCGCGGCGATGCCGCCGGACACGACGGCGCCGCCGACGGCCAGGCCGAAGCTGAGGTCATTGGTGTCCTCGTCCCGGTCCCCGGCTCCGGACTCGCGCGGGGACTCGGTCTCGGCTCCCGATGCCTGCTGCTGGCGTCGGGCGTACGCACCGAAGAGGACCGCGATGAAGAGGGCCGCGGCGCCGAGCAGGAGCAGCCGGGAGACGAGCGAAGCGCCGGTCTTCGTCTCCAGTACGGACCTCAGCGCGGCCAAGTCGAAGGCGTCGGCGAACTTCCCCGAGCCGGTGTACGGAGCGCGGAGCACCAGCATCGCGAGAGTGGCGGCGGTGAGGGTGACCCAGGCGCGCACGACGAGCTTCTGGAGCGCGGGCTCGGCGGCGCCCCGCCGCCAGCACAGCAGGATGAAGGCGGAGCCGCCCACGAGGACCGCGAAGCCTGCGTAGGCGGCGTAGCGGGCGATCCCGTACGCGATCCCGACGGGACCGCCCCCCGCCTGCTGGGCGGGAAGGGCGACGCTCGTGGCCGAGGGGGCGCCGATGGAGAAGGTGAAGGCTCCGGAGATGGGGTGACTGTCGGCCGAGACGGCCTGCCAGGCGACGGTGTACGTGCCGTCGGGCAGTCCGGTGTGCAGGGCGGTGCCGTAGCGGATGACGCTGCCGCTGCACATGTCGCGCAGTTCGCCGGTGTCCACCCGCTTGCCCCGGGGATCGAGAACGCGGATGGAGTCGTCGCCCAGGGCGACCTGCTCCGAGAAGGAGAGCGTGACCTGGGCGGGGGCCGTGGCCACCACCGCCCCGTCCTTGGGGTCGCTCGCGGTGAGTGCGGCGTGCGCCGAGGCCGGGGTGGCCGCGGTGAACAGGGTTGCCAGCAGGGTTGCGAGGACCAGCGCGAGCCGGGGCAGGAGTGCCGTGGCGTGGACGCGGGCCGCGGAGGGGGCGGTGGCCGTCATGGCGTGTCGGTACCTCGGTCCGTCAGTGGGCGGTTGAGTTCTGCGCGGTGTACGTCCGTTCCTTCACATCGACCTCGACCTTGACGGGCCCGGCCTTCTCGAAGCGCAGCTCGACGGTGACCTTTTCGCCCACCTTCGGCGCGCTCTTGAGCCCCATCAGCATGATGTGGTTGCCGCCGCGCTCCAGCTTGAGCTCTCCGTCGGCGGGCACGTCCATGGAGGGGACCTGCTGCATCTTCTGGTCCTTGGTCTCGTGGATCTGCAGATCGTCCGAGAGCGGGGAGGACGCGCCGACGAGCTTGTCCGCCGTTTTGGAGTCGTTCTTGATGATCATGAAAGCGCCGGCCATCTTGGTGTTGACGGGCTCGGGCATGAAGGCACCGCTCACCACCGGAGTGGGCTTGCCCGCGTCCGCCCCGGCCCCGGAGTCCGAGGAGCAGCCGGATATGGCCAGCGCTGCCGTCAGGGAGAGGGCGGCGGCGAAGGTTCGGGTGGTGCGGGCGTTCACGGGTTCTCTCCCTGGATGAGCTTCGGCAGGTCCTTGGCGTAGTCGTCGACGGTGGTGCCCTCGCCGTAGAGGACGTAGCCCTCGTCGGTCTTGGGCGAGAACGCGATGACCTGGGCGCCGTGCATGGAGACGACGCTGCCGTCGGCCTCCTTCTTGGCGGCCTCGATGCCGATGCCGAGCGAGCGCGCGGCGGCCTGGATGGTGGCGAAGTCCCCGCTCAGTCCGGTGAAGGACGGGTCCTGGGCCCTCAGCCACGCGCCGAGCGAGTCGGGAGTGTCCCGCTCGGGGTCCGTGGTGACGAAGACGACCCGCAGGTTGTCCTGGTCCGCCTTGGGCAGTGCCTTCTTGGCGACGGCGATGTTGCTCATCGTCAGCGGGCACACATCGGGGCAGTTGGTGTAGCCGAAGTAGATGAGCGTCGGCTTGCCCTTGGTCTGCTCACGCAGGTTCCAGGGCTTGCCGGTGGTGTCCGTGAGGACGAGCTCCGGCTTGTCGAAGGGGCGGTCGAGAACCCTCGCCGCCTTGGTGTCGCTCTGGCCACCGGAGATCTGGGTGACGGAGCCGGTCTTGGGGGGCTCGCCGCCGCAGGCGGAGAGCGTGAGGGCGGCCGCCGCGACGAGCGCGGCAACCATCACACGTGTGGTGCGCATGGAGAGATGTCCCTGGGATCTGGGCCGTTACGAAGTTCTGGTGGTGCGGCGCTCAGGCGGAGCGGCGGCGCGAGGAGACGCCGAAGGCGACCCCGCCGAGCCCGATGACGATGCCGGCGACACCGAGGACCCGCGCGGTGGTGTCGGAGCCGCCCCGGGCGGCCTCGGTGTGGTCGTCCTTGTGCTCGTCGGCGTTCTTTCCCTCGGCGCCGGGCTTGGCTCCGCCGCCGTGGTGGTCGCCGGCCGCGGGCGCGGTCAGCTTCAGGACGGGGGCCGGGTTCTGCGGCTCCGCCGTGCCTTCCTTGGGCTCCTCGATCCACCGCACGACCTCGCCGTTGTCGTACGTCTGGATCGCCTTGAAGACCATCTGGTCGGCGTTCTCGGGCAACTTGCCCACCGAGAGCGGGAACTGCTGGAACTTGCCCGACTCGATCTTGCCGCCGGACCAGGTCACCTTGGTGACGGCCTTGGTGATCTGCTTGCCGTGCACCGTGAGCGGCTTGTCGAGGTCGGTCGTCTCCACCTTCACGGTCCAGCCGGGCACGTCCTGGGGCATGACGGACGTCAGCGGCTGGTCGACCGGGAAGTTGACCTCCAGCTGGGTCGTCGACGCGTTGTCGCGCTCGTTGGGGACCTTGAAGTTGATGGTCGCGTAGCCGCCCTTGGTGGCCTCGCCGGGCTGCACGCCGACGTGGGCGAAGGCCGGGCCGGAGAGGACGAGGACGGTACCGGCGGCGAGGGCAGCGGCGAAGGAGACGCGAGAGGTCTTCATGGCGGGAAACACTCCACGGAAGCGGTGGTGACAACGGCTCCGCGTGCGGGCGCGCGCGGAGTTCGCGGCACCGGTGCTCCCGCATGTGTCCCGGGGAGGAGGGTGCCGCGTCAGGCTGCGAGGGCGAGCGCCGTGGGCGGCCCGCGCCTGATCACCGTGTGCTGGAGGGGTTCGCGGCCGGCGGCGACCGCCGGGTCCGCATCGGTCCGGGGGGTCCGCGGGGCTCGGGCGGGTGCGCCCGGGAGCCCGGCGCGCAGGGCGCGTACGAAAGCCAGCGCCGCGCGCAGCGGCCGTACCGGGGCCGATTCGGCGGAGACCCGGGACAGTTCGACGAGCCGGAAGAGCGCGGCGTCGCCGCGACCGAGCAGCCAGCCGGCGGCGAGCGCGGCCAGCAGGTGGCCGAGCAGCATGGCGGGGCTGAACAGACCCGCCGCGGGCGCCGCCGTGGTGGCGTCCGCCAGGTGGGCGTGCGCGCCGTGGGCCTGGGCCGCGAGCTGCCCGGTCCGTCCGGCCTGCTGGGCCAGGGCGGCCGGGTCCAGCCCGGCGGCCTCCAGGATCTGCCGGGCGTCGTCCGGACTCAGGGGCACGGTGTTGCCCCCGCACACCAGCTGGGCCGCGAGCGCCGCGAGCGAGCTGTCCGAAGGGCCCGCCGGGGCCTGGGCCGCGGCCGCGCTGTGCTGGCCGAGGCCGAACAACGCGTGCAGGCTGAGCTGTCCGGCGGCGAGCCCGGCGGCTATGCCGGGCAGGGTGGGCCGGCGCCCCGCGAGCGGGGCGGCGACCGCGAAGACCACGAGGAAGCCGAGGCAGAGTGACCACCACGGCACGGCGGCGCACGACGCCAGGGCGTGCCCGGTCGCGGACAGCACGACGCAGACCGCGGTGAACACCGCGGCCCGGATCAGCCGGAGGCCGGCTCCGGCGTGCGTCGCGTGGGGGGCAGTCATGGCCGGGCCATCATCGCACTGCGCCCCTCCCCTCCATACGGCAGGTCCGGAAGGTCCCATGAGTCCCTTTGCGGTTCCACCGCGACGGGGCGGGGGCGAGGCCGGGGCGGGGCGGGGCGGTCCGGGGCAGCCGGACCCGCGGCCGGCCGGACACCGGCCCCCGCATACACCGGGGCCCGGGAGAGTCGCATCGGCCGAACGAGGGCAATGCGCGCCCGGACGGCCCCGAGGGGCTTACGGGCAGGCGAGGGCGGCAATAGGTAACCGTATGAGCATCTGGTGGTCTCTCCACTTGAGGCGCGAAGCCGCGAGCGTGCCGCTCGCCAGGCGACTGCTGCTGGGGACGATGGAGACCGCGGGGGTGGACCCGGACATCTCCTTCGATCTGTCGGTGGCGCTGAGCGAGGCCTGCGCGAACGCGGTGGAGCACGGTGGGATCAGGAGCGGGGACGTACCGGACGGGGCCGAGGCGTACGACGTCACGGCCTATCTGGACGGGGACCGCTGCCGCATCGAGGTGACCGACTCGGGTCCGGGCTTCCCGCCCGCGACGGTGGCCCGCCGCAGACCCTCCCTGGACGAACACGGGCGGGGCCTGAATCTGATCGCGGAGCTCGCGGACCACGTGTGCCTGGGCAACCGGCCGGGCCGCGGCGCTGTGGTGAGCTTCGACAAGATGCTGAAGTGGCGCGACGGCGCGCTGCTGAGGGTCTCGTGAGGAGACAGCGGGGTGCACCGTGGGGAGAACCCCGCGGCCGCTCGCGGACATGCCGGTGGGCGGGGCCCTGTACGGGGTCCCGCCCACCGGCGCGCGTGCGTTCGGGGCTCAGCCCGTGGGGTTCTTCTCGTCCATGAGCCGGGCCATCCAGGCCTCGACCTCGTCGGAAGCGCGCGGCAGGGCGGCGGACAGGTTCCGGTTGCCGTCCGCGGTGACGAGGATGTCGTCCTCGATCCGCACCCCGATGCCGCGGTACTCCTCCGGCACGGTCAGGTCGTCGGCCTGGAAGTACAGACCGGGCTCGACGGTGAGGCACATGCCGGGCTCCAGCGTGCCGTCGACGTACGCCTCGGTGCGCGCGGCGGCGCAGTCGTGGACGTCCATGCCGAGCATGTGGCCGGTGCCGTGCAGGGTCCAGCGGCGCTGGAGACCGAGCTCCAGGACACGCTCGACGGGGCCCTCCAGCAGCCCCCACTCCACCAGCTTCTCCGCCAGCACGCGCTGTGAGGCGTCGTGGAAGTCGCGGAACTTCGCGCCCGGCTTCACCGCGGCGATGCCGGCTTCCTGGGACGCGTGGACCGCGTCGTAGATCTTGCGCTGGATGTCGGTGTACGTGCCGTTGATCGGCAACGTGCGCGTGACGTCGGCGGTGTAGAGGTCGCGCGTCTCCACACCGGCGTCGAGCAGCAGCAGGTCGCCGGGGCGGACGTCGCCGTCGTTGCGGACCCAGTGCAGGGTGCAGGCGTGCGGGCCGGCGGCGCAGATGGAGCCGTAGCCGACGTCGTTGCCCTCGACGCGGGCCCGCAGGAAGAAAGTGCCCTCGATGTAGCGCTCGCTGGTCGCCTCGGCCTTGTCGAGGACCTTCACGACGTCCTCGAAGCCGCGCACCGTGGAGTCGACCGCCTTTTGCAGCTCGGCGATCTCGAACGCGTCCTTCACCGCGCGGGCCTCGGAGAGGTAGACGCGCAGCTCCTCGTCGCGCTCCTTGGTCACCTTGTCGGTGAGGGCGGACTCGATGACCGAGTCGTGGCCGCGCACGGCGCGGACCGGGCCCTCGGCCTCGGTGAGGGCCTCGGCGAGTTCGCGCACGTCCTTGGCGGGGATGCCCAGGAGCTGCTTGGCCTCGGTGAGGCTGTGGCGGCGGCCCACCCACAGCTCGCCCTGGCCGGACAGCCAGAACTCGCCGTTCTCCCGGTTGGAGCGGGGCAGCAGGTAGATCGTGGCGCGGTGGCCGGTGGGCCCGGTGGGCTCCAGCACCAGGACGCCGTTCTCGGTCTGGTCTCCGGTGAGGTACGCGTACTCGGTCGACGCGCGGAAGGGGTACTCCGTGTCGTTCGAGCGGGTCTTCAGCCGGCCGGCGGGCACGACCAGGCGCTCGCCGGGGAAGCGCGCCGACAGCGCGGCGCGGCGGGCGGCGGTGTACGGGGCCTGGGCCACGGGCTCCAGGCCGTGCAGCTCGGTGTCGGCCCAGCCGGTGCGCATGCTCTCGGCGAGTTCGTCGCTGACGCCCGGGTACAGCCCGTTCTTGCGCTGCTTGGGCGTCTTCTTGGGCTGCTCTTCTTCCGGGGTCTCCGGGGTGAGCTCGTCAGCCACGTCTTCTCCTCAGCTACGACATGCACGGCCCTGGGGTGCGGACCTTCAACCAGTATGTGCGATATGACCCCCGTGAGGTGCTGTGCCATTTCGCACATACCGTCCGCACCGCACCCGGGGGACAACCGCTCCGCTCACTCGAACCGGGCGGCGAGCAGGACGACGTCCTCCGGCACATCGGCCGGCTGCCCCTGTGGCAGCACGGTCCGCAGGATGTGGTCGCAGAGGGCGGCCGGGTCCTCGCGGGCGGTACGGGGGGCTGCGGCCGCGGCCGCGTGCAGCCGTGCGTACGCCCGGTCCATGGGATCGCCGGTGCGCCGCAGTAGCCCGTCCGTGTAGAGCAGCACCGTTTCTCCAGGTGCGGGCTCGATCTCCACGCTCGGCGCCTCCCAGCAGGACAGCATCCCGAGCGGCGCGGACAGCGTGGTCTCCACGTACTCCGTCCTGCGCTCGCCGATGAGCAGGGGCGGGGTGTGGCCGGCGCCGGCCAGCAGGATCTTGCGCTCGGCGGGCTCGCAGTAGGCGAAGAGCGCGGTGGCCGAGCGCGCGGGCTCGGTCAGGCGCAGCAGCAGTTCCAGGTCGGACAGGACCGCGACGGGGTCCTCGCCCTCCATGACGGCGTAGGCGCGCAGGGAGGCGCGCAGTCGTCCCATCGCGGCGACGGCGCTCGGTCCGGAACCGGTGACCGAGCCGACGGCCAGCCCCAGCGCGCCCTCGGGCAGCGGCAGGGCGTCGAACCAGTCGCCCCCGCCGCGCGGCCCGGTGTGGTGCCGGGCGGCTAGCTGCACCCCGGGGATCCGGGGCAGCCGGCTGGGCAGCAGTTCCTCGGCGACGGTGGCCAGGCGCGAGCGGGACCGTTCGACCTCCAGCATCCGGGCCAGGTGCTCGGCGGCGTGCCGGACGTAGAGCCCGGCGAGATCGCGCTGGCGGTCGCTCGGTTCGGCCTGCTCGTCGTAGAGCCAGACGGCCGCTCCGAGCCGGCCGGTGGCCTCGGCCGTCAGCGGGAGGGCGTAGCTGGCCGCGTAGCCGAGCCGGGCTGCGACCTCGCGGTGGCGCGGGTCGACGGGTGCGGCGAAGCCGCCGACGCCGGCGGGCGCACCCGGTTCGGGGAGGACCTCGGAGCCGCCGTGGGCGTCGGGAAGTCCGTCGAGGATGCGGCCGTACGAGGTCGCGCTGCGCGGCACGGTCTCGATGTGGCCGAGGTCCGCCTGGCCGAGGCCGAGGCCCATCGTGGTCGTGGGGCCGAGTCCGTCGGAGGGCTCCAGGATCACGAGGCCCCGGCGGGCGCCGACCAGTGCGGCCCCTGCCCGCAGGAACTCGTGCAGGGAGGAGTCGAGGTCGTTGGCGCGGGCCAGGCGCTCGGTCAGTTCGTGGAGGGTGGTGAGGTCCGAGACCATGCCCGCGAGCCGGTCCTGGATCACGCTGCCCGCAGCGGGCGGAGGCACCGGTACGGGGGCGTTCCGCGGCGATGCGGGCGCCGCAGTGTGCGGTGACGCGGTAACTGCCGGATCGATTCCAGCCACTTTCGGCAGATGCGGAGCGCTCATGGCGTCCGCCTTTCCACCTGGTGCGATTCGCCATATAGCATCGCAAACCCCCAGATCGTGCTGCGCCGCCATCAAGGAATCCACATCTACACGCACACGTGGATGCATGTCCAGCATTGCCCAGCTGGGAATCCTGGTGTCCGTGGGGCGGCAACTCACTGTCCAGCCAAGGCTAGAACTTGGCCAAAAAAAGCTGGAACCCGATGGTTTCGGGATCGACTGGGCGGGCGCCACGGACCGCCCGGGTACGTAATCACCAGTTCCTGGGGTCAGTTGGCGCCGCCCGGCAGTCCCTGACGCCGCCCCGGCACCCGCCGGGAACCGCCCAACGCGGACCGTCGTCCTTAGCGGCGGCAGCCGGTCTCGGTACCGGTGCGGGTCGCACTCCGCCCCCGCCGGACGTTTGATGGACCCGTAAGAAGACTGCACGAACCGTATGAACCTGCTTCAGGCGAACAGTGAGCTCAACGCGTACGTGTAGTGAGACACCTGTTACATGGTGTGATGTGGCCCTCGGCGTTCAACGGAAAGGAACGAGCGCTCATGCGCGAGATCCTCGGAAGGCGTCTCCAGCGGCTCCGCGATCGATTTCAATCCCCGCGCCCCGACCCGGAGCAGGGCGCCGCGCCGGCTCTCCTCGAAGCGGCGCTCACCTGCGCCACCGTGTGGAAGTGGCCCGTACTGCCCGGTGTCGGCCGCTGCGGAACGGACGGCTCGCGCTGTGCGTGCCCCGACCCCGACTGCGTCGTCCCGGGCGCCCACCCCTTCGACCCGGGGCTGCTCGCCGCCACCACCGACCCCCGGATGCTGACCTGGTGGTGGACCAACCGGCCCACCGCACCTGTCCTCATGGCGACCGGCAGCAGCGCCCCGTGCGCCGTGAGCCTGCCGGCCACCGCGGCCTCACGGGCCCTGGTACGGCTGGACGCGCAAGGGATGCGACTCGGGCCGATCGTGGCCACGCCCACCCGCTGGGCGCTGCTGGTGGCGCCGTACTCCCTGGAACGGCTCGGCGAACTCCTCTACGCCAAGGACCACGTGCCTTCCTCGGTGCGCTTCCACGGGGAGGGCGGCTACCTGTTGCTGCCTCCGTCCGCCGCGTCCAGTGGCGGCCGGGTGCGCTGGGAACGGGAGCCGCGCCTGCGGGCCCGGGCCGGGGCCCGGGTGGAGCCCGGCCCGATGCGGGAACCGACGGCCGGGCGGGACGCGGTTTCGGCCTCGACCGTCTGGCTGCCGGAGGTGGAGGCGGTCGTGGACGCGCTGGTGGAGGCGAGCAGCGGCGCCCCCGGCGGCGGCAGCCGTCTCGCGTACTGACCGGCCGTCCTCAACGGTCACTCGTACGGGTGTCGACGTGACGGGTTTACCGGGGAATTGGGCGCGGGGATCTCCGCGCCCCATTCCTGCATCGCTATGTTCGGCGAATGAATCTCCGCCTGATCGGTATCGGCGCCGGTGTGCTGATCATCTTGTCGCTCCCCCTGGCGGGAGCGATCGCCGGACCGGATTTCGCCGGTCAGGACGACGGGAAAGGCGGCGGCTTGTTCTCGACGCTGGGGCTTTCGGAGTCCTCGCGTACGTCGGAGCCGGAGTCCGCACCTCGTGGTTCCGCGTCGTCGCCGGCTCCGGCGGTGAGCGGGCCCGACCGGCCCGGTCCGCGGGAGCAGCCCCGGACGGACTCCCGCTGCGGTCCCGAGGTCTCCTCGCCGCACGGGGTCGAGGCGCAGACCTGCGTCCTGGTGAGCGACGGGGTTACGTGGGGCCGGACTTACTACCGCAACACCAGTGGCCGCGCCCTGGACGCGGTGCTGACGGTGATGGGCCCGGCCGGACGCACGGTGCAGATCCGGTGCGCGGTGGGGGAGGGTGACGAGCCGGGCCTGTGCGAGACGCCGAGGGAGGCGTCGACCGGTGCGCCGGACGGCTACTCGGCAGTTGCGGAATTTGCAGTTCCGGATGATGAAGGGAAGCTGCTGCTGCGGTCCGGGAGCAACTCACCGGTACCGGGTGACGGTTGAGAACCGCGGGAAATGGAAGGGCCCGGTCGCTGGCGACGGGGGATGCACCAGCGACCGGGCTACAAGAACGGTAACAAGAGATCGCCTGTTCGCAAATTCGATCTCTGATATTCAGACACCGATTTGCTGACGATTAGCGGGAGTTGTGACCCCGGTCACCGGCCCCGTGCGTGCTTGTGGAGTCAGCTGAGGGTCACCTGGCGGTTGGTGAGTCCGCCGCGCGCCCGGCGCTCCTCCGCGGTCAGGGGAGCGTCCGCGGCCAGGGCTGCGGCCAGCCGTTCCGCGAACTCCGCGGCGGGCTTCTCCACATCGTCGGCGGTGACCCCGGTGGGCAGGTCCCAGACGGGGACCATCAGGCCGTGAGCGCGGAAGGAACCGACGAGGCGGGTGCCCTCACCGAGCGAGGACGTACCGGCCGCGTGCAACCGCGCGAGGGCGTCGAGCAGCTTCTCCTCGGCGTGCGGCATGACCCAGCGCAGGTGGTTCTTCTCCGGGGTCTCGCACCAGTAGGCCGCGTCCACGCCCGCCAGCTTGACGGTGGGAATGGCGGCCGCGTTGGCTCGTTCCAGAGAGGCCGCGATCTCCGGAGAGGCGTTCTGGGCGTTCTCCGATTCCGGAATCCAGAATTCGAAGCCGGTGTGCACAACAGGCTCGAAACCGCCGTCGAGGTCCAGGACATCCTGGAGTCGGGGGCCTTCGGCCGGGACACGGCGGGCGGGGACGGGCGTGCCCGGCTCGGCCGCGAGCGCCCGCTCCAGGGTGTCGGCCATGTCGCGCGCGAGGTCACCGGTGGACGACTCGTTCTGCAGGCCGAGAAGGACGGAGCCGTCCTCGCGGCGCAGCGCCGGCCACGCCATGGGCAGAACGGTCACCAGCGTGACGGAGGGAACGCCCTCGGGCAGGCCGCCCTTGAGGTCCAGCGGGACGGTGGCCGCGGGCACGAGCTCGCGCAGCGCGACCCAGTCGCACTCACCCGGCAGTCCCTCGAAGGGGCGCTGGACGTGTTCGGTGACGGCGTGCGCGGCGGCGGCGCCGTGGCAGGCCTTGTAGCGGCGCCCCGATCCGCAGGGGCAGGGTTCACGGGCGCCCACCACGGGGATCTCACCGTTGTTGAGCTGCGGCTTTGCAGTCTTGGCTGCGGGGCGCTTCTTGGCCATCGTGGGTGTCTCCCGGTTGCGGCGGTACGGCGTCGTCTCTGGGCGCGAGCCTAGCCGTTCGTACCGCCGCAACCGGTGGGATGCGGCCGGGAGCACGGTCGGCGTGTGCTCCCGTCCGGCCGCCCGTGCGGACGACCGCTACTGCTGTACCCGCGGGGATCCTGGTCAGGGTTCCTCGTCGGGGTTCCGGTCCGTTCCTTGTCAGGGATCGAGATCGTCGAAGGCCGAACCGAAGTCGATCGCCGGGGGCGCGACGCGCGTAGCGAAATCCACGTGCCGGGGCCCACAGGCGACGATCACCCAGACGGTGACCTCACCCGCCGCTCCGTCCCGGACACCCCAGTCATGGGCCAAGGCGCTGATGATGTTCAGCCCCCGCCCGCCGTGCGCGGTGACCGAAGGCGTCGCCGGAACCGGGCGGGTGGGCCCGCCGCCGTCCGTGACCTCGACCGTCAGTCGCCCCGCCTTGTCGACGCGCCAAGCGGCGCGCACCTCCCCGTCCCCGACTTCCCGAGCGCCCAGTGGCCGGCCGTGACGGCAGGCATTGCTGAGCAGTTCGGAAAGGATCAGTACGGCATCGTCCACGACCGATTCGGACACCCCGCTGATACGCAATTGCTCACGCATCCGGTGCCTCGCCTCGCCCACGCCCGCAGGACCATGGCGTACGTCCATGCACGACGACGTGGGCACTTCCCGTGCCACCACCAACGCCACCCCCGGAACCTCCTTAGCCCCACGCATGGTCTGGATGCCCCAATGGCCTGGACCGGAAACCGCCTCAGTGGGGCCCACTGGCGCATTGACGTCGGTCGTATGCGGAACGGATGCGCCGGGGCACACCCTGTTACCGGCGTGTCACAGGTGAAGTGTGCGCAAAACGGGGTGTCAGCGGCCCAGTTGTGACAGAACCTGACGAGGTCGGTTCGTGATGATCGCTTCCACGCCCAGATCAGCGCACAGCTGAACGTCCCCCGGTTCGTTCACGGTCCATACGTGAACGGAATGCCCGGCGCCCTGGAGCTTGCGGATGTATCCCGGGTGGTTGCGTACGATCCGTATCCCCGGCCCGGCGATCCTCACCCCGGCCGGAAGCCGCCCGTCCCGCATCCGGGGCGAGACGAACTGCATCAGGTACACGGTCGGGATCGTCGGGGCGGCGGCCCGCACCCGCTGCAGCGAACGCGCGGAGAAGCTCATGACGCGCACCGGGTGCGGTCCCTCGGCGGGCGGGGAGTCCAGGCCGAAGCGCTTCAGCAGGTGGAGGAGCCGTTCCTCCACCTGTCCGGCCCAGCGGGTCGGGTGCTTCGTCTCGATGGCCAGCTGGACCGGCCGCCCCGCGTCACAGGCCAGCTCCAGCAGGCGCTCCAACGTCAGGACGGAGGTGCGCTCGGGATCCGCGTCCCAGTCGGGGGACTCCTCGCGGTCCTTCCAGGAGCCGAAGTCGAGGGCGGCGAGATCGGCGAGCTCCAGGGCCGAGACGGCGCCGCGGCCGTTGGAGGTCCGGTTCACCCGGCGGTCGTGGACGAGGACCAGATGGCCGTCGGCGGTGAGCCGGACATCGCATTCGAGGGCGTCGGCACCGTCCTTGATCGCCTGGCGGTAAGCGGCCAGGGTGTGCTCGGGGGCATCCTCCGAGGCGCCGCGGTGGGCGACGACCTGGATGGGGCGCGGCATTGCGTGGGTCACCGGCTCATGGTGCCACCGAGTGGGACGCGGACGACGGGGCAGGGTCCTGGAGGTGCATCTGAAATGTCGGATATAAAGAATGGCAGGAGATGCACAGGTCCGGCTTACAGTGCTCTGACGGGTCATGGGAAAGGCTTTGCTCAGGAACTTGTGCGGCACGTCGAACGTTCAGTCGGACCGATCGCCAAAGATTTCTGAAGCCGTGTGTGACGAGGAGAGAGCGCTGTGAGCACCGAGAACGAGGGCACCGCGGCCCCAACGCCCCCCGCGGCCCCGTCCGTACCCCCTGCTCCGGCCCACGAGACGCAGGTATCCGGGCCGGCGGCACCGGTCGCCCCCGCGCCCGCCCAGGCACCCGCCTACCGGCCGGTGGACGCACCGCCGGCCCAGGCGCCGGCCGCACCCGCCCAGCCCCCGGTGGCCCCACCCGCCCCGGCCCCGGCTGCGGCGCCTGCCGCAGCCGAGCCCGTGACCCAGCAGCTCCCGCCGGCGCACGCCCCCGGCACCGAGCCGACGCAGCAGATCCCGCCCGCCCCGGCGCCCCAGGCTCCCGGCTACGGCGACGCCCCCGGCTACGTACCCGTCCCGCACACCCCTGCCGCGTACGGTGCCGAGGGCTGGCCGCCCCCGCCGCCCGCGGTCCCGGCGTACGGGGGCGGTGGCCACGGTGGCGTCTGGGGCGCACCCCTGACCACCGACGGCACCCCGCCGCGCAAGCCCAAGGGCAGGGGCGGTCTGGTCGCGGGCGTGCTCGCGGCAGCCCTCCTCGCGGGCGGCATCGGCGGCGGCGTCGGCTACTGGGCGGCCGAGCGCAGCGACAACGGCACCGGATCGACCACGATCAGTGCCGGCAACACCCCCAAGGACCTCAAGCGGGAAGCCGGCTCCATCGCGGGTCTGGCCTCGGGAGCCCTGCCCAGCGTGGTCACCATCGAGGCCTCGGCGGGCGGCGGCGACGGCGGCACGGGCACCGGCTTCGTCTACGACCAGCAGGGCCACATCCTCACCAACAACCACGTCGTCGCCTCCGCCGCGAACGGCGGCAAGCTCTCGGCGACGTTCTCCGACGGCAAGAAATACGACGCCGAGGTCGTCGGCCGGGCCGAGGGCTACGACGTGGCCGTCCTGAAGCTGAAGAACCCCCCGGCCGGTCTCAAGCCGCTGCCGCTGGGCGACTCCGACAAGGTCGCGGTCGGTGACGCCACGATCGCGATCGGCGCCCCCTTCGGCCTGTCCAACACGGTCACCACCGGCATCGTCAGTGCCAAGGACCGCCCGGTCGCCTCGGGCGACGGCTCCGGCAGCAAGAACTCGTACATGAGCGCCCTCCAGACGGACGCCTCGATCAACCCGGGCAACTCCGGCGGCCCGCTGCTCGACGGCCGCGGAGCGGTCATCGGGATCAACTCCGCGATCCAGTCCGCGGGCAACGGCGGCTTCGGCGGTGGCCAGGCCGGCTCCATCGGCCTCGGCTTCGCCATCCCGATCAACCAGGCGAAGAACGTCGCCGAGTCGCTGATCAAGACGGGCAAGCCGGTCTACCCGGTCATCTCGGTCTCGGTGGACCTCCAGGCCAAGACGGACGGCGCGAAGATCTCCGAGCAGGGCGCGGCGGCCAACGAGCTCGTCGACCCCGCCGGACCGGCCGGCAAGGCGGGACTCAGGCCCGGCGACGTCATCACCGAGTTCGGCGGCAAGACCATCGACAGCGGCCCGACCCTGATCAGTCGGATCTGGACGTACAAGCCGGGCGACACGGTGAAGCTCACCTACCTGCGCGACGGCAAGCCGACCACGGTCGACATCACCCTCGGCTCGCGGGTCGGCGACAAGTAGGGGCCACTGGCTCGATCGGCGAGGGGCCGTAGGCGGGATTCCGCCTACGGCCCCTCCCAACGTCCGCTTATGCTTCGTGAGTGTTCGATTCTCGGCACATACGGACCTTCCACGCGGTGGTCGCCGCCGGCTCGTACTCGGCGGCCGCTCGCGTCCTGGGATACACCCAGCCCGCCATCACCCAGCAGATGAAAGCGCTCGAACGCGCCGTCGGCACCCCGCTGTTCACCCGCGTGGGCCGGAAGATGCAGCTCACCGAGGCCGGCGAATCGCTGTCCCGGCACGCCGAGACCATACTCGGCAGCCTCTCCGCCGCCGAGGCCCAGCTGAAGGCGTACGCCCGCCTGCGTACCGGACGGGTCCGGCTCTGCGGCTTCCCCAGCGCCAACGTCACCCTCGTACCGGAAGCCCTCAGCGCCCTGGCCAAGGACCATCCCGGAATCCAGGTCGAGCTGCTGGAGGGTGAGCCTCCGGAGTCGTTGCGACGGCTGGAGCGCGGGGAGTGCGACATCACCCTGGCCTTCACCTATCCCGGGCTGCACGAGGACATACCCGACGAGGTCGCCGAGGTCAGGCTGCTGGAGGACCAGCTGACCGTGCTGCTGCCGACGGGCCATCCCCTGGCCCGGCGCCGCGCGGTGCACCTGGCCGACCTGGCCGAGGAGCGGTGGATCGCGGGCTGCCCGCGTTGCCGGGCGAACCTGCTGCACGAGTGCGCCGAGCTGGGCTTCGTGCCCGACATCCGGTTCGCGACCGACGACAACCTGGTGGTGCAGAGCCTGGTCGGACAGGGACTGGGCGTGGCGATGATGCCCGCCCTGGTGCTGCCCTCCCTCTCGCTCAGCCGGGTATGCGGTCGCGCGCTCCAACCCGCCGCCCGGCGCCATATCGCCGCCTACGTCTACCGCGACCACCTGCGGATTCCAGCGACCTCGGTGGTGCTCGACGCACTGCGGCAGGTCGCGGCGAACAGGGTCGGCTGCTGATCACCGACCGCCCGCCCCTCGACCGGGTCGCCTCAAGCCGACTGCGGGACCATCCATAAGCAGTGCTTGGGATGTGGGGTCATAACTGTCGTTGGACGTGATGGAACGACGGCAGCACCCTGCGCGTATGACCACCACCACGCCGGCCCGTACCACCACGAGGATGGCCGCCCTCGTCAGTGAGATCCGTACGGTCGTGGACCGGGGCCTGGCACCCGACCTCACCGCCTACCTGGTGGGCGAACGGCTCGCACCCCACCTGGGCGCGCCCGACCTCCTGACCCCCGCGCAGCGCGAGGGCGATCCCGAGCGCTACCGGCAGCACATCCTGCACGCGGAATCGGACGGCAGTTTCTCGGTGGTCGCGCTGGTGTGGCTGCCCGGGCAGGAGACCTGTATCCACGACCACGTCTCGTGGTGCGTGGCAGGGGTCCACCAGGGCGAGGAGAGCGAACGCCGCTACCGGCTCGCACCGGGTGCGGACCAGGCGCGCCTGGTCGCCACGGAGGACGTGGTCAACGGGCAGGGCGAGGTCTGCGGCTTCGCTCCGCCCGGCGACATCCACAAGGTGCGCAACTCCTGTGCCACCACAGCGATATCCCTGCACGTGTACGGAGCCAACGTGTCCCGGCTGGGTACCAGCATCCGCCGCGTCTACACGCTCCCGACCGACTGATGGCCCTGCTGAACCGCCCGCCGCACCGGGCGGCACGGCCGGGTCGTGTTTCACGTGAAACATCGACCTCCTGGCCCGGGTTGGGGTTCGCCGTGGCCGGCGCGCTGACGGCGTGGTGCGTGCACCGCCTCGTCCCCGCGATCCCCCTGCTGACCGCGGCCGTGGTGCTGGGCATCGCGGCGGCGCACCTGCCCGGTCTACGCCCCTTCATCCGCGGTGTCGCGCGCCCGGGGCTCTCCCTGGCGGGGCGGCGGCTGATGCGGATGGGCATCGTCCTGCTGGGCCTCGGTCTCGGGCTGGACCAGGTGCTCCGGCTGGGATGGGCGACGGTGGCCATGGTGGCGGGGGTGGTCGCGGCCACCTTCTTCGGCACGCTCTGGCTGGGCCGACGGCTCGGGCTCCCCGGCGACCAGCCGCTGTTGATCGCCACCGGTTACTCGATCTGCGGCGCCTCGGCGATCGGAGCGGTGAGCGAGGTGTCGGGCAGCGACGAGGAGGACGTGGCCGCCTCGGTGGCACTGGTCACCCTCTGCGGGACGCTGGCCATAGCGGTGCTCCCGCTGTTGCAGGGGCCGTTGGCGCTCTCCGACGTGGAGTTCGGGCGCTGGGTGGGCGCGAGCGTGCACGATGTCGGCCAGGTGGTGGCGACCGCGCAGACGGCGGGCCCCGGCGCGCTCGGCGAGGCCGTCCTGGTCAAGCTGATGCGGGTGGCGCTGCTGGCGCCGCTGGTGGCGGCCGTGGCCTTCTCCGTACGGGCCCGGCGGCGCGGGGTGCGTACGTCGTCGGGACGTCGGCCCGCTCCGGTTCCGCTGTTCGTCGCCGGCTTCCTGGCGGCCGCCGCGCTGCGGGCGACGGGGGTCCTGCCCGAGGTGGCGCTGGACTGGGCGCACACCGCTCAGGAGGCACTGCTGGCGGCCGCCCTGTTCGGTCTCGGGACCGCGGTGCACCTGCCGACACTGTCCAAGACGGGCGGCCGGGCCGCGGTGCTGGGGCTCGGGGCCTGGGTGGTGGTGGCCGGGGTCTCGTACGCGGGCGTGCTGCTCACCGTATGACTCTGCGGAGGCCGGGAGTTGGACAAAACATGGCCTGAACCGACCGAACGTTCCCCCTGCCCGCTGACATCGACGCCCGGCCGTGCCACTCTGCCCCGGCGAGCGGCACACACGGCGCGGGACCCGCCACATCGTGGCGCCCGCGCGGCAGCACGCACCCAGCACCACTCGCACGGCACCCATGCACAGCACCAGTTACACGACACCACTCGCACAGCACGAGTTGCACAGCACCATTCGCACAGCCGATCCGCACCGACCGTTCTCACCCCCACCCTGCCCTGGTCCGACCGACAGGACCGGACCGGGCACGGCAGAAGGAGTCATGCGTGAATCGTCATCGCACAGCCGTGTCCGTCCTCTTGTCGGCGGGCGCCCTGATCGCGGGCGCCTTGACCGCGGCCACCCCCTCGGTCGCGGCCGACACCCCCGCGTCCTTCCGGCAGCAGCACACCCAGGGCTTCTGGACCGCGGAGCGGATGCGCGGCGCCACCCCGCTCGACGTCACAGCGGTCCCCGGTACGGAACGCACTCCGGTCGCCGCCTCCGCGTCCCCCACCCGCGTCCTCCCGACGGCCGCAGTGTCGCCCACGGCGTTCCCGCAGCCGGGCGGGGCCTGGACGGGCGGCGGCGCGGTGGTGAAGACCTCCGGCCGCGTCTTCTTCACGATGGGCGGCCGGACGGCCTCCTGCTCCGGCGACTCGGTCACCAGCGCCAACGGCAGCACGGTCATGACGGCCGGCCACTGCGTGAAGTACCAGGGCGCCTGGCACACCAACTGGGTCTTCGTTCCCGCCTACGACAACGGAGCCGCGCCCTACGGCCAATGGTCGGCGACCAAGACCTTCGCCACCGACCAGTGGGCCGCGAGCGAGGACATGAACATGGACGTCGGGCTCGCCGTCGTCGCCCCGCTGAACGGCCAGAAGCTGAGCCAGGTCGTCGGAGCCCAGGGCATTCTCTTCAACGGCGGCTACAACAAGAGGATGTACTCCTTCGGCTTCCCGGCGGCCGCCCCGTACGACGGCACGAAGCTGGTCTACTGCAGCGGAAACAGCGGCAAGGACTTCCTTCTGACCAGGGACCACAGCCTGTCCTGCAACATGACCGGCGGCTCCAGCGGCGGCCCCTGGTTCCAGGACTTCAACGAGGCCACCGGCCTGGGGACCCAGGTGTCGGTGAACAGCTTCGGCTACACCTTCCTCCCGAACCGGATGTACGGCCCGTACTTCGGCAACGAGGCGAAGGCGGCCTACGACAAGGCCCAGACGGCCTGACCGCGCCCGCCCCCGCCGCCCCCACCGACCGGTACTCTGTACCGGCCAGGTGGGTTGCCCGAGCGGCCTAAGGGAACGGTCTTGAAAACCGTCGTGGCAGCGATGTCACCGTGGGTTCAAATCCCACACCCACCGCAGGTGCGCGGCCTCCGATCAGGACACTGGTCGGAGGCCGCGCTCGTTTCCCGGGCCCCGGGTCAGCCGTTGGAGCAGGCGACCGGGCGAACGCCCTCGTCGCCGAGCAGGTCCGCGCCCCAGGTGCTGCGGAGCAGGCGCGGAGCCGTCCCAGCCCTCGACGTCGGCGAGGGCCATGGCCGGGATTACGGCCCGGTGGGGTCTCTTTGGGCCTTCCGAGTGGTGTTTGTCGGAAGATCGGCGCGCGTGGTGGGGGCGGTGCGGTTGCGACCACATCATGACGAATGTATGCAGATCCGCCCGTCGGAACATCGCGAATTGAGGTACCTCGTCATGGCTCACCGCAGCACCTTCACCTCGATCTGGACCACCGTCCTCACCGCCCTCGCGGCCCTGCTCTCCTCCCTCGGATTCGGCGGGAAGGCTGCCCCGGCCGCCGCTTCCGTATCGGCCTCCGCCGCTGGGACCACCACCACGGTCGCCGTGCGCCGGCCGGCCGTCGTGGCCCCGCGGACCTGGCGGGCGATGATGCGGGGCGGTTCGCTCCCGCCGACCATCAAGCAGCGGATCCGCGCCGAGGCGCACGGCAAGACCCCGTCCGTCCGGCGGTCGACCACCGCCGCGGCCATGGGCGCCGACTCGGGTGCCGCCGCCGGATCCCCGCTGGCACGCGCAGTCCCTACGGCGTCCTCCGCTGTCCTCCCGGCCGTTTCGTCCACCGTCCCTGCCGGTGCCTCCCGGGCCGTGCTCGCGCTCGCCGCATAGTTTGGACCGGAGTGGTCCGGCAGCCCGGGAACGGCATCCGCAGTCGCAGTACGAGTACCAGCACCAGTACAGGCACAAGCACGCGCAAGGCGCAGGCACAGGCACGAGACGAGCGCAGCCACCGGTACGAGCACGAGAAGGCAGAACGGCGTCAGGCGCTGGAGCCCGGTCGGTCATGACCGTGGATCGCGCCACGCGGTGCCCCGGAGCGGGGCGCGGATGGTTTGCCCCGGCGGGCGCCGGGGGCGTGACACTTGGCATTGCAAGGTCGCAGGCCCGGGAGACGGTGGGTTCCCGGACGTCGCGGCCCTTTCGGCATGTCCGCGACCGGGAGTCTGGCGGAGCGGTTCAACACGTGTGCGGCAGTTGACCACCGAATCCCGGCGAACCGTCCCGGAATCCCTGATTCTCCCGCAAGTATGACCAGCTCAGCGGGCGCCCTCGCGCGCGCCCGAGGTGTCGCGCGCTTCCCGGCCTTGACAGCACAGGTAAATCTGACGGACAGTCAGTTTTATTCGATGATGTGACGCCGGGAGGCCAGTGCCGTGCACCTCGCCCCGACCGAAGGCCAGTCGCTGCTCCGCGCCGAACTGCGGGAGTACTTCCAGGGCCTGCTGCCGCACGGGGTGCCCGAGGATCCGGCCCGCCAGCGCGAACTCCTGCGCCGGATCGGAGCAGACGGCCTGCTCGGCCTCGGCTGGCCGGTCGAGTACGGCGGGCAGGGCCGGGGCCCCGACGAGCAGTTCGTGTTCTTCGACGAGGCCTACCGGGCCGGAGCCCCCGTCTCCATGGTCACCCTCAACACCGTCGGCCCGACCCTGATGAAGTACGGGACCCAGGAGCAGAAGGACTACTTCCTGCCCCGGATCCTCAAGGGCGAGCTCGTCTTCGCCATCGGCTACTCGGAGCCCGAGGCCGGCACCGACCTCGCCTCGTTGCGCACCCGTGCCGTGCGGGACGGGGCGACGGGCGGGGAGTGGGTGATCGACGGGCAGAAGATCTTCACGTCCAACGCTCAGAACGCCGACTGGATCTGGCTCGCCTGCCGCACCGACCCCGAGGCTCCCAAGCACAAGGGCGTCTCCATCATCCTGGTGCCCACCGACGCGCCCGGCTTCTCGTGGACGCCGATCGAGACCGTCGGGGGGCTCACGACCACGGCGACCTACTACGACTCCATCCGCGTGCCCGCCGGCCACCTCGTCGGCCCCGAGCACGGCGGCTGGGGCCTGATCACCAACCAGCTCAACCACGAGCGGGTCGCCCTAGCCGCCATCGGCATGCAGGCCGAGGACTTCTACGAAGCCGCCCTGACCCATGCCCGCACCCCCGACCCCGGCACGGGCGAGCGGCCCGCCGACGCCCCGTGGGTGCGGTCCCGGCTCGCCGAGGCGCACGCGCGACTGGCGGCCGTACGCCTCCTGAACTGGCGCCTCGTCCAGGACGTGGGCCGCGGCGCGCTGGCTCCCGGCGACGCCAGCGGCGTGAAGTTCCTCGGCACCGAGTCCACCGTCGAGGTGTACCGGATGTGCCAGGAGGTCGTGGGCGAAGAGGCCTTGGTACGGGGACCCGGCGCCTTCGCCGGCGGTGAGCTGGAGCGGATGAACCGGGCGGCCCAGATCAACACCTTCGGCGGCGGGGTGAGTGAGGTCCAGCGGGAGATCGTCGCGACGATGCGGCTCGGCATGAAGGGCAGGAAGCGATGACGGCGGACACGGCCGGGCCGACGGCCCGGGGGAACCGGGAGGCGGTGGGGACTGATGAGGCGGACCGTCTCCACGCACTGCTCCAGGCCTTCGAGGGAGCGCCCGCGGCCATCGGAGGCCGGGGGAAAGACCTGGTCAACGAGGCGATGATCCGCCACTGGTGCGAGGCGATGGGCGACGCCAACTCTTCCTACACAGGGCCGGACGCCATCGCTCCGCCCACGATGCTGCAGGCCTGGACGATGGGCGGGCTATCGGGCCACACGGACCGGGCGGGCGCCCACGACGAGCTCTTCGCCCTGCTCGACGGCGCCGGGTTCACCTCCGTGGTGGCGACCGACTGCGAGCAGGAGTACCTCCGTCCGCTGCGCCCCGGCCAAGCGGTCACCTTCGACGCCGTCATCGAGTCGGTCTCGCCCCGCAAGACGACCAAACTGGGCACCGGGCACTTCGTGACCACCCGCATGGACGTCCGGGCGGACGGAGCCCTCGCCGGGACCCACCGCTTCCGGATCCTGAAGTACCGACCGGCCACTCGGCACGCCCAGCGGATACGGGAAGCCGAGCCGGTGCAGCAGGCCCCGCCGATACGGCAAGCCGATCCGGTACTACCGGCCGAGCCGGTGCAGCAGGCCCCCCAGGGCTCGGCAACCCGGCCCGCCCGAGCGCCGCGCCCGTCGCCGCAGACCGCCGCCCAGCGTCCCCGGCCGGTCGTCAACCGCGACAACCAGGGCTTCTGGGACGGTGTGCGCGACCACAAGCTGCTGATCCAGCGCTGCACCGACTGCGAGACCCTCCGCTTCCCGTGGCTCCCCGGCTGCAACACCTGCGCTTCGCCCGATTGGGACACCGTCGAGGCGTCCGGGACGGGCACGGTGTTCAGCTACGTCGTCATGCACCACCCGCCCTTCCCGGCTTTCGATCCTCCCTACGCGGTCGCGCTCGTCGAGCTGGCCGAGGGGGTCCGCATGGTCAGCAACATCACGGGCGTCCCCTACGACAAGGTGCGGATCGGCCTGCCGGTCCAGCTGGAGTTCCTGCGCGTCGACGACGGCCTCGAACTCCCCGTCTTCCGCGGGAGCGCCGGCTGATGGACTTCCACCCCACCGAGGAGCAGGCCGCCGCGGCCGGCCTCGCCGCCCGGATCTTCCGGGACCTCGCCACCCATGAGCGCCTGGCCGCTGCCGGTACCGGCAGCGACGCCGAGCTCTGGAAGGCCCTCACCGCCGCCGGACTGGTGGCCGCCGTCGAGGACATCGGCCTGCTCGGCCTGGTCCTGCTGCTGGAGGAACAGGGCCGCTTCACCGCGCAGGTCCCGTACGCCGCCACCTGCGTGTACGGGATCCTCCCCGTCGCCGCGTACGGCAGCGCCGAGCAGCGGGCCCGCCTGCTGCCCGCCCTCGGCACGGGAGCGGCGGTGGCCACCGGGGCCTTCCCGGCCCGGGGCCGGATCACCGCCGAGCGGGTCAGGGGCACCACCGGGCGGGCCGGGCTCACCGGGACGGCCCCGGTCGTGCCCTGGCTGCGCGAGGCCACGCACGTCCTGGTCCCGGACACGGACCGGGCTCTGTGGCTCGTACGGACGGACGCGCCCGGCGTACGGACCTCGGCCGTGGAGACCACTGCGCCCTGGTCGGCGGGCCGGCTGGACCTGACCGGCGCCGAGGCCGAACGCATCGGCCCTGGCACCGCCACCGCGGCGGAGACCTGCGCCGGCACCGCCCCCGCGGCGGAGACCTGCGCCGGCACCGCCCCCGCGGCGGAGACCTGCGCCGCAACCGCCACCGCGGCGGCGGGCGGCCACGACGACGGATCCGCGGACGCGTACGCCTACACGCTCGCCGCCGCCCGCACCGCCTTCGCCGGCCTCCAGGCCGGCGTATGCGCGGGCTCCCTCGCCCGGGCCGTGGAGCACACCTCGACCCGCGAGCAGTTCGGCCGTCCGCTCTCCACCAACCAGGCGGTCCTGCTGCGCGCGGCGGACGCGTACATGGACACCGAGGCGATCCGCGTCACCGCGTACGAAGCGGCCTGGCGCATCGACCAAGGCCTCCCCGCGCGTGAACACGCGCTCACGACCGCCTGGTGGGCCTCCGAAGCGGGCAAACGTGTCGTCCACGCCGGTCAGCACCTGCACGGCGGCATGGGAGCCGACCTCGACCACCCCGTCCACCGGCATTTCCTCTGGGGGCGCCAGCTGGACGCGTACCTGGGCTGCGGCAGCGAGCTGCTGGCCGAACTGGGCGACCTACTGGCGCAGGAGGGCTGAGCGATGAGAGTCGGCGAGGAACTGGCGCCCCTGGAGATTCCGGTCACCCGCACCCTGATCGTCGCGGGCGCGATCGCCTCCCGTGACTACCAGGACGTGCACCACGACGCCGCGCTGGCGCGGGAGAAGGGCTCCCCGGACATCTTCATGAACATCCTGACCACCAACGGCCTCGTGGGCCGCTATGTCACCGACCGCCTCGGTCCGCGCACCGTGCTGCGCAAGGTGGCCATCCGACTCGGCGCCCCCAACTATCCGGGCGACACCATGACGCTCAGCGGTACCGTCACGGCCCTCGACGGGGACACGGCGGAGATCCGCGTCATCGGCGCCAACGGCCTGGGTCATCACGTCACCGGCACGGTCACCGTGACCCTCGACCCGGGGAGCGCCGCATGAGTGTCCGGGCCCGCGACGAGCTCGGCGGCCGTGCCGCGATCGCCGGTATAGGCGCCACCGAGTTCTCCAAAAACTCCGGCCGCAGCGAGCTCAAACTCGCCGTCGAAGCCGTGCACGCCGCCCTCGACGACGCCGGGCTCACGCCGGCCGACGTCGACGGCATGGTCACCTTCACCATGGACACCAGCCCCGAGATCACCGTCGCGCAGGCGGCCGGCATCGGGGAACTGTCCTTCTTCTCCCGCATCCACTACGGCGGCGGCGCCGCCTGCGCCACCGTCCAGCAGGCCGCGCTCGCCGTCGCCACCGGAGTCGCCGAGGTGGTGGTCTGCTACCGCGCCTTCAACGAGCGCTCCGGGCGCCGCTTCGGCTCCGGCGTCCAGCAGCGCGAGCCCTCGGCGGAGGGCGCGGCGCTCGGTTGGTCACTGCCCTGGGGGCTGCTGACCCCCGCCTCGTGGGTGGCCATGACCGCACAGCGCTACCTGCACACCTACAACCTCACGCCGGAGGCCTTCGGGCACGTCGCGGTCACCGACCGCCGGCATGCCGCGAACAATCCCGCCGCGTACTTCCACGGCAAGCCGATCACCCTCGCCGACCACGCCGCATCGCGCTGGATCGTGGAGCCGCTGCGGCTGCTGGACTGCTGCCAGGAGACCGACGGCGGGCAGGCCGTCGTCGTCACCCGCACGGAGCGGGCCCGGAGCCTGCGGCACGCCCCGGCCGTGATCACTGCGGCCGCGCAGGGCGCCGGCCGCCGCCAGGAGGGCATGACCTCCTTCTACCGCGACGACCTCACCGGACTTCCCGAGATGGACGTGGTCGCACGTCAGTTGTGGCGCACCAGCGGGCTCCGGCCCTCGGACATCGACGTGGGCATCCTCTACGACCACTTCACGCCCTTCGTCCTGATGCAGCTGGAGGAGTTCGGGTTCTGCGGTCCCGGCGAGGCCGCCGATTTCGTCGCCGCGGACGCCCTGCCGATCAACACCCACGGCGGTCAGCTCGGGGAGGCGTACCTGCACGGGATGAACGGCATCGCCGAGGCCGTCCGCCAACTGCGCGGCACCTCCGTGAACCAAGTGGCGGGCGCGGCCCACGCCCTGGTCACGGCCGGGACCGGGGTTCCGACCTCCGGCCTGATCCTCGGCGCCGAGGGCTGAGCACCGGTCCCGGGGGCTCTGCACCCTCCACCTTCAGGAGGTCGAGTTCGCCCTGCGCCTACAACCTGAGGTGGATCCTCCTTCGGCACCTGCGGGCGATTCCAGGGCGGCCGGGCGCTCCTAGCGTGGAGACATGACCCCGCCTGTGTGCACGCTCGCCTCGAACCCGACGCCGTACCCGTCGTTCTCGGCGTACGTCCGGACCCGCGGCACGGTCCTGATGCGCACCGCGCGCTCCCTGACCGCCAATCCGTGCGATGCCGAGGACCTCCTCCAGACGGCCCTCACGAAGACGTACATGGCCTGGGACCGCATCGAGGACCACCGCGCGCTCGACGGCTACGTCCGGCGAGCCCTGGTGAACACGCGCACCTCCCAGTGGCGCAAGCGCAAGGTCGACGAGTTCGCGTGCGACGAGCTGCCGGAGTCCGAGGAGGCGCCGGCGGCCGACCCCGCGGAGGCACAGGCACTGCGCGACGCCATGTGGCGCGCGGTGACCCGGCTCCCCGACCGCCAGCGGGCCATGGTCGTCCTGCGCTACTACGAGGACCTCAGCGAGGTGCAGACCGCCGAGTTGCTGGGGGTCTCCGTCGGCACGGTCAAGAGCGCCGTCTCTCGTGCGCTGGGCAAGCTCCGCGAGGACCCCGAGCTGACCCCCGTTCGGGGCTGACCCGTCCGGTGAGCCCGGGCCTTGGGGATGTTTCACGTGAAACAGCGAGATGTTTCACGTGAAACACGAACCGGTTTCCACTCCGGGGTAGTGACATGCCGACCGGTATGTGCGCAGAATCGCAGCAGCCGTAGCCGCCGCAGCGCCGCAGCGCTCACCGGGAGGACGCTTTGCTGAGCACCATGCAGGACGTACCGCTCCTCGTCACCCGCATACTCCGACACGGGATGACGATCCACGGGAAGTCCCAGGTCACGACCTGGACCGGGGAGGTCGAGCCGCACCGCCGCAGCTTCGCCGAGATCGGTACCCGCGCCACGCGCCTCGCCAACGCCCTCCGCGACGAGCTCGGGGTACAGCAGGACGACCGGGTCGCCACCCTCATGTGGAACAACGCCGAGCACGTCGAGGCGTACTTCGCGATCCCGTGCATGGGTGCGGTTCTGCACACCCTCAATCTGCGGCTTCCTCCGGAGCAGCTGGTCTTCATCGTCAACCATGCCGCCGACCGCGTCGTGCTCGTGAACGGCAGCCTGCTGCCGCTGCTCGCCCCGCTCCTGCCTCATCTGCCGACGATCGAGCACGTGGTGGTCTCCGGCATCGGCGACCGCTCCGTGCTCGACGGCCTGGATGTGCGCGTGCACGAGTACGAGGAGCTCCTCGCGGGCCGCTCCGACAGCTACGACTGGCCCGAGCTGGACGAGCGCCAGGCGGCCGCGATGTGCTACACCTCCGGCACCACCGGGGACCCCAAGGGCGTCATCTACTCGCACCGGTCGATCTACCTGCACTCCATGCAGGTCAACATGACCGAGTCGATGGGGCTGACCGACAAGGACACCACCCTCGTGGTGGTCCCGCAGTTCCATGTGAACGCCTGGGGGCTGCCGCACGCCACCTTCATGACCGGCATCAACATGCTGATGCCCGACCGGTTCCTCCAGCCGGCCCCGCTCGCCGAGATGATCGAGCGGGAGAAGCCCTCGCACGCCGCCGCCGTCCCGACCATCTGGCAAGGCCTGCTGGCCGAGGTGACGGCCAACCCGCGCGACCTGAGTTCGATGCAGCAGGTCACCATCGGCGGCGCGGCCTGTCCGCCCTCCCTGATGGAGGCCTACGACAAGCTCGGCGTCAGCCTCTGCCACGCGTGGGGCATGACCGAGACCTCCCCGCTCGGCACGATGGCGCACCCGCCGGCCGGACTGACCGCCGAGGAGGAGTGGCCCTACCGGATCACCCAGGGCAGGTTCCCGGCAGGGGTCGAGGCCCGTCTGGTCGGTCCCGGCGGCGGCTTCCTGCCGTGGGACGGCGAGTCGGCCGGCGAGCTGGAGGTGCGGGGAAGCTGGATCGCGGGCGCCTACTACGGCGGCGCGGCCGGCGAACCCGTTCGCCCCGAGGACAAGTTCAGTGCCGACGGCTGGCTCAAGACCGGCGACGTCGGCGTGATCAGCCCCGACGGCTACCTCACCCTCACCGACCGGGCCAAGGACGTCATCAAGTCCGGTGGCGAGTGGATCTCCAGCGTGGAGCTGGAGAACGCGCTGATGGCTCACCCCGAGGTCGCCGAAGCGGCCGTCGTCGCCGTCCCCGACGAGAAGTGGGGAGAGCGCCCGCTGGCGACCGTCGTGCTCAACGAGGGCGCCACCGTGGACTACGCGGGACTGCGCGCGTTCCTGGGCCAGTCCATCGCCAAGTGGCAGCTGCCGGAGCGCTGGACGATCATCGATGCCGTGCCGAAGACGAGCGTCGGCAAGTTCGACAAGAAGGTGATCCGCAAGCAGTACGCGGACGGCGCGCTGGACGTCACCACCCTGGACTGAGCGAGGCGGCCGCGGCCCGACCCGGGAAGACGGTCTAACCCCGGGTGAGCCACGGCCGCAGCAGCCTGCTGACGGCGGGCATGGCCACGTAGGTCATCAGGGTGCTGAAGACGACGGCGAAGGCCGCCGTCCGCAGCACGAAGTGCAGATCCACCAGGTACGGCCCGAGCACGGCGTTGCCCGCGAGCGAGATCGGGAAGATGGCCAGCCCCGAGCTCACCGCCATCTTCCACCGCGGCGGCGCCGGCCGGGTCGTACCCGGCTGGGCGAACCACGTCTCCATGCCCTGGAGTTCCCGCCGGGCTATCTCGGTGTGGTGGTGGCCGAGGCAGTTCGAGAACCACGCGGCCCGCTCGGCGGAGTCCTGCCAGCGCTGGAACGCCGCCTGGTTGCGGAAGCGGTGGACCAGGAACCACGGCCCGCCCTCGGACGCGGGACGGAAGAGCCCGTACCCCAGATGATCGGGAAAGCCCGCGGCCGTCTCCAGGATGCCGTGGGCCCAGGCCTCGAACGTCTCCTCATGTCCCGGGTCCACCTGCCGCGCGATCAGCAGGTTCACCTCCCCGCTGTCGGCGGGGACGGTCTGCTCGTTCGTCTGGATGATGGCCATCGGGCCAGGATTACTAGTTGGTGCCGATCTTGGCCAACAGGTCCACGATGCGGCCCTGCACGTCCGCCGTCGTGGCCCGCTCGGCGAGGAAGAGCACGCTCTCGCCCGAGGCCAGCCTCGGCAGTTCGGCCGCGTCGATGCCCGCCGCCGTGTAGACGACCAGCGGCGTGCGGTTCAGCTGGCCGTTGGCACGCAGCCAGTCCACGATCCCGGCCCGCCGACGACGCACCTGCATGAGGTCCATGACCACCAGATTGGGCCGTATCCGCGTCGCCAGTTCCACGGCGTCGGTATCGGCGCCCGCCCGGGCGACCTGGAGCCCGCGCCGTTCCAGAGCTGCGGTCAGCGCGGTCGCGATCTCGTCGTGCTCCTCGATCAGCAGGACCCGGGACGGGTGCTGCTCGCTGTCGCGCGGCGCGAGCGCCTTGAGGAGAACGGCCGGATCCGCCCCGTACGCGGCCTCGCGCGTGGCGTGCCCCAGCCCGGCCGTGACCAGTACGGGTACCTCGGCGGCCACCGCCGCCTGGCGCAGGGACTGCAGAGCGGTCCGGGTGATGGGCCCGGTCAGCGGGTCCACGAAGAGGGCGGCGGGGAACGCGGCGATCTGCGCGTCCACCTCCTCGCGCGAGTGCACGATCACCGGGCGGTAGCCGCGGTCACTGAGCGCCTGCTGCGTCTGTACGTCCGGCGCGGGCCACACCAGCAGCCGGCGCGGGTTGTCCAGCGGCTCCGGGGGCAGCTCGTCGTCCACCGGCTGCGGAACGGGCCGGTTGACCACCTCCACGGCGCCGCCGGGCCCGTCGAGCGGCTCGGGGCCCTCGTCGGAACCCGCCTCCGGAGCCCCTATGGCGAAGGCCCGGCCCTGCGGAGCGGGCTCGGCCAGCCGACGCCGGCGACCCGACCCCGAACCGTTGGGGTCGACGGAGATGCCCTGCCCCAGGGTGCCGAGCGCGCGCACGCTGATCGGCTGCGCCGCCTGGCCCTCCGCCGGAACGTCCTGCGGCTGCCGGGCCCCGGGCACCGCGACCCGGCCGGAGGCCCGGTCGTCCTCGGGAGCGGTCCGCGCCGCCGGAACGGGCCAGGCCGGATTGGCGGGCAGTGCGCGCCGCCGCCCGGTCGGCGGTACGGGTTCCTCCGCGGCCCCGGCCGACTCCGCGGCGGGGTCCTCGGCCTCGGCGGCGGGAGCACCCAGCACCCGGCGGCCGCGCCGTCCGCCCGGAGCGTCGGCCCCGCCGTCTGCGTCGGTCTCGGCGGGAGCGGGCGCCGCACCGGCCATGGCGTGCGCCTGCGGAGCGGACGCGGCCGGAGTCGGCCCGGCCGGCAGCGCGAACCCGCCCTCGGGCGCGATCGGCCGGGCCTGGGCGGGAGCGGGGCCGAGCCCGGTCGCCGGCACGGGCGCACCGGGCTGCACCGGACCGGACGGGGCAAGCGGTCGCCGCCGAGCGGCGGGATGTTCGGTCACCGGAACCGGAGGGACCGGCACGGACGGAATCTGAGCCGGCGGGGCCGGCGCCGGCGGGACGGGCCCGGACGGGGCCGACGTCGGCGGGACGGGCCCGGACGGGACCGGCACCGGCGGGAGCGCGGCCATGGCGTTGCCCTGCGGCGGCACGGGCCGCCCTGGGCCGCCCCGGCCGGCCTCACCGCTGTCGTCACCGGCCCGGCCGCGACGGCGCCCTGTACCGAGTCCCGCCGGGTTCACCGGGGACTGGGCGAGCTCCGGACCGGTGGCGGCACCGGCCTCGGCCGCCCGCCGCCGTCCGGACGGCAGCGCCAGCGCGCTTCCGCCCTCGGCCTGCTGCTCGGCGCCTGCCGCGTCGGGGGCCTCCACGCCGTCCTCCAGGAAGGCGTCCACCCCGCGTCGGGCGCGCCGTCCGCCGGAGACCTTGCCGCCCGCTCCCGCGCCGCCCGCCCCGGGACTCGCGGTCCCGGTGGCCGTTTCGCCGGCCGGTTCCTCCGCCGGCTCGGGCAGGGTCACCGTCCCGGCGCCCGAGCCCAACGGCAGTTCCAGTACGTAGGCCCCGCCGGGCGCGCCCGGCACCTCCACCGTCTGCAGCACGCCCCCGTGCGCGGCCACGATCCCCCGCACGATCGGCTCGTGCACCGGGCTGCCGCCCTCGTACGGCCCGCGCACCTCGATCCGTACGACGTCCCCGCGCTGCGCGGCGGCCACGACGATCGTCGAGTCGCTGTAGCCGCTGCCCTGGCGGGTCTTGCCGGTGGCGTCCACACCCGCGACATCGGCGACCAGATGCGCGAGCGCGGTCGCGATCCGCTCCGCGTCCACCTCGGCCTCGATCGTCGGCGCGTGCACCGCGAACTGTGCGCGGCCCGGCCCGATCAGCTCGACCGCCCCGTCGACGCCGGCCGCCACGACGGCGTTGATCAGGACCTTCTTCTTCGTGAGCCGGTCACTGCCCGCGTCCAGGCGCTGGAAGCCGAGCACGTTGTCCACGAGCGTCGTCATCCGGGAGTACCCGGCGGCCAGGTGGTGGAGCAGCTGGTTGGCCTCGGGCCACAGCTGTCCGGCGTCGTCGGCCGCCAGCGTCGCCAGTTCCCCGCGCAGCTCGTCGAGCGGTCCGCGCAGCGAGTCCCCGAGGACGGCGAGCAACTGCGCGTGCCGTGCGGCGAGGGCGTCGTAGGGCCGACGGTCGGTGAAGGTCATGACGGCGCCGACGAGCTGCTCCCCGTCCCGTACGGGCGAGGTGGTCAGGTCGACGGCGACCGGCTGCCCGGTCTTGTTCCACAGCACCTGGCCGCGGACGCGGTGCTTGCGACCGCTGCGCAGGGTGTCGGCGAGCGGGGACTCCTCGAACGGGAACGGCGAGCCGTCCGCCCGCGAGTGCTGGATCAGCCCGTGCAGTTCGCGGTTGCCGAGGTCGGTGGCGCGGTAGCCGAGGATCTGCGCGGCGGCCGGGTTGACCAGCACGACGCGGCCATCGGTGTCCGTACCGACGACGCCCTCGGCGGCGGCGCGCAGGATCATCTCGGTCTGGCGCTGGGAGCGGGCCAGCTCGGCCTCGGTGTCCACGGCCTGCGAGAGGTCGCGAACGACGAGCATCAGCAGCTCGTCACCCGTGTAGCCGGGTTGCGGCTCGCGGTAGGCGTCGCGTCCGTCGAGATGGGCGCTGGTGACCTCGACGGGGAACTCGGAGCCGTCGGTACGGCGGGCGATCATGCGCGTGGGCTTCGTACGGCCGCCCCCGTCCTCGCCGGGCCGGCGCATGGAGCCGGGGATCAGCTTGGAGTCGAATTCGGGCAGGAGGTCGAGCAGACCCCGGCCGACGAGACCGGTGCCCGGGCTCTCCATGACCTCAAGAGCGATCGAATTCGCGTTGACGACCGTGCCGTTGGCGTTGACGAGCAACAGCGCGTCCGGAAGCGCGTCGAGTATTGCTGCGAGGCGAGCAGCGCCTCGGGATGGCCTGCTGCTCACGACGAGCTTCCTCCCTGACCACAACTACCGGCATGTCACGGGAGGAGTCTAAGGCCACAGCCCCGCGGCGGGGTGGCCGATGGACGGCGGATACCGCCCATCCCGTGCATCCTCCCAGGTCAGGAACGCCCAGTCGGAAGGAGAGGTTCCAAGTCGTCCCAGCGGCTGATTTCGCATCCGTTGGTCCGACGGAAGGTCGCGTCCACCTTGTGCCCGTGCCAGGACCCGGTGATGCGGGCGGTGGCCGGACCGCCGTGCTGCATCGTGCAGATCTGCCGCTTGGAGACGGGGGCGAACGGGTCCCTCCCTTCCCTGGCGAGCTGCTCCAGCCGGGCGCAGGCGCCGACCGCCTGCGGATGGTCGCCTCCCGTGGGGTCGCATTCGAGCCGGTACGCGCGGTCCAACTGCCGGTTCCCGGTGTCGGCCATGGCGATGGTGAGCCGGTCGGGCGTGGAGAGCAACCGGTCGAGGGGCAGTGGGTGCAGCGGGGGCAGAGGTCCGGCGGCCGCGGCGGCCAGGGCGGAGGTGACGGCGAAGGCGGCGAGACTCAGCATGGGCACTCCAGGTCGTCCGTACGTCGTACGCCTGACCAACGACCGGGGAGCGCCGACGTTGCGTCCCGGTGTCGCACCACCTCGCCATAAGGCTTTGCTCTGGGCCCTTCCGTCCTTGTACCGTGGGAGCGGATTGGTGACGGGCCCCGCGGCTGTGTCATCATCTGCACGCACCCTCGTACGCGGGGGTGTGCTGGAGGCGTCGCCTAGTCCGGTCTATGGCGCCGCACTGCTAATGCGGTTTGGGGCTTACCCCCCATCGAGGGTTCAAATCCCTCCGCCTCCGCACTTCACGAAGCCCCGGTCCGTCTGGACCGGGGCTTCGGTGCGTTCTGCGCGAGTACATCCGTTCGGGCGGCTACCCGGCACCGATCCGCGCGCCGGCGGACTCGCGACGAGCCCGGCCGGATGATCTTCTTTCAAGCCGTTTTCGCAGGTCAGGCGATGTTTGGCTAATGGATTTCGCGTCCCGGCGAGGTCCATGTATTGTTGTTCTCGCAAGGCCAGCGGGGCGCAAAACCCCAGCAAGCCAAGCACTCGTAGCTTAACGGATAGAGCATCTGACTACGGATCAGAAGGTTGCAGGTTCGAATCCTGCCGAGTGCACAGCAGTCCAGAGGGCCCAGACGAAAGTCTGGGCCCTCTGGCGTTTTCCCTCGCGGTGCGGGCCGGGCGTAGTACCTGGGTCCTACTCGGTGGGGAGGCGTCCCCCAGGGGATGTCAGGGGTGGTCTGGCTCTGGCGGGGGACGCGGGTCACGAGGGTGGGTGGCTACGGTTCGGGGAGATCGACCGGATCCGAAACAACGGGGGCTCTCATGGGACTGTTCGGGAATGCGCACACCGTCGACCCGGTGTCGGCGCAGCGGGACTACGCGCGACTGCTGGGGCAGGGGGAGCAGGTGCACGCCGCCTTCCTGCTCATCCGCGACACGATCCTGTTCACCGACCGGCGGCTGGTGCTGGTCGACAAGCAGGGGCTCACGGGGAAGAAGGTGGAGTACCACTCCGTCCCGTACCGGAGCATCACGCACTTCTCCGTGGAGACCGCCGGGCACTTCGATCTCGACGCCGAGCTCAAGATCTGGATATCCGGGAGCTCTGCGCCGATCGAGAAGACCTTCACGAAGGGTGTCGACATCTACGAGGTGCAGGCGATCCTCACGCAGTTCGTCGCCCGGTAGCCGGACGTAGCGTTTCCTCAGAGGGCGCGGGGGAGGCCGGTCACCGACATCACCAGGGAGTAGAGGGAGGTGGTGGCCGGGATGAAGAGGTGATTGTTCCTCGGGCCGCCGAGGGCATGTTCGAGACCGACCGAGGGGTAGGCGGTGAAGACCCGGTCGTCGGTGAGGGCGCCGTCGTCGGTGGTTCAATGCGCGGATGTGGCCGGCGCGGGTTTCCGCGGCGTACAGCTCGCTCTCGTCGGGGGAGAAGGCCGGGCCGTTGGGGCCCAGGAAGGCGTCCGCCACCATGCGGACCCCGCCCGTCGCCGGGTCGGTCCGGTAGAGGCTGCAGGCGCTGATCTCGCTGGGGGTGCGCCGGCCCTCGTAGTCGTCGGTGATGCCGAAGTCCGGGTCTGAGAACCACAGCGAGCCGTCCGAGCGGACCACCGCGTCGTTGGGGCTGTTGAGCCGCTTCCCGTCGAAGCGGTCGGCGATCACCGTCAGGCGGCCGTCGGGTTCGGTGCGGATGACGCGCCGGTTGCCCTGCTCGCAGGTGATCGGACGGCCTTGGCGGTCCAGGGTGTTGCCGTTGGAGTGTCCGGCCGGGGAACGGAAGAGGGGCACCGCGCCGGTCGCCTCGTCCCGGCGCAGCATGCGGTCGGTCGTCGTAGAGCCGGTCCAGGCGAGCGTCCCCGTTGGCGCAGGGGCCCGTGCGGAAGCCTACGTCCAGAATCTCGTACAAGGTGAGGTCAGCTATGGCAGACATGATTCCCATTGGAGGAGTAGAGCCGAATTCTGTTCGGTGCTGGGGAGAGATTGTAGAATCCGGTACCGTCTTCGCAAGGGCCGACGGGCTCATGGGAGGAAGATCGCGTGGACGACATCGACCGGGCGCTCGTCCTGCGCCTGCAGCAGGACGCGGGCCAGTCGTACGCGGCTCTGGGCACCGCCGTCGGGCTCTCGGCCGGGGCCACCCACGAGCGTGTACGCAAGCTCCGCGAGCGCGGGGTGATCCGGCGGACCACGGTCGACGTGGATCCGGCTGCGGTCGGCAGTGGGGTGCTCGCCTATGTGATGGTCGACTCCAACGCCTGGATGGGAGAGGCCGGTGAGGCCTTCGCCGCCATCCCCGAGATCCAGGAGGCGCACATCATCGCGGGCAGCGCCTCGGTGCTGGTCAAGGTGCGGACGGCCTCGACCGAGCAGTTGCAGGACGTTCTGCGCAGGCTCTACGCCATCGACGGTGTCAGCGGTACGCACGCCACCGTGGTCCTGGACACCTTCTTCGAGCGGCCGCTGCCGCTGTGACCTGGCGGTGCACCGGGATCCGTTGGACGGACGGCCGGCCCGCGATCGGGTGGTGCGGGGAGGGGCGCGCGGAGCGGGTGAGCCCGCTCGTGTACGGGCAGCGGCTGGCCTTCGCCGCGCGCGGGGAGCGGCGCTGCCTCGGTGTGCGCAGGGCGGGGAAGCGGACCGCCTGTCCCACCGCCGCCGTCGTGCCCGGCCGCGTCGGCAACGCGCAGTGCCCCGAATGCGCCCGTGTCGACCGGTCGTTCTCGGTGGCCGCCGACACCAACGCGGCCGACCCGCGCACCTACCGGGTCTACCTGGCCTGGTTCGGGCCCGGCATGGTCAAGGTCGGCATCACCGCCGAGGAGCGGGGCTCCGTCCGGCTGCTGGAGCAGGCGGCCGTGGCATGGACCTGGCTGGGCCGGGGGCCGCTCATGGCCACCCGGCGTACCGAGGAACTGCTGCGGGCGGCCCTCGGGGTGCCGGACCGGATCGCGCACGCCCGCAAGCGCGCGGTACGGGGGCACCTGCCGCCCGCGACCGAGCGGGCCCGTGAGGTCGCCGAGCTGCACGCCCGGGCGGCGGCGCTGGCCGGGTGGCCCGAGTCGCTGGAGCGACTGGCTTGCGACATCACCGACCACGCGGAGCCGTTCGGTCTCGCTGCGATCGGCGGGCTCGGCGGGTTCGGTGGGTTCGGTGGGCAGGGTGTGCTCGACGGGGCGGACGGCTCGGGCGGCCCGAGCGGGTCTGCGGGTCGGAGCGGCCAAGGCGGGCCGGACGGGCCGGGCGGGTCAGGTGGGGCAGACAGGGCTGGTGGGCCGGGCGGGCCGGCCGCCCCAGGCGGGTCAGGCGGGCCGGGCGTGTTGGGTGGGCGGGGTGGCGTGGGCGGGTACGGGTGGGTGGTGACGGAGATGGTGGCCGGTGGGGTGGTCGTGGGGCGGTTGGCGGGCGCCGCCGGGCCCGATCTGCATCTCGCGGACGGGCTGGTGGTGGACACCCGGCTGCTCGCGGGGTGGGAACTCATCGCGCCCGCCGGGGAGGCCGTGACGGCCGTCCCGGTGGCTCGGATCCTCTCCGCGGGTGTTCCGCCGGCGGAGCAGGGCGGACTGTTCTGAGCGGCCCACCGGCCGTGCCAGGGTCAAGACTTGGATCCCTTCCGCCGCGCGGGGCCCATTTCGGTGGACAGGCCCGGGCACCGGGACCGAGGGTGGGGGACATGAGCATCCAGCCGGTACCGGCTTTCGAACCGCCTTATCTGATGGCCGTTTTCAGCAATGTCCGCACCCCTGACGACAGCGGGTATCAGGAAACCCTCGCCCTGATGAACGAGATCGTCGCGGCGAATCCGGGCTTCCTCGGATACGAATCCGCGCGCACCCCCGGCGGCCTCGGCATCACCGTCGCCTACTTCCGCGACCACGAGGCGCTCACCGCATGGCGCGAGGACCTGCGGCACCAGGCCGCCATGGAGCAGGGCCGCGCCGACTGGTACGAGAGCTACACCCTGCACGTCGCGACCGTCGAGCGGAGCCACGGCTTTGCCCGCAACGGCTGAGGCGGTCCGCGGCTTCCGGGAGCGCCTCGGGCTGCCCGGACTGGTGGACGTCCACACGCACTTCATGCCCGAGCGGGTCCTGGACAAGGTGTGGGACTACTTCGACGCGGTGGGACCCCTGACCGGTGTCGAGTGGCCCATCACCTACCGGCTCGTGGAGGAGCGGCGCGTCGCGCTGCTGCGGGAGTTCGGGGTCCGCGCCTTCACCGCCATGCTCTACCCCCACAAGCCCGACATGGCCGCCTGGCTCAACGCCTGGTCCGCCGACTTCGCCTCCCGGACCCCCGAGTGCCTGCACACCGGGACCTTCTTCCCGGAGGAAGGCGTGTCCGCGTACGTCGGCCACGCGCTGGAGGGCGGGGCCAGGATCTTCAAGGCGCACCTCCAGGTGGGCGGGTACGACCCGAACGACGACCGCCTCGACCCGGTGTGGGGGGTACTGGCCGAGGCCGGGGTCCCGATCGTGATCCACTGCGGCTCCGGACCCGTCCCGGGCAAGCACACCGGCCCCGAGCCGATCGCCCGGCTGCTCGCCCGGCATCCCCGCCTGCCGTTGATCATCGCCCACATGGGGATGCCCGAGTACGCCGACTTCCTCGACCTCGCCGACCGGTACGCCGAGGTGCGGCTCGACACCACCATGGCCTTCACGGACTTCTCCGAGCAGTTCGGCGGATTCCCGCCCGGCGATCTGGGGCGCCTCGCGGACCTCGGCGACCGGATCCTGCTCGGCACCGACTTCCCGAACATCCCCTACCCCTACGAGCACCAGTTGGAGGCCCTGGAACGCCTCGGCCTCGGCGACGACTGGCTGCGGGCGGTCTGCCACGACAACGGGGCCCGGCTCTTCCGCCTCACCGGCTGATCACGGCCCGTCCCCGCCGCCCGTCCCCGCCCCTCTGCCCTCGCCCCTCTGCCCTCGCCCCCTCTACCGCTCCCCCTCCCTCCCGTTTCTCAGGAGATTCACAGAGAGGGACAAGAACGCTCTCAGAGGCGCCCGGCAGCGTGGTTGCATGACCGCGACGACCACCTCCCCCGCGTCCACGTCCACCAGCAATCCGTCGGCCCTGGTGCGGCCCGACGGCGGCCCCTGCCGGGTGCTCGTCGTCGACGACGAGGCCTCGCTCTCCGAGCTGCTGTCCATGGCCCTGCGCTACGAGGGCTGTGAGGTGCGCAGCGCCGGCGACGGGGCAGGCGCCGTGCGGGCGGCGCGGGAGTTCCGGCCGGACGTCGTGGTCCTTGACGTCATGCTCCCGGACATGGACGGGCTCGCCGTCCTGGGGCGGCTGCGCCGGGAGATCCCGCAGGTTCCCGTGCTGTTCCTCACCGCCAAGGACTCCGTGGAGGACCGGATCGCGGGCCTCACGGCGGGCGGCGACGACTACGTCACCAAGCCGTTCAGCCTGGAGGAGGTCGTCGCCCGGCTGCGTGGTCTGGTCCGGCGCTCGGGAGCCGCGCAGGCGGCCCGCGGCGGCTCGGTGCTGGCCGTCGGTGATCTGTACCTCGACGAGGACAGCCACGAGGTGGTCCGCGCCGGTCGGGAGATCCATCTGACCGCCACCGAGTTTGAGCTGCTGCGCTACCTGATGCGCAACCCCCGGCGGGTACTGAGCAAGGCGCAGATCCTGGACCGGGTGTGGTCGTACGACTTCGGCGGCCAGGCCAATGTGGTCGAGCTGTACATCTCCTACCTGCGCCGGAAGCTGGAGAGCGGCCCCGGCCTGCCGTCGATGATCCACACCCGGCGCGGCGCCGGTTACCTGATCAAGCCCGCCGAACTGTGATGTCCGGGTCCCGACACCGGCCTCGGTACCGGAAGCCGCGGCTTCCGCGGCGGCCGGGGCGGCCGTGGTCCCTGCGGACGCGGCTCGTCTTCTCGGCGGTGGCGCTGATCGCCGTCGTGTGCGCCGCGATCGGGACCGTAACCACCCTGGCACTGCGCTCGTACCTGGTCGCCGAGCTGGACGACCAGCTCGGTACCTCCGTGAAGATGGCCGGTCACGGCCCCGGTGCCAAGGCGGCCCGCGACAGCGGCGCCGCCTTCGTCCTGGCCCCCGGAAACCCGCTGAACGCCGTGGGGCTCCGGCTCGATCCCGGTGGGGCGGTCCTCAAGACCGCCCGCAACGCCCGTGGAGAGGGGGGCGCGTACGACCTCGGCCAGACCCTCACCGCAGCGCAGACCGAGGCCCTGGCCGACGCCGCGCGCGGGGCCGTCCTGGGCCGGACGGGCCCGGTGGACGCGGAGCTGCCGGACCTCGGGGCGTACCGGGTGTTGACCGCCCCGGACGGCAGCCTGGCCCTCGGATTTCCGCTGGGCGGGGTCGATTCCACCGTGCACACGTTGATCGGCGTCGAGGTGTCCGTCACCCTGGCCGGGCTGATCGCCGCCTCCCTCGCGGGGCAGGCGCTCGTCGGGGTCGCGCTCAGCCCGCTGCGCAGGGTCGCCGCCACCGCCACCCGTGTGTCCGAACTCCCCCTGCACCGTGGCGAGCCCGCCCTGCACGAGCGCGTCCCGGACGCCGAGGCCGATCCCCGGACCGAAGTGGGGCAGGTCGGCGCGGCCCTGAACCGGATGCTGGGCCACGTCTCCTCCGCGCTCACCGCCCGCCAGGAGAGCGAGACCCGGGTCCGGCAGTTCGTCGCCGACGCCAGTCACGAACTGCGCACCCCGCTGGCCTCCATCCGCGGGTACGCCGAACTCACCCGTCGGGGACGGGAGGAACCCGGCCCCGACACCCGGCACGCGCTGGACCGTATCGAGTCCGAGGCCACGCGGATGACCGGCCTCGTGGAGGACCTGCTGCTGCTGGCCCGGCTCGACGCCGGCCGCCCCCTGGCGGCCGCCGACACGGACACCGACCTGGCCCCGCTCCTCGTCGACGCCGTCAGCGACGCCCGCGCCGCCGGGCCCGGGCACCACTGGCGCCTGTGCCTTCCCGACGAACCCGCGACCGTGCGCGCCGATCCGGCCCGTATCCAGCAGGTGCTGGTCAACCTGCTCGCCAACGCCCGCACCCACACCCCGCCCGGCACCACCGTCACCGCCCATGTTTCACGTGAAACATCCGCCGTCCGGCTGCGGATCGAGGACGACGGTCCGGGGATCGCGCCCACCCTCCTCCCCCATGTCTTCGAGCGCTTCGCGCGCGGCGACGCCTCCCGCTCCCGGGCGGCCGGCTCCACCGGCCTCGGCCTCGCCATCGTCCGGGCGGTCGTCATGGCCCACGGCGGTCAGGTCGGCGTACGGAGCGAGCCGGGCCGGACCCGCTTCGAGGTCCTGCTGCCGCGCGCCGGATCCCCCGGCCCCGCGGAGCCGGACTCACAGACGGGGCACAGGCTCACCACACATCGGTGACAGGCCGCACCACGAGGCTCGGTGCATGCCAACCGACGCCTCCCCCGGCGCGCTTCCGGCACGGGCGCCCCTCGCGCCCGTGTCCGGAGAGCCCGTCCTCGACGTGGTGATCCCGGTCTTCAACGAGGAGAAAGACCTCGGACCGTGCGTACGCCGCCTGCACGAGCACCTCACCTGCACCTTCCCCTACCCCTTCCGGATCACCGTCGCCGACAACGCGAGCACCGACCGGACCCCCGAGGTCGCTGCCGCGCTCGCCGGGGCACTGGAGGGCGTACGCGGCGTCCGACTGGAGGAGAAGGGTCGGGGCAGGGCCCTGCGCAGCGTCTGGTCCTCCTCCGACGCGCCCGTCCTGGCGTACATGGACGTGGACCTCTCCACGGACCTGAACGCCCTGCTGCCGCTCGTCGCCCCGCTGATCTCCGGGCACTCCGACCTGGCCATCGGCACCCGCCTCGCCCGCTCCTCGCGGGTGGTGCGGGGAGCCAAGCGCGAGTTCGTCTCCCGCGCCTACAACCTGCTGCTGCGATCCTCCCTCGCGGCCCGCTTCAGCGATGCCCAGTGCGGGTTCAAGGCCATCCGCCGCGAGGTGGCCGAGCGGCTGCTGCCGCTGGTGGAGGACACGGGCTGGTTCTTCGACACCGAGCTGCTCGTGCTCGCCGAGCGGGCCGGACTCAGGATCCACGAGGTACCGGTCGACTGGGTCGACGATCCCGACTCCACCGTGCACATCGCCCGGACCGCGGCCGAGGACCTCAAGGGCGTGTGGCGGGTGGGCCGGGCCCTGGCCGTCGGCGCTCTGCCGCTCGACCGGCTCGCCCGTCCCTTCGGTGACGATCCGCGCGACCGCACCGCCCTGCCCGGCGTGGACGGCGGGCTGGCCCGTCAGCTGCTCGGCTTCTGCGCGGTCGGCGCCCTGTCCACGCTGCTCTACCTCCTCCTGTACTCCGCCTTCCGCGCCGGGGCCGGAGCGCAGCTCGCCAACGGCGCCGCCCTGCTGCTCTCGGCCGTCGCCAACACCGCCGCCAACCGGCGGCTCACCTTCGGCGTGCGGGGCCGGGAGCGGGCCATGCGCCACCAGGCCCAGGGACTGGTGGTGTTCGGCATCGGGCTCGCCCTGACCAGCGGCTCCCTGGCCGCCCTCGGAGCGGCGACGCCGGAGCCCGCGCGCGGTACCGAACTGGCCGTCCTGATCACGGCCAATCTCGCCGCCACCGTGCTGCGGTTCCTGCTCTTCCGCGCCTGGGTCTTCCCCGAGCGGCGCGGCGCCACCTTCGTGACACCGACGGACAAGGACACCCGATGACCACGGCAGCACTGCCGCTCCTCCCGCCCGTCGTGGCCGGGGCACGAACGGACCGGCCCCGCTGGGAACGCCCCGCCCTCGCCGGACTCCTGCTCGCCACCGCCGTCCTGCTGCTGTGGGACCTGGGCGCGTCCGGCTACGCCAACTCCTTCTACTCCGCCGCCGTGCAGGCGGGCAGTGAGAGCTGGAAGGCCTTCTTCTTCGGCTCCTCCGACGCCGGCAACTCCATCACCGTCGACAAACCTCCGGCCGCCCTGTGGCCGATGATGCTGTCAGTCCGGCTGTTCGGGCTCGGCGCCTGGCAGATCCTCGTCCCGCAGGCGCTCATGGGTGTCGCGACCACCGCGGTCCTGTACGGCTCCGTACGCCGTCAGTTCGGGCCCGGTGCGGCGCTGCTGAGCGGCGCCGCCTTCGCGCTCACGCCCGTCGCCGCGCTGATGTTCCGCTTCAACAACCCGGACGCGCTGCTGACCCTGCTGCTGACCGTCACCGTCGCATGCGTGCTGCGGGCCCTCGAAGGGGCGCACACCCGCTGGCTGGTCTGGGCCGGGGTCGCGGTCGGTATCGCCTTCCTGACCAAAACCCTGCAGGCCTTCGTGATCCTGCCGCCGCTCGCCGTGCTGTACGCCGTCTGCGCGCCGACCCGGCTGCGCCTGCGCCTGGGGCAGTTGCTGCTCGCCGGTGCCGCCATGGTGCTGGCGGGCGGCTGGTGGGTCGCGGCCGTCGAGCTCTGGCCGGCCGGCTCGCGCCCGTACATCGGGGGCTCGCAGACCAACTCCTTCCTGGAGCTGACCCTCGGCTACAACGGCCTGGGGCGGATCAACGGCAACGAGACCGGCAGCGTGGGCGGCGGTGCCAGGGCCGGTGGCGGTGGCGGCTGGGGGGATACCGGTATCGACCGGCTCTTCGCCGGCAACATCGGCGGTCAGATCTCCTGGCTGCTGCCCGCGGCCCTGGTCCTGCTCGTGGCCGGACTGGTCATCACCTGGCAGGCCCGCCGGGCCACCGACTCGCTGGAGGGCATGGCCCGGGCGGCGTTCCTGGCCTGGGGCGGCTCGCTGCTGATCACGGCCGTCGTCTTCAGCTACATGCAGGGCATCTTCCACGAGTACTACACGGTGGCGCTGGCGCCGTTCGTGGCCGCGCTGGTGGGGATGGGGGTCGCGATGCTGTGGGAGGAGCGGGGCAGCCGGGCGGCGGTGTTGGCCCTGTCCGGCGTCCTCGCCCTGACCGCCGTCTGGTCGTACGTCCTGCTCGGCCGGGCCACCGGCTATCTGCCGTGGCTGCGGTGGACCGTGCTGGTGGCCGGGCTGCTCGCCGCCGTCGCGCTGCCGTTCGCGGTCCGGGTGGGCCGACGTCTCGTGCCGGCCACGGCGGCGCTCGCGCTGGGGGCGGCGCTGGCCGGGCCGTTCGCGTACTGCCTGACCACCGTGGACACGGCGCACACCGGTTCCATCGTCACGGCCGGACCGGCGGTGGCGGGGTCCCGGGGCGGGCCGGGCGGCATGATGCGGGCCCCCTTCGGCGGGGAGCAGCAGGGCGGTACGGGCGTGCCGCCGGGCAGCCAGGGCGGCCAGGGCGGTCCCGGCATGCCGGCCGGCGCCGGCGCCGGGCCGAACGCGCCGACCCGGCCCGGAGCGGGAGCCCCGGACGGCCGGGCGGGCGGCCAGGACGGCCCCGGGAGCCGGGGCGGCGCTCAGGACGGTCGCGGCTCCGAGCGGAACGGCGGCGCCCCGGGCGGTCCCGGCGGGCTGCTCGGCGGCACCCGGGTCGCGGCGGAGGCCACCGCGGCGCTGCGCGCCGACGCCGCGCGGTACACGTGGGCGGCGGCCGCCATCGGCTCGCAGAACGCGGCGAGCTACCAGCTGGCCTCCGGGGCGCCCGTGATGCCGATCGGCGGCTTCAACGGCAGTGACCCCTCCCCGACCCTGGAGCGGTTCCAGGAGTACGTGAAGGCCGGCGAGATCCACTGGTTCATCGCGCAGGGCGGCACCGCCGGCGGCGCGGAGGCAGGCGCCCGGGGCGGCGGCCCGGGCGGTGCGAGCGGCACGGCCATCGAGAACTGGGTCAAGGCCACCTTCACGGCGTCCACCGTGGGCGGCGCCACGTTCTACGACCTGACCACCCCGACGCAGAGCTCCTCCTGACCCGCCTCCCTCGCTCCCGGGCCTCCGTCGTGAGGGGCCCGGGAGCGGGGCCGTGACGGGTTCGGCCCGGGCCCGGATCGCCCGCGATCCGGGGGACAAGCCCTAGCATCAAGGGGGCGGACCGGGCATTCCGGGCTGATCCACCTTTCGTGAGGAGGGTCCCTCCATGGTGACCGCGGCCGACGCCTGGGATCCGGACCAGTGTGTGGACGGCCGCGAGGACCACCGCCCGTGCCGGGCGCCGGCGGGGGCCCCTTCCGGCCTCGACCGGGAACGGATCACCGGCGCCGCCGTGGCGCTGCTCGACGCGGAGGGGCCGGCCCGGTTCTCGATGCGGCGGCTCGCCGCCGGGCTCGGGGTCACCACGATGTCCCTGTACTGGTACGTGGACACCAAGCACGATCTGCTCGAACTCGCCCTGGACAGGGCCCTGGGCGAGCTCGCCCTCCCGACCTCCGGGCGACGCACGACTGGCCCGCGCGGCTGCGCTCGCTGGCGCGCGGCCACCGGCAGGTGCCGGACGGCGACTTCTGCCTCGCGCTCGATGTCCTGGTCGCCGGGATCCAGCCGAAGGCCGCCCCCTGAGGAGGGAGCGGCCTTCTGGAGCGCCCGCCTTCTGCGGAGGAGCGGCCTCGGCCCCGTGCGCCGGTCGTGGACCGGCAGCGCGTCAGGCCTTGGCGGCCGTTCCGGCGGGGGTCGTGGTCGCGCGCTCCGCCGCCGCCGGGAGGTCCACCGGCGCGGCGGACGAGGCCGCCGGGGAGGCCGGAGCGGCCGGGTCGGACTTCAGGGCGACCTCCTTGATGAACAGCACCAGCACCAGAGCGAGCAGCGCGAACGGGGCCGCGTAGAGGAACACGTCGCCGACACCGTGCCCGTACGCGGACTCGACCACCTCGCGCAGCGGCGCGGGCAGCTTGTCGAGGTCGGGGATCGCGCCCCCGCCGGTTGCGCCGTGGCCCATGGCCGCCGCCTTCGGCCCCAGTGCGGCGAGCCCGTCCTGCACGTAGTGCGTGACCCGGGTGGCCATCACCGCGCCCAGCGCGGAAACGCCCATCGCGCCGCCCAGCGAGCGGAAGAAGGTGACGACCGAGCTCGCCGCGCCCAGGTCCTCGGGAGCGACCTGGTTCTGGGTCGCGAGGACGAGGTTCTGCATCATCATGCCGAGCCCGAGGCCGGTGAGCGCCATGTAGACGGCGATGTGCCAGTACGGGGTGTCGTACCGCAGGGTGCCGAGCAGACCGATACCCGCCGTCAGGAGCACGCCGCCGGAGACGAGCCAGGCCTTCCACTTGCCGGTCTTGGTGATCACCTGGCCGGAAAGGGTGGAGGAGACGAAGAGCCCGGCGATCATCGGAATCGTGAGGACCCCGGACATCGTCGGGGACTCGTTGCGCGCCAGTTGGAAGAACTGGCTGAAGAACACGGTGCCGGAGAACATCGCGATGCCCACGAACAGCGAGGCCGCCGAGGCGAGCGTGATGGTCTTGTTCCGGAAGAGCCGCAGCGGGATGATCGGGTCGCTCGCGCGGGACTCGACGAGGACGAACAGCAGGCCGAGCGCCACCGCGCCGCCGGTCATGGCCCAGGTCTGCCAGGAGATCCAGGCGTAGGAGTCGCCGGCCTGGGTCACCCAGATCAGCAGCAGCGAGACGGAGCCGCTGATCAGGAGGGCGCCGAGCCAGTCGACCTTGACGTCACGGCGCACCACCGGGAGCCGCAGCGTCTTCTGGAGCACGATCAGCGCGATGATCGCGAAGGGTACGCCCACGTAGAAGCACCAGCGCCAGCCCAGCCACGAGGTGTCGGTGATGACCCCGCCCAGCAGCGGGCCGCCGACGGTGGCGACGGCGAAGACCGCGCCGAGGTAGCCGCTGTACCGGCCGCGCTCGCGCGGGGAGATCATCGCGGCCATCACGATCTGGGCCAGGGCGGACAGGCCGCCGACGCCGATGCCCTGCACCACGCGGCAGGCGATGAGCATGCTCGTGTTCTGGGACATGCCCGCGACCACGGAGCCGAGGACGTAGATCACCAGGGATATCTGGACCAGCAGCTTCTTGCTGAGGAGGTCGGACAGCTTGCCCCACAGCGGGGTCGCCGCCGTCATGGACAGCAGGGCCGCCGTCACCACCCAGGTGTAAGAGGACTGCGTACCGCCCAGGTCGCTGATGATCTGGGGCAGGGCGTTGGAGACGATCGTGGAGGACAGGATCGCCACGAACATGCCGAGCATCAGCCCGGACAGCGCCTTCATGATCTGCGGGTGGGTCATGGACGTGCTGTCGGACGTCGTCTCCGACCGGCCGTCGCCTCCCCGCACGCCGGTGGGTGTGGTCGTAGCCATGTGGTTCCTTAGGTACTAGAGGTACGAGAAGCTCGATCGGAGTCGAGCCAGCAGGGTGTTGAGTACGTCGACGTCCTCGGCCGACCAGTCGGCCAGTGATCTCTCCAGCGCGCCCGTGTACCGGGCGCCGAGCTCGGTGAGCAGGTCCCGGCCCGCGGGGGTGAGCCGCAGGATCCGGCAGCGGCCGTCGCCCGGGTCGGGCTCACGCGCGATCCACCCCCGGTCGGCCACGTGCGCCACGTGCCGGCTGGTCACCGAGATGTCGACCGCCATGAACTCGGCCAGTCGGCTCAGCCGCATCTCGCCGTGCCGGTCGAGGACGGTGAGGACGGCCGCGGCGCCGGCCGGGCAGTGCGGGGGCAGGCTGCGGGCCAGTTCACGCTTGACCGCGCCGATCCCGGTGAGCTGGCGGGCCAGCTCGCGGTACCGGGTGTCGGCGCCCGCCGCGGCCGTGTGCTCTGTGGTGGGAGTGGTCACCGGGCAGCCCCTCATCTTGTTGCTTAGAGCAACCATAGAAGCGGATGGTTGCTACACGCAAATGAATCGCAGGGGCGGGGCGGTAAAGGAATCGGAAAACCCGCTAGGGTCCTGCTCCATGGCTGCGAACAACAACTCACAGGGCCCCGAGGGAAACTACGACCCCGCGGGCAGCACTCAGATGTTCCGGGCGTTCGTCGAGGAGGCCGCTCCGGCCAGGCAGGCGGGGCCGGGAGCCCGGCAGCAGCGCCGCGCGGAGCAGAAGGAGGGCGGTTCGAACCAGGCCGTCCGGGTGGGGCTGGTCGTCGCGCTCGCGCTCTGTCTCGGCGCGGCGCTCTGGGTGGTCCTGCGCTGAGCCCGCGCCGGCCCGAGCATCGGAGCACGCGCTCGGTCCCGCCATCCCGGCTCAGCTCCAGGTGGCGGTGACCTTCCGCGTCTCGACCCGCATGCCGAGCGGAACCCGCCAGGAATCCACGCACACCGTGTAGGTCTGCGTCTTCGAGGCCCCGCCCGCGATCGGTGCGGGCAGTGGCTGGGCGGTGGTGATCGTCGCCCAGTCGACGCCGAGCGCGCCGATGATGTGCGTCGCGAAGCTGATCGTCCCCGAACGGGCGGCGATCGTACCGGCGTTGACGAAGGTGACCGTGACCCGCTCGCACCAGCGGTCGGCCGCGGCCGCCCTGACCGGGGCGGACAGCGTCAGCCGCGCCGCGGTGGCCGGAGGCGTCGTGCCGGGGCGGGTGCCCGGGTCCGTCGGCGAGCCGGGAGTGCCCGGCGGGCTCTGCGGCGTACCGGCGCCCGCCGACGAGCCCGGTGCCGAGGGCGTGCCGGGTGCCGCGGTGCGCCCGGGCCCGGCGCCGGCTGGCGTTCCGCCGCCGCTGCCGCCCAGCGGCTGCTGAGCCCCCGGGGCACTTGCCGACGTACCGCTGCGGGTGCCGGTCGACGCGTCCGCCGAGGTGCCCGCGGGCCTACCGGCCGACTCCGGGGAGCCGCCCGCCGCCGACGGGCCGCCGAGCCGCTGGAACTCCACCGGCCCCCGCGGCGCCACGTTGTCCCCCGCGCCCCGTTCGGGGCCCGGGGCCGCGGGGCCCACGGCGACGTATCCGTCCCGCGCCGGCCCGCCGCAGCCGGTGAGGCCTGCGGCCGCCGTGCAGCACAGGACGAGGAGTGCGGGCGTGCGGAATCCCGTTCGCATCGCGCCAGTGTTCCTGACGCTCCGTTAATTGTGAACCCCGCCCGGCCGGGCGGGGTCGGTTCACTCGCCGATGAGGCCCACGCGCAGCTGCGCGAGGGTCCGGGTGAGGAGCCGGGAGACGTGCATCTGGGAGATGCCGACCTCCTCGCCGATCTGCGACTGCGTCATGTTCGCGAAGAACCGCAGCATGATGATCTGCCGCTCCCGGGGCGGGAGCTTGGCGAGCAGCGGCTTGAGGGACTCCCGGTATTCGACGCCTTCGAGCGCGGTGTCCTCGTAGCCGAGCCGGTCCGCGAGCGAACCCTCGCCGCCCTCGTCCTCGGGGGAGGGCGAGTCGAGCGAGGAGGCGGTGTAGGCGTTGCCCACGGCGAGGCCGTCGACGACGTCCTCCTCGGACACTCCGAGCACGGCGGCGAGCTCCGGCACGGTCGGCGAGCGGTCCAGCTTCTGGGCGAGCTCGTCGCTGGCCTTCGTCAGCGCGAGGCGCAGCTCCTGGAGGCGGCGCGGGACGCGCACGGACCAGGAAGTGTCCCGAAAGAATCGTTTGATCTCGCCCACGACGGTCGGCATCGCGAACGTCGGGAACTCCACGCCGCGTTCGCAGTCGAACCGGTCGATCGCCTTGATCAGGCCGATGGTGCCGACCTGGACGATGTCCTCCATCGGCTCGTTGCGGCTGCGGAACCGGGCGGCGGCGTACCGCACCAGGGGCAGGTTCAGCTCGATCAGGGTGTCGCGTACGTACACCCGGTCCGGGCTGTCCGCGTCCAGGGCGGCGAGCCGCTGGAAGAGGGAGCGGGAGAGGGTGCGGGTGTCGATGGCTTCCGAGCGGTCAGGCGCCGGCGGAGCTGCCGGCGTCGTGCTCTTGACGAGCGTGAGCACCTTGGAGCTGCCCTGGTCTACGGACATGCCACCCCCTTGAGGTCGCGGACGGTCGCGTACGGCGCGCCCGTCGGAGGAACGCAGCCTCCACCTGAATACCGGAGGCGGAGCTGCGGCAAACGCGGTTCCAGCAGAATGTCACATGTCGGCAACACGCTGTAGCGCCAAGTCGACATATATCTCCAGCGACAGAAGGGGCGAGTCCGATCTGTCGGGAAACATGCGGATGATCTCCACTCGTTCCGGTTACGCCTCGATCCTGTTTGCGGATCGCAGCCGGGCGAAGCTCCGGGCGAGGAGGCGGGAGACGTGCATCTGGGACACTCCCAGCTCGGCGCTGATCTGGGACTGCGTCAGGTTGTTGTAGTACCGCAGGAGCAGGATCCGCTGTTCGCGCTCGGGCAGTTGTACGAGGAGATGGCGCACGAGGTCGCGGTGCTCGACCCCGGCCAGCTCGGGGTCCTCGTACCCGAGCCGGTCCAGCAGGCCGGGCATGCCGTCGCCCTCCTGGGCGGCCTCCAGAGAGGTCGCGTGGTAGCTCCGCCCGGCTTCGATGCAGGACAGCACCTCGTCCTCGGTGATGCGCAGCCGCTCGGCGATCTCGGAGGTGGTCGGCGTACGGCCGTGGAGGGTCGTGAGGTCCTCGGTGGCGGCGTTGACCTGCACCCACAGCTCGTGCAGGCGGCGCGGCACGTGGACGGTACGGACGTTGTCGCGGAAGTACCGCTTGATCTCGCCCACGACGGTCGGCATCGCGAAGGTGGGGAACTGCACGCCGCGCTCCGGATCGAAGCGATCGATGGCGTTGATCAGGCCGATGGTGCCGACCTGGATCACGTCCTCCATCGGCTCGTTGCGGCTGCGGAAGCGGGCCGCCGCGTACCGGACGAGCGGGAGGTTGGCCTCGATCAGGGCTCCGCGCACCCGGTTGTGCTCGCTGGTGCCCGGTTGCAGCCCCTTCAGCTGCCCGAAGAGGACCTGGGTGAGCGCCCGGGTGTCCGCACCCCGGCTCGGCGGCCTCGGTGCGACGGGCGCGGTCGGCGTGAGCGGCGCGACGGGCACGGTCGCCGAGGGCGGTGCGGTCGGCGCGATCAGTGCGGCCGGAGGCTCCTCGGCCTGCTCCTGACGGGCCTCCTGCTGGGTCTCGTGCCGGGGTCCCTGCCGGGACTCCTGCTGGAGCGGCACCTGGGGGTCCTGCTGGGGTGGCACCTGAGGCGCAGTACTGGCCGGCACGGTCACGCCACCCCTTCGGTCAATTTATCCGTCAAAAGCGGTCATAGCATCACAAGAGATGTGCACTCTACGCAAGCACCGGATAACGCCGTGTTGACGGCAAGTTGGGCATATCGGGATATCGCGACCAGCGGTGGGTACGCAAAAAGCCCCCCACCCGTCGGAGTGGGGGGCCGGGAAGTCCGGAAGCCGCTTCAGCGTACGGGGTCAGTTCACCAGTTCGGTCATGAACTCGCCGATCCCGGACGCGGCATCCGAGATCCCTTGGAAGCCTATTTGTACGAAGTCGGCGGCTTTGACCGGTTGGGTGATGATCACGAAGAGCACGAAGACGACGAGCGCACCCACGGCGAGCTTCTTGGTGTCCATGAGCGGTGTCGGCCTCCCCAACCGGTCCTGCAAAGTCGGGTGAGTCTAACCGGTCAGGTTTGGACACTCACCTGCCCTTCCAGGACCAATGACCCGGCGGTCCGGGTCCTTTGCCGCCGGGACGGTGGCGGGCAGGGCGCAGAACGGATGTGAGCCCACCGGTTCTGGCAGGAAGTCGGCGGGTGAGGGACGGGACTTCACTGCGGGGTCCGGGCCGCGAGCTTCCCCTGACGGCGGCTCGGACCGGCAGGTCTGTCCTCGTCGGGGGAAGTGGCTTGTCCCACGGTGCCACTTCCCCGTCCCCCACGTGGAAGGTCCCGACCTCGGTCGGGACCTTCACTTCGCTGCTACTCCAGGCCGCCGGCCAGGCCGAGGACGGGCTGTACGGGGTCGATCACGGGCGACAGCTGGTTGGGCAGGTCCATCAGCTGGTTGAGCTGGTTCAGTTCGTTGAGCTTGGCGCCGATCTCCTGGACGGAGCCGGGAGTGGCCCCCGCCGGCATGCCCGGAGCCGCCGTCGGCAGGTCCGGGAGGGTGATGGGGGCGAGCTCGGCGGCGGAGGCGGCGGGTGCGGCGAGGCCCGCGGCGGCCCCCGCGAGGGCGATGGCGGCGAGCATGCGCTGGGTCTTGGTCATGCCGTGACAACGGCCGAAGCGACGGGCGGTCACGCGGGAATCCTCGGGAAAGACGCGTCCGCGGGGCCGCCGGGGGCCGGCCGCGGCCGCCGGAGGTACGCGCCACCGGGCACCGGACATACGCCGAGAGCCCCGACCCTTGCGGGGCGGGGCTCTCGATCAGAGCGGTAGCGGTGGGATTTGAACCCACGGATAGCTTGCACCATCACACGCTTTCGAGGCGTGCTCCTTCGGCCGCTCGGACACGCTACCGAGAGAGAGCTTAGCCCAAGGTGCCCTGTGTGTTGAAATCCGTATCCGGCGGAGCGGTCGGACGTCGGTCGCACGCCGGTCGCACGCCGGTCTGAGCCCGCCGCCGGCGGGCTCAGAGGGTGCGGAAGAAGCCGGTCAGTTGCCGCGCGCACTCCTCGGCGAGTACCCCGCGGACCACCTCGGGCCGGTGGTTGAGCCTGCGGTCCCGTACGAGGTCCCACAAGGACCCGGCAGCACCCGCCTTCTCGTCGTCCGCGCCGTAGACGACCCGGGCCACCCGCGACTGCACGAGCGCGCCGGCGCACATCACGCACGGCTCCAGGGTGACCACGAGGGTGCACCCCGGGAGCCGCCATTCCCCGAGCCGGGCGGCCGCCCGGCGCAGCGCCACCACCTCGGCGTGCGCCGTGGGGTCGCCGGTCGCCTCGCGCTCGTTGTGTCCGGTGGCGAGGAGTTCCCCGTCCGGACCGAGCACGACGGCGCCGACCGGCACGTCGCCGGCCGGCACCGCCCGGGCGGCCTCCTGGAGCGCCAGGCGCATGGAGGCCCGCCACGGGTCCCGTACGGGATCGGGGTCGTGCGAGTCGTGCGTGTCCTGCGTGCCGTTCGTGTCGTCGTGCATGCCGTTCGTGCCGTACGGGTCGGTGGTAGGGGTCACTTGCGGGCCGGTCACTAGCGGACGGCCTCCAGTACCTCGGTGGCGCCGAGCGAGTCGGCGATCTCCGAGAGGGCGTCTCCGTCGAGGGCCATCAGTTCCTTGTGGGTCACCCCGAGGTCGTCCAGCAGCCGGGGGTCACCGAGCGGACCGGCAGGCACCGGTTCCGCGCCCGTCCCGCCCGTCCCGGCCACGTCGTCGTCCTCGTCGGTGAAGGCGGCGACGCTCTCCTCCTCGCCGTCCTCGGTGCCGTCGAGGTCGAGTTCGTCGAGTTCGTCGTCGTCCTCCTCGTCGTTGCCCAGCAGCTCTTTGGTCAGCATCGAGCCGTAGGAGCTGCGGGCGGCCGCGGAGGCGTTCGATACGAAGTACCGAGGGTCCTCCTCGCCGTCCACGCGGACGACGCCGAACCAGGCGTCCTCCTGCTCGATGAGGGCGACCACCGTGTCGTCGTCGACAGCGGCGGAACGGGCGAGATCGATCAGATCACTGAGGGACTCGACGTCGTCGAGTTCCATGTCGCTCGCTTCCCACCCGTCTTCGGTGCGCGCGAGCAGTGCGGCGAAGTACACCGTGACTCTCCCACTGGTCTTAGGCGTGCCGGTTGGAGGTCCCCCCGGCCGGAGGCCGGGGCAAAGCGGCCGTGTGCTCGCCGTCCGTGCCCCGCCCAATCGGCATCGTGGCAGAAACGGCGGCTTTGCGAGAGGTCTTCCGCGCTTGCGTCGCGCCGTGCCGCGTGCCGTGCGGCACGGGCGGGGGCCGTGGGGCGGCGGTGCCGTGCCGGGGCCGGATCCCTGGCGGGGCTTGCCCGGGCCGCCCTCCGCGGGGCCCGCGGGCACCCGGCGCTCCCCGGGCGCGCCGGGCCGCGCAGCCCGGGTTCCGGGCGACTCCCGCTCGGCCGTGTCGCCACCGGGCGCCCTGCCGGCCGCGCCGCGCGGGCGGTACGGGTCCGGGTGCGCGCCGCCCCCGGCGCGGCGGCGGCGCGGGCGCACGGGCATGCGTACGGCCGGGCGCGGCTCGGCGGTTCCTGCCCGGGACGCGGCGGCGGGCGGCGCCGGCTACCAGCGGAAGGTGCGCATCCGCATCTGCTGGCGCATGCGGGCCGCACGGGCGCGGCGGGGCTGGACCCGCTCCCGCAGCTCGCGCGCCTCGTTCAGCTCGCGCAAGAACTGCGCGCGCCGCGCTCGGCGCTGCGCCGCCGTCTCCGGCGTCTCGTACTCTTCGCTCGGCTGCGTGTCGGGCATCCGCCACCACCCCGGCTGATCCGGTCTTCCTCCTTCGCCGGCGCGAAGCAGACCCCCCGCAACCACCTTCCCCCGTACGGTGCGATTGATGCCACCCCCGCGCAGGTCAGGCATCGTCCGTGAGGGCGGGGACGACCGCCACCGGACCCCGGGCGTGCTGGAGGACGGCGTTCGCGACCGAGCCCATCCACAGCGACCTGGGCCGGCGGCGCGGGTGGTGCCGGCCGACGACGACCAGCGCCGCGGAGTGGGAGGCGTCGACGAGGCGCCCCGCCGCGTCCCCGGGTACGGCGGCCTGCTCGACCGGCACGTCCGGGAACCGCTCCCGGTACGGCCCCAGGCGCTCCGTCTGGGCGCGCAGCATCTCCCGCTCCGCCGGTACGCCGTCCCCTTCGTCCGCCAGCCCTTCCGGCGCGATCACCGCGAAGGGGCTGTCGATCACCAGGGTCGGCGAGGGCGGCACGGCGTACGCGGAGACCACCTGGACGGTGGTCCCCCGGGCGGCCGCCTCCGTGAAGGCGAACCCCAGTACGTCCTCGGGCGTCTCCGCCGCGTGCAGCCCCAGCACCACCCGCCCGGCCGAAGGCCCGACACCGGGAGAACCGCCGCCGGCCCCCTCGCCGCCGCCCGCGTCCGAGGAGGCATCGGCGGCCTCCGCGCTCCGCTCCGCGTGCGGGACCACCACCACCGGGCACGGTGCGGTCGTGGCCACCGCCCGGCTGCTCGACCCCAGCAGCAGGGTGGCGAACCCGCCGCGCCCCCGCGAGCCCATCACCAGCATGCGGGCCCCGGACCCGATCACCCGCAGCGCCTCGGGCACGGAGCCCTCCAGCGCCTCGTACCGGACCCCGTCCGGCAGCTCCGAGCCACCTCCCAACAGGGCCCGGATCCACTCTTCGACCGGGTCCGCGAACCGCTCCGGCTGCGCGGGGTCGTGCAGTGAGGCCCGACGCCCCGCGTACAACTGGGCGTGGTCGGGTAGGACATGGACGATCAGCAGGGACGCGCCGTGCCGGCGGGCCGCGGACCGTGCCCACTCCAGGGCCCTGAGGCTGTGTTCGGATCCGTCGACGGCGGCTATGACCGGTGTGTTGCTCACCAGTCCAGCGTGCTGGGGGTCCGGGAGGGGCGCATCCGCAGGCCGTCAGGGGCGTGGCGCGGCTCGGGACGCGAAGCGGCCGCGACAGCGCGTAGCCTTTTGGGTGACGGTCGCGTCCCGCGGCCGTTTTTGCAGGTAGCGGGGTCGCAGGTCGCAGGTCGAAGCCCTGCAGCTGAGTCTTGGAGGAAGTTGTGCGTTTGCAGGTCGTCGATCACCCCTTGGTGGCGCACAAACTCACCACGCTGCGTGACAAGCGCACCGACTCGCCCACCTTCCGCCGACTCGCGGACGAGCTGGTGACCCTCCTCGCGTACGAGGCCACCCGCGACGTGCGCACCGAGCAGGCCGACATCGAGACCCCCGTCGGCCCGACCACCGGCGTGAAGCTCTCGCACCCGCGCCCGCTCGTGGTGCCGATCCTGCGGGCCGGCCTCGGCATGCTCGACGGCATGGTCCGGCTGCTGCCGACCGCCGAGGTGGGCTTCCTGGGCATGGTCCGCAACGAGGAGACCTTGGAAGCGTCCACGTACGCGACGCGCATGCCGGAGGACCTCTCCGGGCGGCAGGTCTACGTGGTCGACCCGATGCTGGCCACCGGCGGCACGCTCGTCGCGGCGATCCGCGAGCTGATCAAGCGCGGCGCCGACGACGTCACCGCCGTGGTGCTGCTCGCCGCGCCCGAGGGCGTCGAGATCATGGAGCGCGAGCTCGCGGGCACGCCGGTGACGGTCGTGACGGCCGCCGTGGACGAGCGGCTCAACGAGCACGGCTACATCGTGCCGGGGCTGGGCGACGCGGGCGACCGCATGTACGGCTCCGCCGAGTAGGGCACGTCGGCTCCGCCGAACAGGACACGTCGGCTCCGCCGAACAGGACACGTCGGCTCCGCCGAACAGGACACGTCGGGGGATACGGCCGGACCGCGCACGCGGTCCGGCCGGTTCAGTGGGGCGGGGTCAGCAGGTCGCGGGCGCGGGCACGGGGTTGGCCAGGAGGGCCAACGCCTTGTCGGCGTCCTCCTTGGTGCTCAGCTCCTTGAAGGCGTCACCCAGGATCAGGTCGATGTCCGCGCCCTCGCGGGTGTCGGTCTGCTGGGCGGTGCCGGGGAGCTGGGTGCCGAGGACGGAGAAGGCCGCCTTGTCGGTCGCGGGGGAGCCCAGCAGTATCCCGGTGCCGGGGACCTTCTTGTCGAAGTCGGCCGGGGCGTTGCCGACGTTGCCGATGAGGAAGCCGCGGTTGCGCAGCTCGTCGCCGACCGCCTTGGCGAGGCCCGCGCGCGGGGTCGCGTTGTAGACGTTGACCGTGATGTCGCCGGGTTTGGGCAGCACGACGGCCGGTTTGGGCGGGGTCGAGGCAGCGGCGGGGCCGCCCTTGACCGCGGCGTTCGCGGCTGGTGTCGGACAGTCCTTGGCGCCGGCCGCCGTGGTCCGTTTGGGGCTGTCGCCGCGGAACACATCGATGAGCTGCAGAGCCCCGTAGCCGAGGAGGGCGAGCGCGAGGACCGAGCCGAGCACGGCGAAGACGATCCGACGGCGGCTCCGCTTACGGCTCATGCGGGGGTAGGCAGCTCCCGTGACGCGGTACTTTCCGCCCATGCCGGGGGGAGTGAGCATGCTCATGGGCGCAGCGTAGTGCCGGTCGGGGGCGATGCCTACTAAATGATCTGCTGATAGGTCAATGGTGACCCGAAAGGCGCAATACGCCACGAAAGGGGAAGCGGCCTCCGGCGCAGCCCGCAGCCGCGCCGCGGTGGACGTCCTCGGCCGTCGGCGCCCGGCCGAAGCGTGTTTCCGCACGTCAGCGCGATGGCGCGGCGACGGCGGACCCCGCGCCGGCCCGTGCCGAGCCCAAGCGGGCCGCGAGTCGACCTCGTGGCGGCCCGCTTGGGCTCGGCACGGCGGCCCGCTCCGGGGCCCGGTGTCGGCGCGCGTCAGTCCATTTCGAGGACGCGCGCGTGCAGCACCTGGCGCTGCTGGAGGGCCGCCCGCACGGCGCGGTGCAGCCCGTCCTCCAGGTAGAGGTCGCCCCGCCACTTGACGACATGGGCGAAGAGGTCGCCGTAGAAGGTGGAGTCCTCGGCGAGCAGCGTTTCGAGGTCCAGCTGTCCCTTGGTCGTCACCAGCTGGTCGAGCCGGACCGGGCGTGGCGCGACGTCCGCCCACTGCCGCGTGCTTTCGCGGCCGTGGTCGGGGTAAGGCCGCCCGCTACCGATGCGCTTGAAGATCACACGGAAAGCCTACCGGGCCGGTGCCTGCGGGCGCAGCCGTGCGCCGGTGGTGCAAAAGTGGCAGACAGCGCTAATTCGGGAGTGATCCATGAGCGAGAGCACCGACCCCGCCGATACCGACGTCCCTGTGGCGACCTCCGGACCCTCCGCGACCTCCGGACCCTCCGCGAGCCCCGAGGCGTCCGAGATCGCCGCCGGTTACGCCTTCACCGGTCCCGCGCTCGACCTGGGTGCCCTCCTGTGGGACGGCGCGTGCCTGCCCGACCGCCAGATCCGCATCCCGCTGTCCGTGCTCAACCGCCACGGCCTGGTGGCGGGCGCCACCGGCACCGGAAAGACCAAGACCCTGCAGCTCATCGCCGAGCAGCTGTCGGCCCACGGCGTCCCGGTCTTCCTCGCCGACATCAAGGGCGACGTCTCGGGGATCTCGGCGCCCGGCGCCGCCGGCCCCAAGGTCGTGGAACGCGCCGCCGAGGTGGCCCAGCGCTGGGAGGCCACCGGCTGCCCCAGTGAGTTCTACTCGCTCGGCGGGATCGGCCCCGGCATCCCGATCCGGTCGACCGTGACGAGTTTCGGCCCGGTGCTGCTGTCGAAGGTGCTCCAGCTCAACCGGACGCAGGAGCAGTCCCTCGGCCTGATCTTCCACTACGCCGACGCCAAGGGCCTGGAGCTGATCGACCTCAAGGACCTCCGGGCGGTGGTCGCCTTCCTCGTCTCCGACCGGGGGAGAGCCGAGCTCAAGGGCGTCGGCGGGCTCTCCACGGTGACGGCCGGGGTGATCCTGCGGGCGCTGACCGCCTTCGAGCAGCAGGGCGCGGCGGACTTCTTCGGGGAGCCGGAGTTCGACACGGGCGAGTTCCTGCGTACGGCTCCCGACGGCCGCGGGCTCGTCTCCGTACTGGAACTCCCGGCGGTCCAGGACAAGCCGCAGCTCTTCTCCACCTTCCTGATGTGGCTGCTGGCGGACCTCTTCCACGACCTGCCGGAGGTGGGCGACCTGGAGCAGCCCAAGCTCGTCTTCTTCTTCGACGAGGCCCACCTGCTCTTCAACGGCGCCTCCAAGGCCTTCCTCGACTCCATCACCCAGACGGTCCGGTTGATCCGCTCCAAGGGCATCGGCGTCTTCTTCGTCACGCAGACCCCCAAGGACGTGCCGGGTGACGTGCTCGCCCAGCTCGGCAACCGCGTGCAGCACGCGCTGCGCGCCTTCACCCCCGACGACGCGAAGGCACTGCGGTCGACGGTCAGGACCTTCCCGCACTCCGCCTACGACCTGGAGGAGTTGCTCACCGGGCTGGGCACCGGCGAGGCCGTGATCACCGTCCTCGGCGAGAAGGGCGCCCCGACCCCGGTCGCGGCGACCCGGCTGCGCGCCCCGCGGTCGCTGATGGGCCCGATCGAGCCGACCGCGCTGGAGCGGGCGGTGAAGGCCTCGCCGCTCTACTCGCGCTACGCGGAGCCCGTAGACCGCGAGTCGGCGTACGAGAGGATCAGCGCCGAGCAGGCCGCCGCCGAGGCGGCGGCGGAGGCGGCCGCGGCTGCCGAAGCGGTCGAGAAGGCCGAGAAGGTGGCGCGGAAGCAGTCCGGGGAGGCGGCGAAGGCGGCGCGCGGCGCGCCCGCACGGGATCCCTCACTGGCCGAACAGGTGGCGGGCAGCGGACTGTTCCGCTCGCTGGCCCGGTCGATCGGTACGCAGGTGGGCCGCGAGATCTCCCGGTCGATCTTCGGGACGGCGCGCAAGCGCAGGTGACCCCGTACGCCTCGTACGCCTCGGCCCGTACGCCCCGTACGCCTCGGCCCGTACGCCCGGCCCGAGGCGTTCCGGGCGAGGCGTTGCGGCCGAACCGGAATGCCGGCCGCCGGGTTGGCGCTGACAGACTCGCCGCATGCGGACCGAACTCACCGACACCACGTCCAGCAAGGTCGACCGGGCCCTGCTCGCAGCCCGCCGGGCCATAGGCAGCCCCACCATGGGGCTGGTCCTGACCCTCGTCGTCGTCACCGACGAGGAGAACGCCTACGACGCAGTACGGGCGGCCTCCGAGGCGGCGCGCGAGCACCCGTGCCGCATCCTCGCGGTGATCAAGCGGACCGCGCGCGGCCCGCACCGGCGCCGGGTGAGCCGGCTGGACGCCGAGCTGCGGGTCGGCACGGACGCCGGTACCGGCGAGACCGTACTGCTGCGCCTGCACGGCGCGTTGGCCGATCAGGCGGGCTCGGTGGTCCTGCCGCTCCTCGTGCCCGACGCGCCCGTGGTGGCCTGGTGGCCGGGCGAGGCCCCCGCCGACGTGGCCGGGGACCCGATCGGCGCGCTCGCGCAGCGCCGGATCACGGACGCGGCGGCGGCCGTCGACCCGATCGGCGTGCTCGCCGAGCGGGCCGCCGCCTACCGGCCCGGCGACACCGACCTGGCCTGGACCCGGCTGACGCCGTGGCGGGCCCTGCTGGCCGCCGCGCTGGACCAGAATCCGCTGGCCGTGACGGGTGCGGCGGTCGAGAGCGAACCGGACAACGCGAGCGCCGAGTTGCTGGCGCGCTGGCTGGAGGATCGGCTGGGGGTCCGGGTCGACCGGGTGGCGAGCGAAGGCCCCGTGATCACCCGGGTCGGTCTGCGGAGCCCGGGCGGGGAGGTCCGGGTGGACCGGCCCCGGGGCGCGCTGGCGACCCTGAGCCTGCCGGGCAGCCCCGACCGCAGGGTGGCGTTGAAGATCCGCAGTGGCGCCGAGCTGATCGCGGAGGAACTGCGCCGTCTGGACGCGGACGTGGTCTACGGCTCCGCGCTGCGGCGGCGGCCGCTCCAGACGGGGCTCTGCGCGTAGTGGTTGTCGTAGGTCGCCGAGCTGTCCTTGATGTCCTGCACGGTGGCCTCGCCCGCGTTGACCCGGCCCAGTAGCCGGTAGTAGTCGAAGCGGTCCATGCCGGGGGTGAAGCCGACGAAGACGGAGGCGGTGTGCCCGGCGGCGGGGGCGAAGGCGTGCTTGACGCCCGGCGGGACGGCGATGAAGTCACCGGCGCCGAGGGTGTGGATCTCGTCGCCGACCAGTACGTCGAGCAGCCCGGCGGTGACGTGGAAGAACTCGGTCGCCCTGGTGTGGAAGTGCACCGGGGCGCCGGCCGCGCCCGCGTCGAAGGTGGCGGTGTTGCAGGTGAGTTCGGGGGTGTCCGTGAGCAGCGTGATGAGGCTGCCCGGGGCGTCCTGGATGGCTTCGGCGGTGGCGGCGCGGGTCGCGATCTCGTTCATGTCCCCCAATCTACGACCGGGACCGACCGGTCACAGGGGCCAATCCACAGGCTGCCGGGCCGGTCAATTCCGATCGCCTCCCGCCGCCTCCGGGCCTTCGCCGCCCGCCTTCGCCGCCTTCGCCACCTTGGCGGCGGCCTTCATCTCCTGCTTGTGCGCCCGCACCTTGGCCAGGGACTCCGGGCCGGTGATGTCCGCCGCCGAGCGGTAGACGTTCGCCGGCCCGTACCCGCCCGCGGCCTCCCGCCAGCCTTTCGGGCGCACTCCGAACCGCTTGCCCAGCAACGCGAGGAAGATCTGCGCCTTCTGCTCCCCGAAGCCCGGCAGCGCCTTGAGCCGTTCGAGCAGTTCCGCCCCCGTCCGCGCGTCCGCCCAGACCGCCGCGGCGTCCCCGTCGTAGTGCTCCACCAGGTACGCGCACAGCTGCTGCACCCGCTTCGCCATCGAGCCCGGGTAGCGGTGCACCGCCGGCTTCTCGGAGAGCAGGGCGGCGAAGGCCTCCGGGTCGTAGGCGGCGACGGCGTGCGCGTCCAGGTCGTCGCCACCGAGCCGCCGGGCGATCGTCCAGGGCCCCGAGAACGCCCACTCCATCGGCACCTGCTGGTCCAGCAGCATGCCCACGAGCGCCGCGAGCGGGCTCCTGCCGAGAAGGGCGTCCGCTTCCGGCTGCTGCGCCAGCCTGATGGTGACGCCGGTCTTGTCGTCCATGCCTCCAGCGTCCCCCGGGGGTGCCCCGCGCGCGCGGTTGGCGCGCGGTTGTCAGAGGCCGCGCCTAGCGTGAGGAGGTACGGCTGGAACAGGCATGCGCACACGACAACGACACAGGAGTCGATCGATCATGGCTGAGTTCTCGGAAGGCGCCCCGTGCTGGGTGGACGCGATGTTCACCGACGTGGAGGGCGCCAAGACGTTCTACGCGGACGTGCTGGGTTGGACCTTCGGCGAGGAGAGCAGCGAGTACGGCAACTACACGCAGGCCTACTCGGACGGCAAGGCCGTCGCGGCCGTCGTCCCGCCGATGCCGGGGGTCGACGCGCCCTCCCAGTGGTGCCTGTACTTCGCCTCGTCCGACGTGACGGCCACCGCGGAGAAGATCGAGGCGGCCGGCGGCGAGCTGCTCATGGGGCCGATGCAGGTCGGCAGCTTCGGTTCGATGCTGCTCGGCAAGGAGCCCGGCGGCGCGGTCTTCGGGGTCTGGCAGCCGGGTGACCACAAGGGCTTCGAGAAGATGGGCGAGTCCGGGGCGTACGCCTGGGCCGAGGTCTTCAGCAGGGAGCCGGACAAGCCGGACGCGTTCCTGGCGGAGGTCTTCCCGTACGGCACCCAGCAGATGGACGCGGGCGACGACCCCGCGGCCGCCGACATGGACTTCAAGGTCTTCACCCTGGGAGGCGGGGAGAATCCGGTGCTCGGCCGGATGAAGATGGGCGACGACTTCCCGCCCGAGGTGCCGTCGTACATCCAGGTCTACTTCGCCGTCCCGGACTGCGACGAGGCGGTCGCGAAGACGCGCAAGCACGGCGGGAAGCTGCACATCGGCCCGATGGACAGCCCGTTCGGACGCTTCGCGGGGGTGACGGACCCGCAGGGGGCGGCCTTCGCGGTGATCGACCTGACGACGACGGTCGGGGAGATGCCGCGATTCGGCTGAGCCCGCAGGACGTGCCCGTGCCCCTGCCGGTGGTTCACGGCAGGGGCACGGGGGTGCGGGGCGCCACGGCGCAGCGGTGCACGACGAGCGGTACGGGCCTGCGACGGGCGTACGAGGGACAGTGTCCCCGGCCCCGGCCGGGGTCCCGCCAGAGTCCGGCGGCGACGATCACCCGAATGCCGGATCGTGTTCACCGCAGAATCGATCAGCCGACGGCCGGCCGGCCGGCGCCGGAGCAGTCGCCGCAGGACCGGGTCGGCAGGGGAAGCGCACATCCGCGTGTGGTGCGGCCGAGGGCGGGACGCGGTCGATATGTTGGGCGGGTGCACCGCCTTCTCCGATGGCCCCGCCGATCCGACCACACGCAGACGGCATCGCGGTCCGACCACGCGGGAGCCGTCTACGGGTCGCTCCTCGCGGCTTCGGTGATCGCCACGGCCGGTTCGGTCGGTGACTTCCCGCGGGTCGAGCTCATCGTGATGCTCCTGGTGACCGGCGTTGTCTTCTGGGCGGCCCATGTCTACGCGAGCCTCGCCGGCGAACGACTGGTCGGCAGGCCCGTCGGATGGGCCGAGGTCCGACGGGCCGGACGGAGCGAGTTGCCCATCATCGAGGCGGCCGTGCTGCCGGCGGCGGCCCTGGTGGTGAGCCCACTCCTCGGGCTGGGGCCGAGCGGCGCGGCGTGGCTCGCCCTGTCGGTCGCGGGAGCGCAGCAGTTCTCCTGGGCCCTGTTCGGGGCCCTGAACGCGGGTGCGTCCCGTACCCAGGCGATCATCGAGGGTGTGGTCAACCTGGTGTTCGTGCTGCTCATCGTGGTGGCGAAGGCAGCCATCGGGCACTGACCCGGACCGGAAGACGGGCGGACCGGAAGACGGGGAATGCGGCGGGCCATCGCGGGTCAGGCGGTGGTGGCGGGGCGTGGGGAGCCGTGGAAGACCTGGCTGGTGTGCCAGGAGCGGTGGGTCGCCGCGACGGGGTGGACGCCCGCTTGCGGGCCGATGAGCGGTCGGCCGGCGAGCGCCGTGACGTATTCGCGGGCGGCGGGGCCGCGCCCGACGAAGCGCTGCGAGACCAGAATGCGGTGTCCGTCGCCGACGCCGAGGACGCCCTTGTCGAAGAGCCTGTGGTGCAGCGAGCAGAGGCACAGCCCGTTGTCGACGACGTCAGGGCCCCCGAACGCCCACCACCGCACGTGGGCGGCCTCCAGCCCGACCGCCACCGCGCCGAGCCTGCCGTCGTAGCCGCAGAAGGCGCACTGGTACTCGTACGCCGCGAGTACCAGCTCCCGCATGCGCCGGTCACGCTGCCTCCGCACCGTCGAGACCTGCCCGGTCTCTGCCGGCTCCAGTTCCAGGCCGACGGCTCCGCAGAGTTCGTCGTGGAGTGAGGGAGGGAAGTTCAGGTCGAGCAGTGTCCGCGCCATCCGGCCGAGCAGCGACGGCTCCCGCCGCAGCGCCGCTCGCAATTCCGGCGCCAGCCGCCCCGCTGCTCCCGATGCCCGCAGTTCCCGCACTCCGCTGCCCGGGCTGCCCCGTCCGCTGTCGGTGCGCACTTCCCACACTTCATCGCTCACCAGGTGGTGGAACGGGTACGCGGGGGTGGTCTTGTGGGGCGGACCGTACTCGGACAGCAGCCGCTTCAGGTCTTCCTCCACGGCGCTGTACCGCAGCTCGCCGTGGGCATCCTGCTGGAACCGGCTGAGTGCGTAGAGGAACAGCAGCGGCTTGTGCGGAGCGCGCGTCCCGCTCCTCGTCCACTGCCTCAGCTTCGCGGTGCGCTCCAGCCAGTCCATGACCGGTGATCGTAGTGGCGCCCCGTCGAACACGGATCCGTACATGCGAAGGCGCTGGAACGCAGGACCACGGAACGCAGAAGGCCCCGGCCGGTTTCCCGGTCGGGGCCTTCAAGTGCCCGGTGAGGCACTGGCGGAGGATACGAGATTCGAACTCGTGAGGGGTTGCCCCCAACACGCTTTCCAAGCGTGCGCCCTAGGCCACTAGGCGAATCCTCCGCCGCAAACAATACAAGACGTTGAGGGGTGCTCGCGAACGTGATCGTCGGGCGGTGCCCAGGTCGGGGTCCGGGCGGTCCGCGGGAGGGGGTCCCCTGGAGGTGGGGTGGGGGTCCGGTTCGATTCCGGGGGCTTCCATCCGCTAGGGTGGGGCCAGCCCCTCACGTGGCGCTATCTCACCCAACTCCCCCAGGGCCGGAAGGCAGCAAGGGTAAGTGGGCTCTGGCGGGTGCGTGGGGGGCGCTTTGCGTTCCGGGCCGGGGCCCGCGGGCGCCGGCGGGCCGCTGATGTCGGTGGGCCCGGATAACCTCGTATACGTGTCGTCCCTTGCGCTGTACCGCCGCTACCGCCCCGAGTCGTTCGCCGAGGTCATCGGGCAGGAGCATGTCACTGCCCCGCTGATGCAGGCCCTGCGCAACAACCGGGTCAATCACGCGTACCTGTTCAGCGGGCCGCGCGGATGCGGGAAGACCACCAGCGCGCGCATCCTGGCCCGCTGCCTGAACTGTGAGCAGGGTCCCACTCCGACGCCCTGCGGCGAGTGCCAGTCCTGCCGCGACCTGGCCAGGAACGGGCCGGGCTCGATCGACGTCATCGAGATCGACGCCGCCTCGCACGGTGGTGTGGACGACGCCCGTGACCTGCGGGAGAAGGCCTTCTTCGGGCCGGCCTCCAGCCGCTACAAGATCTACATCATCGACGAGGCCCACATGGTCACCTCGGCGGGCTTCAACGCCCTGCTGAAGGTGGTCGAGGAGCCGCCGGAGCACCTCAAGTTCATCTTCGCCACCACGGAGCCGGAGAAGGTGATCGGCACCATCCGCTCCCGCACCCACCACTACCCCTTCCGGCTGGTGCCGCCCGGCACCCTGCGCGAGTACCTCGGCGAGGTCTGCGGCCGCGAGGGCGCCAGGGTGGAGGACGGCGTGCTGCCGCTCGTCGTGCGCGCCGGGGCCGGCTCCGTGCGTGACTCCATGTCCGTCATGGACCAGCTGCTCGCCGGCGCCGCCGACGACGGTGTGACGTATGCCATGGCCACCTCGCTGCTCGGCTACACCGACGGCTCGCTGCTCGACTCCGTCGTCGACGCCTTCGCCGCCGGGGACGGCGCCGCCGCCTTCGAGATCGTCGACCGCGTGGTCGAGGGCGGCAACGACCCCCGCCGCTTCGTGGCCGACCTGTTGGAGCGGCTGCGGGACCTGGTCATCCTGGCCGCCGTGCCCGACGCCGGGGAGAAGGGGCTGATCGACGCCCCCGCCGACGTCGTGGAGCGGATGCAGGCCCAGGCGTCCGTGTTCGGGGCCGCCGAGCTGTCGCGCGCCGCCGACCTGGTCAACACCGGGCTCACCGAGATGCGGGGCGCGACCTCGCCGAGGTTGCAGCTGGAGCTGATCTGCGCCCGCGTGCTGCTGCCGGCCGCCTTCGACGACGAACGGTCCTTCCAGGCCCGGCTCGACCGGCTGGAGCGGAGCGGGGTGGCGGGGCGGGCCCCGGCCGCCGCGCCGGTCATGGGGTACGTACCCGGTCCGGAGGCGCACGGCATGGCGCCCGCCGGCCCGGGCGGGGGCATGGCCGCCGCGCGCGCGGCCGTACGGGCTCCCGAGCCGGAGGCCGCCCCGCAGCCGGTCCGGGCCGCGGTGCCGGAGCCGGCCGCTCCGGCCGCCGCTCCCGTGGCGGCCGAGCCCGCCGCCCGAACCGCTCCGCCCGCCGCGCAGCCCGCCCCCCAGGCCCCCCAGACCCCGCCCGCCGCACAGTCCCCGGCACCCGGCGCCTGGCCCGGAGCCGCCCAGCCCGGCGGCGGGGCCGCGGGCGCCCTGCCCGGTGCCGCCGCCGCGTCAACCGCACCCCCCGCCGCCGCAGCCCCCGCACCGGCCCCCGCCGGTCCGGCCGCCGGCGCCTGGCCCAGCGCTACGGCGCCCGGCCAGGGCGTCCCGGCGTCCGCCGCCCCGGCGCCCGCCCCCGCCTCGGCTCCGCCCGCCGCCGCCCCGGCCGCGCCCTCGCCGGGCATGGCCGCGGGCGCCGGGCAGGTGCAGGCGATGTGGCCCGCGGTCCTGGAGGCGGTCAAGAACCGCCGCCGCTTCACCTGGATCCTGCTCAGCCAGAACGCCCAGGTCACGGGCTTCGACGGCACCACCCTCCAGCTCGGCTTCCCCAACGTCGGCGCGCGCGACAACTTCGCGAGCAGCGGCAGCGAGGACGTGTTGAAGGCGGTCCTGGCCGAGCAGTTCCAGGTCAACTGGAAGATCGACGCCGTGATCGGTGGCGGGAGCGGCGCGCCGGCCCCGCTCCAGCACTCCTCGTACGCGGCCCCGCCCGCGCCCGCCCACAACCCGCCGCCCCCGGCGCCCGCCCCGCAGTACCAGTCGCAGCAGTCCCAGCAGTCGGCTCCCGCCCCGCAGCCTCCCGTACAGCAGGCGCCCCCGCCGGTCGCGCCCGAGGACGACGTGCCGCAGGAGGACGATCCCGACCTGGTCGACAGCGCCCTGACCGGACACGAACTCATCGTGCGCGAGCTCGGTGCCACGGTTGTGGAGGAATATACGAATGAGTAGGCGCCGGTAGTTGGGTGGCCGCACGAAGGCGTTCCCGCGGCGCGGGCTAGGCTGAGCAGCGTGAAGGTCCTCGTCATCGGCGGCGGCGCCCGCGAACACGCCCTGTGCCGCTCTCTGTCCCTCGACCCCGACGTCTCCGCGCTGTACTGCGCTCCCGGCAACGCCGGTATCGCCGAGGTGGCGGAGCTCCGGCCGGTCGACCCCCTCGACGGCGGGGCCGTCGCGGCCCTCGCCACCTCACTCGGCGCCGGCCTGGTCGTCGTCGGCCCGGAGGCCCCGCTCGTCGCGGGTGTCGCCGATGCCGTCCGCGCGGCCGGCATCCCCGTCTTCGGCCCGTCCGCCGAGGCGGCGCAGCTCGAAGGCTCCAAGGCCTTCGCCAAGGACGTGATGGCCGCGGCCGGGGTCCCGACCGCGCGCAGCTACGTCTGTGCCACCCCGGAAGAGGTGGACGCCGCCCTCGACGCCTTCGGTGCCCCGTACGTGGTCAAGGACGACGGCCTCGCCGCCGGCAAGGGCGTCGTGGTCACCGAGGACCGGGCCGCCGCCCGCGCCCACGCGCTCGGCTGCGACCGCGTGGTCATCGAGGAGTACCTCGACGGCCCCGAGGTGTCCCTCTTCGCCATCACCGACGGCGTCACCGTGCTGCCGCTCCAGCCCGCCCAGGACTTCAAGCGGGCCCTGGACGGCGACGAGGGCCCCAACACCGGCGGCATGGGCGCGTACTCCCCGCTCCCGTGGGCCGACCCGAAGCTGGTCGACGAGGTCATGGAGCTGGTGCTCCAGCCGACCGTCGACGAACTCCGCCACCGGGGCACCCCGTTCTCCGGTCTGCTCTACGCCGGCCTCGCGATCACTGGCCGCGGTACCCGGGTCATCGAATTCAACGCCCGCTTCGGCGACCCGGAGACCCAGGTGGTCCTGGCCCGGCTGCGCACCCCGCTCGCGGGCGTGCTGCTGAACGCCGCCAACGGCACCCTGGACGCCCTGCCGCCGCTCAGCTGGCGCGAGGACGCGGCCGTCACCGTGGTCATCGCCTCGCACAACTACCCCGAGACCCCGCGCACCGGGGACCCGATCGAGGGCCTGGCCGAAATCGCCGCCGAGGACGCGCCCGACGCGTACGTCCTGCACGCGGGGACGCGGCGCGAGGGCGACGCCGTCGTCAGCGCTGGGGGCCGCGTGCTGTCGGTGACGGCGACCGGTTCCGATCTGGCGCAGGCCCGCGCGAGGGCGTACAAGGCGGTCGCGCGCATCCGCCTCGACGGCTCCCAGCACCGCACGGACATCGCGGCGAAGGCGGCCGAGGGGCGCTGAAACGCGGTTCGGCAGGTCCGCGGGCCCGGTGCGCACGAGGTGCGCCCGGGCCCGCGGGCGTGTCCGGGCGCGGGGGCGGGCGAGTGCATCCGGCCGCGTTCGAACGCACCCACCTTTACCCAAAGCCATTCCATCGGGTGATCGTCGCCCGGTCCGCCTGACGTCCGGGCGTGCCCCAACTAGGGTGCGGCGCAAGCATTCCGGCACTTGGCCCACCGGCATTGCGATGTCAGTGGCGGGTGTCACAGTGGGGGAGTGAGCAAAGCCGCCGCAGGGCAGAGGGGGTGAGGTCCGGCCGTGTCCGGAACCGGTTCGATCATGGAAGTGGGCGTGCCGTCCGCACGTTCCCGCGCCTTGGCCGTGCTGCGCGTGCGCAGCAGGGCCTTGGCCGTCGCACTGCTGCCCGCCGCCCTCGCGGTGGTGCTGGTGGCCGCCCGGGCGACGGACCGGTTGGCCGGTGACCCCTGGCCCACGGTGACGCTCGTGGTCTGCGCGGTCGCCGCGCTCGTGCTGCTCGTCGGCGGGGTCTTCGCCGCCGTGGTGCTGCGGGCGAGCCCCGCCGTGACACCGACGGTGCCGCTGTCGGAGGCCGCCGCTCCCGATCTCTACCGCCTGGTGCGGGACCTGGCCGACCGCATGGACGTGCCCGCGCCGTCCGCGATAGCCCTCACGCCGGACTGCGACAGCTGGCTGGAGGACCGCACGCACACGGCCCACCGGCGAGCCGCGATATCCACCGGCCCGGAGTCCGAGCCGGGAGCCGCTCCCGTGCTGGTGATCGGATCGCCGTTCCTGTGGTGGATGCGGGTGGCGGAGCTGCGGGCGGTCCTCGCGCCGGTCGTCGCCGGTACGGGCCCTTCCGCCCATCCGGACATAGCCGACGCGCGCGGCTTCGTACGTGGCCTGGACGCCGCCGTGGACGTGGGCGGACGCCGCGGCCTGGGCTGGATCGCCGGGACGGCGCGGCTGCTGCTGCGGCTGTGCCGGGTGGACGCCGCCGAGATGGAGCGAGGGGTGGCCGCGGCCGCCTCGGACCGTGCACAGGGTGTGGACTACGGGCTGCGCATCGTCGCCCAGGAGCAGGTCGGGCTCGCGTACGCGGGCTGGGACCGGCTGCTGACCCGGGTCGCGCTGCCCGCCTGGCGGATGGGCCGCTGGCCGGCCCGCCTCGATGCCGGGGTGGTGTCCGCGCTGACCGAGCTGTCCCGGCGCGACCGGTTGGCCGAGGGGTTCACGCCGAGGCTCGGCGAGCGCCCCGCGTGCGACCTGCTGGAGCGGCCGGGTGCGATCGACGAGGCCGCCTCGCTGTTGGCGGCGCGGCTGTTCCACGGCGGTCCGGCCGAGACCGGACCGGACTGGTCGCCGGTGGACTGGGACGCGTACCCGGAGGAGGTCGTGGACCGCAAGTGGCGTACGGAGGCGGCCCGCCTCCAGGCCGCCCTGGACGCCCTCGCCGTCTCCCCGGATTCCCCGGATTCCCCGGGTTCCCCGACGAGGACACCCTCGACACCGCCGCGTGAAGGCCTTGTGGCCCCCGCGGCCACGGCCGCCTCGGCCGTCCTGCCGGATCGTGCCGCACCGGCGGCGACGGCCTCGGGCGGCGCGACGGCCGCGACGACTTCGGTCGCTCCGTCGACCACGGCCGCCTCGCCGGCTACGGCAGCCCTGGTCGGCTCAGGGGCCGCTACGGGTACGACAGGAACGAGCGGCCCGATGGCCGGGTCGGCGGGGTCTGCCGGGCCGGGCACGAGCGGCCGGATGGCCGGGTCGGCGGTCTCCGGATCCGCGGCCAGGGGTGCGCAGGCCGCGGTGGGCGGGCTGGGGGCGGCGGCGCTCGCCGGCCGCGCCGCACAGCGGGACCCGGCGGGCTCCGCCGGTCCGGCGGGCAGCGGAGCGGCCCGGGCGCCGGGGTACGACGTCGAAAAGGCAGGACGGGACCCGGCTGGGGAGGCGCACGGCTCGGACGGCTTCGCAGGGCCGACGCTGGAGCGGGTGCTGGGCTACCTCACCGATCCCTCCGGCACCGGTACGGCCGGCGAGTCGCTCGCCGGACGACTCAGCGGCGACGTGGCCCGCGAGGAGCGGGCCGGTGGCACGGCCGCCGGGGCCGGAAAGGCGCGCGGCGCGGACGCCGTGCCCCTGTTCCCGCTCCAGCCGCCGCGCAGCGGGCGGGACCTGCTGGCCGATCACGTGACGGCGATGGTGTGCTGCGCGGCCGTGGACTCGGCCGGCGCCGCCCCGGGCCTGGACTGGCTCGACGGGCCGGTCCTCCTGGTCGGGGGCGAGCGTCGCTCGGACCTGGCGTCGCACGTGCTGTGCCTGGTGGAGGACGGCGACCCCGCGCCGCTGCGGGACTGGCTCGCGGAAATCGGCGTCCGCCCGGAAAAGCCGGTCCGGCTGGCCTGACCCGCCCGGCCCCGGCCCGTACCGGGCCATGCGGCGAGTCAGGGCGGCGGACTCCTCGCCGGCCCGGGCTCTCCTGCTCCCGCGCCTCCGCCCGCCGGGCGCCCTGCCCGGGGCACACCGTGCCGGTGGGCTCAGCTCCGGGCCCCGGCCCTTCCGGGCCCCGGCCCTTCCGGGCCCCGGCCCTCCGGGCCTCCGTCCCCCCGGCCTCCGGAGGGGTGGGGTTCGTGCGGGGGAGGGGGTGGGGATGTTCCGGTCACGTCAATTCGCGACGAACGGTGACGGACTGCGTGCGTTATGTGATGTGCTGGGACCGGTCGCGGTCCGGTGGCCGGGAGAGTGCACCGGCGCGGAATTGTCCGTTCGGGGGAGCGAGGGAGGGGAGCCGTCATGGGTGCGGACCAGATCCGGCGTTGGGAGTCAGGGGCGCTCGCGCACGCGGTGACCGACCCGTTCGGGCAGGGCCCCCTGCCCTGGTTCCGGGGCAGCGAGCTCTACTTCGACGACACCGGCCAGGTCGTCCCCTGGTACGTGGATCCGGCGGCCGCGGCGGCGGGCTCCGACCGGATCCCCCGCGCCCGGACCGACGGGGGCAACGGCGGCCCCCGTACCGCCGACGACGTGCACCGCCAGATCAAGGGCTTCACCTCCACCGGCGCCGTCACCCCCGGCGAGGCCATCGACTTCCACATCACCGTCGACCCGCCCCAGCAGTTCTCCGTCGACGTCTACCGGATCGGCCACTACGGCGGCGACGGAGCCTCCAAGATCACCACCAGCCCCCGCCTGTCCGGCATCGTCCAGCCGCCCCCCCTCACCGCCGACCGCACCGTCTCCTGCCACCACTGGTGGATGTCCTGGCGCCTCCAGGTCCCGTCGTACTGGAGCGTCGGCGCGTACGTGGCCGTCCTCACCACCGCCGACGGCTACCGCTCCCACATCCCCTTCACGGTCCGCGACGACCACCCCGCCGACCTCCTGCTCCTGCTCCCCGACCTCACCTGGCAGGCCTACAACCTCTACCCCGAGGACGGCCGCACCGGCGCCAGCCTCTACCACGCGTGGGACGAGCAGGGCCGGCTGCTCGGCGAGCAGGACGCGGCCATCACCGTCTCCTTCGACCGCCCCTACGCCGGCGCCGGCCTGCCCCTGCACGTCGGCCACGCCTACGACTTCATCCGCTGGGCCGAGCGCTACGGCTACGACCTCGCCTACGCCGACACCCGCGACCTGCACGCCGGCCGCGTCGACCCCACCCGCTACCGGGGCCTGGTCTTCCCCGGCCACGACGAGTACTGGTCGGCCCCCATGCGCCGCACCGTCGAGCGCGCCCGCGGCCACGGCACCTCGCTCGTCTTCCTCTCCGCCAACACCATGTACTGGCAGGTCGAACTCTCCCCGTCGCCCTCCGGGACCGACGACCGGCTCTTGACCTGCCGAAAACGCCGCGGTCCGGGCCGCCCCAGCCTGTGGCGCGAGGTCGACCGCCCCGAGCAGCAGCTGCTCGGCATCCAGTACGCGGGACGGGTCCCCGAACCGGCTCCCCTGATCGTGCGCAATGCCACGCACTGGTTGTGGGACTCCACCGGCGCCGGCGAGAACGACGAACTCCCCGGCCTGGTCGCGGGCGAGGCCGACCGGTACTTCCCCCGCACCCAGCTGCCCGAGCACCAGGACCGCATCCTGCTCGCGCACAGCCCGTACGCCGACAGCGAGGGCCACCGCCGGCACCAGGAGACCTCCCTCTACCGGGCCCCCAGCGGCGCCCTCGTGTTCGCCTCCGGCACCTTCGCCTGGTCCCCCGCCCTCGACCGCCCCGGCCACGTCGACGAGCGGGTCCAGCGGGCCACCGCCAATCTCCTCGACCGGATCTGCAAGCGCGACTGACGCACCCCTGGCCACGAGCGGGTCCGGCGGTGCGCGAGAATCGGAGTGCGCTCAGTCGGAACCACAGGGAGAGACCGTGTCCGGATTCGTAGAAAAGCCCGAGCCGGTCCAGGTGCCGGGCCTCGTCCACCTCCACACCGGCAAGGTGCGCGAGCTCTACCGGGACCAGGACGGCAATCTGGTCATGGTCGCCAGCGACCGGATCTCCGCCTACGACTGGGTGCTCCCCACCGAGATCCCGGACAAGGGCCGCGTCCTGACGCAGCTGTCCCTCTGGTGGTTCGACCAGCTCGCGGACCTGGTCCCGAACCACGTCCTCTCCACCGACCTGCCCGCCGGCGCCCCCGCCGACTGGGCGGGCCGCACGCTGGTCTGCCGCAACCTCGACATGGTCCCGGTGGAGTGCGTGGCCCGCGGCTACCTCACCGGTTCCGGCCTCGCCGAGTACGAGCTCACCCGTACCGTCTGCGGACTGGCCCTCCCCGAGGGGCTCGTGGACGGCTCCGAGCTGCCCGCCCCGATCTTCACCCCGGCCGCCAAGGCGGAGGTCGGCGAGCACGACGAGAACGTCTCCTACGAGGAGGTCGCCCGCACCGCCGGCGCCGAGACGGCGGCGCTGCTGCGCCAGACCACCCTGGCCGTCTACGCGCGGGCCCGCGACATCGCCCGCGAGCGCGGACTGATCCTCGCGGACACCAAGTTCGAGTTCGGCTTCGACCCCGAGAGCGGTGTCCTGATCGCCGCCGACGAGGTCCTGACCCCGGACTCCTCCCGCTTCTGGCCGGCCGACCAGTGGGAGCCGGGCCGCGCGCAGCCGTCCTTCGACAAGCAGTTCGTCCGCGACTGGCTGACCTCCCCGGCCTCCGGCTGGGACCGCAAGGGCGAACTCCCGCCGCCCGCGCTGCCGCGCGAGGTCGTCGAGCAGACCCGCGCCAAGTACGTCGAGGCGTACGAGCGGCTCACCGGCCAGACCTGGACGGCGACGACCGGCATCGCCGACGGCACCGGCGCCCCCGGCACCAGCGCCCCCGGCACCGGCGCCACGGAGGCCTGAGACACGAAGAAGGCCCCGGTCGCAAGGACCGGGGCCTTCTTCATACGGAGCGGACAACGCGACTCGAACGCGCGACATCCACCTTGGCAAGGTGGTGCTCTACCAACTGAGCTATGTCCGCATGCGCCGTAACGCGAGACCTACTATACCCAACCCCGCTGCCGTGCGAGACGCACTGCCGTGTGGCGGTTCTCGGCCCCCAGCTTCGTCGCCGCCGAGGAGAGGTAGTTCCGTACCGTGCCCTGCGACAGCGAGGCCCGCTCCGCGATCTCCGCGACCGGGGCGCCGTCCGCAGCGAGTTCCAGCACCTCCGCCTCACGGGCCGTCAGCGGCGAGTCCCCCGCGCTGATCGCGTCGGCCGCCAACTCCGGGTCGACGTAACGTCCTCCGGCGTGCACGGTCCGGATCAGCTCGGCCAGCCGCTGCGCGGAGACAGTCTTGGGTGCGAAGGCCCGCACCCCCGCGGCCAGGGCCCGCTTCAGGTGCCCGGGGCGGCCGTGGCTCGTCACGATCATTATCCGGCAGCCGGGGAGTTCGGCCCGCAGCGATGTGGCGACGCTCACACCGTCGGCCCCCGGCATTTGCAGGTCCAGTACCGCCACGTCCGGCCGGTGCGCCCGCGCCATGGCCAGGGCCTCCGGCCCCGAGGCGGCCTCGGCGACCACCAGCAGGTCGTCCTCCAGGCCGAGCAGTGCGGCCAGCGCACCGCGGATCAGGTGCTCGTCATCGGCGAGCAGTACGCGTACGGGGCTCACGCCCGCACCTCCAGTCGTCGCAGTTGTGCGCCCGGTATGTCGGCGCGCAGCCGGAACCGGCCGCCGTCCACCGGTCCTGCCCGCAGGGTCCCGTCCAGGGCCGCGAGCCGCTCGCGCAGCCCCACCAGCCCCGAGCCGGGCGGTCCCGCGGGTGTCGCGGGCACCCCGTCGTTCTCCACCACCAGCGTCACGTCACCGGTCTCCGGCGCGGTCAGCCGGATCAGGCATGTCTGCGCGTCCCCGTGCCGCAGGACGTTGGTGGTGGCCTCGCGCACCACCCAGCCGAGCGCCGACTGGACCTCGGACGGCAGCGGACGCGCCGGCGCCTCGAACTCGACCCGGCAGTCCATTCCGGCCGCGCTCAGCACGCCGCGGGCGCCCGCCAGTTCCACCGCGAGGTCCGCCTCCCGGTAGCCGCGCACGACGTCGCGGACCTCCCGCTGGGACTCCCGCGCGATCCGCTGGACCTCGATCATCTGCTCCACCGCCTCGGGCCGTTCGCGCCGGGCCAACTGGACGGCGAGTTCGCTCTTGAGAGCGATCACCGCGAGGTTGCGGCCCATCACGTCGTGCAGGTCGCGGCCGAACCGTAGCCGCTCCTCGGCGACGGCCAGCTGTGCCTGTACTTCGCGGGCCCGGTCGAGCTCGTACACGGTCTTCAGCAGCCAGGAGGAGAAACCGCAGGTCAGGGTGAGGAAGGAGGAGGCCACCAGGACACCGACGGTATAGCCTCCCGCCTCGAAGGCGGTGCCTCCCGTCACCAGGACCGCGGCGACCGCGAGGGCCGTCGCGGCGGGCGGGAGGAGCACCATGTGCCGGACCCGCTCCAGGGCCAGCGCCACCGCTCCGCAGCCGAAGGCCACCGTGTTCACCACGACACCGGGGCCGAACCCGGGGTCCTCCACGACCCCCGCCGAATGCAGGAAGAGGACGAGCAGGCAGCACGCGGCCGTCAGTACCGGCAGCGCCACCATCAGCCGCACGGGCTGCCGCCGGCGCCCGGCCACCCAGTCAAACGCCCGGGAGTACAGCACTCCGGTCAGTGCGAGCAGCGCCAGCAGGAGCGGCGCCAGGGCCGTCGCCACCGCCGCGCCGACCCTCGCCGGAACCACCCCGAACAGCACCGCGAGGGCCTCCAGCGCCACGAACAGGTGGAACGACCAGCGCGTGTACAGCTCGATCTTTCCCGCGCTGCTGCGGTTCCTCCACCAGCCGGTCAGTCTCGACACCGCCCTGCCCCCGTCCCTCTCGCTCAGCGGCGCGGTTCCCGGCGGAACGACCGCTGGACAGCACACGCCGTGATCATGATCCAGGCCGGCGCGCCGAGTGCGCGCACCAGCAGGGTCCCGCCCTCCACGGCGGCGCCGCGCACGGGGCTGTCCTGGATCCAGCCTCGCGGCGGTCCGGCCGGCCCGGCAGTGCGTGCTGTCACGGTCCCCCATGACATGTGTCAGGAGTCCTCGCCCGTCGACCGCGCGGCGGACGCGGGGGGAACACGAAGAAGGCCCCGGTCGCAAGGACCGGGGCCTTCTTCACTGCAGAGCGGACGACGAGACTCGAACTCGCGACATCCACCTTGGCAAGGTGGTGCTCTACCAACTGAGCTACGTCCGCATGCACTGCGCTCGGCAATGCGCTCATCACTCTACCCGATCCACAGGAGTGGCCGGGAAGGTGATGCGGAGCGGGTGACAGGGATCGCACACTGCGCCTTCCTCCTGGAAGGAGGATGTTCTGCTACTGAACTACACCCGCACGACGTCAGGGCTTCGGCCTGCGGCCTCGCCCCTCGGCGTGATCCACACACTAGCGGAACCATGGGGGTGGATGGCAAATCGGCTCTCAGTGAGCGGCGTTGTAGGCCTCGTAGATCTTCTTGGGGATGCGGCCCCGCGGCGGCACCTCGAACTGGTTGGAACGGGCCCAGGCCCGGACGACCGCGGGGTCGGGGGCGATGGACGTGTGCTTGAAGACCTTGCCGGAGCGCGACTTGCGGCGCCCGGCGGCCACGAAGGGGGCCAGTCCCTTCCGCAGTTTCTTTGCGTTGGCGACATTGAGGTCGATCTCGTACGACTTACCGTCCAGAGCGAACACGACCGTCTCCGCCGCTTCTCCGCCATCGATGTCGTCGGAGAGCGTGACTACTACGCGCTGCGCCACGGATATCGGTCCCTTCGTGCGTCATCGGCCCCTGCTGACGTGGGGTGATGTCGCCTGTGTGGATGTTTCGGAGCAATGCATCTTTCTGCCCCCGTTGCGGAGCGAAAAATGCCACCGGCTTCGGGTGATTCCTTTGTACCCCGATTCCCAATGCATTGCGAAGCCCAGTTAATTATCTCCGCGTGTCTCCCCGCAATGCCGGATGAGTGATTTTCCGGCGGATTTTGCGAAGCGTTGGTGAAGCCGAAACGGGGCGGCGATCATGTCCGAAGGATATCTACCCGCGTAGAAATTTTCGCCGGGTACGCTGAGGGAACCGCCTTCGCACCAACCACCACACGGGAGTGCCAGTGGCACGCGTCGTAGTCGACGTCATGCTCAAGCCGGAGATCCTCGACCCTCAGGGCCAGGCGGTGCAGCGTGCACTGCCGCGCCTGGGCTTCGAGGGCATCGCCGACGTCCGCCAGGGGAAGCGTTTCGAACTGGAAGTGGAGGGACCGGTCGACCAGGCCGCCCTCGACAGCATCCACAAGATGGCCGAGACCTTCCTCGCCAACACCGTCATCGAAGACTTCACCGTGAAGGTCGAGGCCTGACGGTGACCACTCGCATCGGAGTCGTCACCTTCCCCGGGACGCTCGACGACCGTGACTCGCTGCGCGCCGTCCGCCTCGCGGGGGCCGAGCCGGTCTCGCTGTGGCACCGCGACAAGGACCTGCACCAGGTCGACGCGGTCGTCCTGGCGGGCGGCTTCTCCTACGGGGACTACCTGCGCGCCGGGGCCATCTCCCGGTTCTCGCCGGTGATGGAGACCGTCATCGAGCAGGCCAAGGGCGGCATGCCCGTCCTCGGCATCTGCAACGGCTTCCAGGTCCTCACCGAGGCCCACCTGCTGCCGGGGGCGATGCTCCGCAACAACCACCTGCACTTCATCTGCCGCGACCAGAAGCTGCGGGTGGAGAACGCGGAGAGCGCGTGGACCGGCGACTACACCGCCGGCCAGGAGATCTCCGTACCGCTCAAGAACATGGACGGCCGCTACACCGCCGACGAGCGCACGCTCGACGAACTGGAGGCCGAAGGCCGAGTGGCCTTCCGGTACGTGGACGTGAACCCCAACGGTTCGCTGCGCGACATCGCCGGCATCACCAACGCCGCGGGCAACGTCGTCGGGCTCATGCCCCACCCCGAGCACGCGGTCGAGCCGCTGGTCGGGACGGGCCGCACCGACGGCCTCCCGTTCTTCACGTCGGTCCTGAAGAAGCTGGTCAGCGCATGAGCCTCGACACCGTCAAGAACGCCACCGAAACCCCCGACGCCTCGCAGCCCTGGAGGGAACTCGGCCTCAAGGAGGACGAGTACGCGCGCATCCGGGAGATCCTGGGCCGCCGTCCCACCGGCGCCGAGCTCGCCATGTACTCGGTCATGTGGTCCGAGCACTGCTCGTACAAGAGCAGCAAGGTCCACCTGCGGCAGTTCGGCGAGAAGGTCCCCCCGAACGACGCCATGCTCGTCGGCATCGGCGAGAACGCCGGTGTCGTCGACGTCGGCCAGGGCTACGCGGTGACCTTCAAGGTCGAGTCGCACAACCACCCCTCGTACATCGAGCCCTACCAGGGCGCGGCCACCGGCATCGGCGGCATCGTGCGCGACATCCTCGCCATGGGTGCCCGTCCGGTCGCGGTCGTCGACCCGCTGCGCTTCGGCGCGGCCGACCACCCCGACACGCGGCGCGTGCTGCCGGGCGTGGTCGCGGGCATCGGCGGCTACGGCAACTGCCTGGGCCTGCCCAACATCGGCGGCGAGGTCGTCTTCGACGCCTGCTACCAGGGCAACCCCCTCGTGAACGCCGGCTGCATCGGTGTCATGAAGCACGAGGACATCCACCTCGCCAAGGCCTCGGGCCCCGGCAACAAGGTGATCCTCTACGGCGCCCGCACGGGCGGCGACGGCATCGGCGGCGTCTCGGTCCTCGCGTCCGAGACCTTCGACGACACGAAGCCCACCAAGCGCCCCGCCGTCCAGGTCGGCGACCCCTTCCAGGAGAAGCTCCTCATCGAGTGCACCCTGGAGATCTTCAAGGAGAAGCTGGTCGCGGGCATCCAGGACCTCGGCGGCGCCGGGCTCTCCTGCGCCACGAGCGAGCTGGCCTCGGCCGGTTCCGGCGGCATGCGCGTCGAGCTGGACACCGTTCCGCTGCGTGACGCGACGCTCTCGCCCGAGGAGATCCTCATGAGCGAGTCGCAGGAGCGCATGTGCGCGATCGTGGAGCCGCAGTACGTCGAGCGCTTCATGGAGATCTGCGAGAAGTGGGACGTCATCGCCACCGTCATCGGTGAGGTGACCGACGGCGAGCGCCTGGAGATCTTCTGGCACGGCGAGCAGATCGTGGACGTGCCCCCGGGCACCGTCGCCCACGAGGGCCCCGTCTACAACCGCCCGTACGCGCGCCCCTCCTGGCAGGACGCGCTGCAGGCCGACGACGCCGGCAAGCTGCCCCGCCCGCAGACCTCCGAGGAGCTGCGCGCGCAGGTCCTGGCCCTGGTCTCGTCGCCGAACCAGGCGTCGAAGTCCTGGGTCACCGACCAGTACGACCGCTTCGTACAGGGCAACACGGTGCTGTCGCAGCCCGAGGACGCGGGCATGGTCCGCATCGACGAGGAGTCCAACCTCGGCGTGGCCATGGCCACCGACGGCAACGGCCGCTTCGCCAAGCTCGACCCGTACGCGGGCGCGCAGCTGGCGCTGGCGGAGGCGTACCGCAACGTCGCCGCGACCGGTGCCAAGCCGCTGGCCATCTCCGACTGCCTGAACTTCGGTTCGCCCGAGGACCCGGACGTCATGTGGCAGTTCGCCGAGGCCACCCGCGGTCTCGCCGACGGCTGCTTCGAGCTGGGCACCCCGGTCACGGGCGGGAACGTCTCGCTCTACAACCAGACCGGCGACATCGCGATCCACCCGACCCCGGTCGTGGCGGTCCTCGGTGTGATCGACGACGTCAACCGCCGTACGCCGATGGCCTTCGCGGAGGCCGGCCAGCTGCTGTACCTGCTGGGCGACACGGCCGAGGAGTTCGGCGGCTCCGCCTGGTCGCAGGTCGTCCACGACCACCTCGGCGGGCTGCCGCCGAAGGTGGACCTGGGCCGCGAGAAGCTGCTCGGCGAGATCCTGATCTCCGCGTCGCGCGACGGCATGATCGACGCCGCGCACGACCTGTCCGACGGCGGCGTGATCCAGGCGCTGACCGAGTCGTGTCTGCGCGGCGGCAACGGTGCGCGGATCGTGGTGCCGGAGGGCCTGGACGCCTTCACGTTCCTGTTCTCCGAGTCCGCGGGCCGCGCCGTCGTGGCCGTCCCGCGCAGTGAGGAGCTCCGCTTCACCGACATGTGCGGTGCGCGGGGCCTGCCGGCCGCCCGCATCGGTGTGGTGGACGGCGAGGAGATCGAGATCCAGGGCGAGTTCACCCTCCCGCTGGCCGAGCTCCGCGAGGCCCACGAGGCGACGATCCCGGCGCTGCTGGCCTGATCGTCCGTTCCGCTCCCGCAGTCCGAGCCCCCGACCGGTCTTCCGGTCGGGGGCTCGGACGTTCCCGTACGCCTGCTTGTGCGGGATTACGTAATGACGTAACTTCGTGGCATGGAGTTGGAGGAACGTGTCGCGGAGCTGGAACGCCGACTGGCCGCCCTGGAGGCGGCCGGCGCCGGCGCCGGCCCGCCCGCAGCAGGGACCGAGGTCGTCGAAGGCGACTTCTGGGCCCTGGAGGGCTGGAAGTCACGGCTGCCCGGCCTCGGTGCGGACCAGGGCGGGGTCCTGTTCACGGGCGCCGTCGCCCTGCCCACCGGGGAGCGGTACGAGTGGCAGCAGGGCGCCGTCACCGAGGACCTGCTCGACCCGGGGGCGGACGGCGGGCGCGTCGCCGATTCACTGGCCGCCCTCGGCCATCCCGTACGGCTGCGGCTGCTGCGCGAGATCCTCGCCGGCCGGCGGACCGCCGCCGAGCTGACCGGGCTCGACGGGGTCGGCACCAGCGGGCAGGTCTACCACCACCTGCGGCACCTGGCCGCGGCCGGCTGGCTGCACACCACCGGCCGGGGCCGTCACGAGGTCCCCGGCGGGCGCGTGGTCCCGCTCCTGGTCCTGCTGTCGGCCGCTACCCCATGAGGTGGATCATGCTCAAGTCGCTGCACGTGCTCTACCGGCTGCTCGTGATCCTCGCGTTCGTCCTGATCGGCGTCGACCTCGCGGTCGGACTGCCCTTCGGCACGGCGTGGTTCCTGCTGTGCGCAGGGGCCGGCGCGCTGTTCCACATCGCCGCCGGTGTCATGGCCGCCCGGCGCCCCCGCACCGGCGAGCCGCCGATCGAGGTCGAGCCGCCGGTGCGCGGTCTCTGGACGGTCCGCAACAGTCCGGCCGACAAGGTCCCCAGCCACGGCACGCACCGCCTCGGCCAGGCCTGCGCGATCGACCTCGCGGCCCAGCCGGCGCCCGGCTCCGGCCGCGAACGCCCCGCGTTCGCCGCGTTCTGGCCGCTGGTCCGCCCGAGCTCCGACTTCCCGGCCTTCGGCGCCCCCGTGTACGCCGTCGCCGACGCGACCGTGGTCCGGGTGAGCGACCGCTGGCGCGACCACGCGAGCCGCAACTCCTGGCCGGCCGCGCTCTACCAGATGCTGATCGCGGGCGGCTTCCGTGACCTGGCCGGGGCCGGCTGCGTCCTGGGCAACCACGTGGTCCTTGACCTCGGGGAGGGCCGGTACGCGGCCTACGCCCATCTGCGCCGGGGCTCCGCGGCGGTCCGGCCGGGCGACCGCGTCACGGCGGGCACGCTCCTGGGGCGGTGCGGCAACTCCGGGAACTCCACCGAGCCGCACCTGCACTTCCAGCTCATGGACGGCCCCGACCCGGACACCGCCCGGGGGCTGCCGTTCACCTGGCGCGGCGTGGGCGTCCCGCGCGGCGGTGAGGTGTTCGAGGCGGACGTGAAGGTCTGAGCCGGCGTACGGGCCTACGGCGGCGGCGGTCGGCGCGGGGCGACGGCGGCGGTCGGCGCGGGTCCGACGGCCGCGCCCGGCGCGGGGCCGCGAGTAGGGTCGGGGCATGCCGCCCACCAGGAAGAACCCGCGCACGTACGACCAGGCGAAGATCCGCGCCGCGGTCACCGCCCAGTTCGGACATGTCGCGGACGCCGTACGCGAGTTGACCCCGGAGCAGCTGGCGCGGCCGAGCGGCCTCGGGGAGTGGAGCGTGGCCGACCTCGCCGCGCACGTCGCCTGGATCGCGGACTCGCTGGCCGGCGGCCTGGAGCGGCCCCCGGCGGCAGCCGCCGAACTGACCCCGGCCCAATGGCCCTTCGCCACCGCGGCGCTCGCAGGGAAGATCGCCGACGCCGCCCGGGAGACCCTGGGCGGCGCCCCGCTGCCCGAGCTCTACGACCGGGCGGGCGCCCGGCTGGCCGCGGCGCTCGCGGCGCACCCGGGCGGGCGCGTCCTGGACCTGTGGATCGGCCCCATGACCCTGGCCGACTTCCTGGTCACCCGCACCGTGGAACTGGTGGTCCACACCGACGACCTGAACCGGGTCACCGGCCTCGACGTCCCCGTCGACCGGCAGGCGCTCGCCGCCTGCACCCGGCTGCTCGCCGACTCCCTCGCGCTCAAGGCCCCCGGCGGGTCCGTCGAGGTACGGGTGCCGCCCTTCGCGGTCGTCCAGTGCATCGAGGGCCCCCGCCACACCCGGGGCACCCCGCCCAACGTCGTGGAGACCGACCCGCTGACCTGGATCCGGCTCGCGACCGGCCGGACGACCTGGGCGGAGGCCCTCGACGCGGCCCGGGTGCGGGCCGGCGGCGAGCGGGCCGACCTGTCGGGCCTGCTCCCGCTGATGAGCTGAGCCGCCCGGGACCCGGGCGGAACCGCCCCGGCCGCCGCTCCGTCCCAGGGGCATGCGTACCTTCCGGAACGTCCGCGTCCGAGGCCACGTCCCCGTGGGCCTGGCCCTCCTCCTCACCCTCGCCGCCTGCGGCGCCCCGGCCGGGAGCGGGAGCGGCCCCGCCCCCGGCGCGTCGGGGTCCTGGACCGTCGAGTCCCTGACCACCGGGGGACGGACCCTGCACGCGCCCCCCGCCGCCCGCGTCGACTTCGCGGACGGCCGGGCCACGGGCAACTACGGCTGCAACTCCTTCACGGCCTCGGCGGTCCCCGACGGGACGTCCGCGCTGACCGTCACCCCCGGTGCGACCACCGCGATGGCCTGCGAGAACCAGGACTTCGAGAACGCCTTCGCCCAGCTGTTCCAGGGCCGGCTGGCCCTCGACCGGGGACCCGACCGGCTGACCCTGAAGACCGCCGACGGGAGCACCATCGCCCTCACCACCCGGCTCCCCGTCCCCGACGCACCGCTCACCGCGACCGAGTGGACCGTCGACTCCCTGGTCAGCGGCGAGAGCGTGTCCTCCGTACCCGCCGACGCGGCCGGCCGGGCGCGGTTCACCCTCGCCGCCGACTCCACCGCCTCCGGGAACCTCGGCTGCAACCGGTTCAGCGGCAAGGCCACCGTCGACGGCCCCTCGATCGGCTTCGGGCCGCTCACCTCGACCCGGATGGCCTGCGAGGGCGGGGCCGGCGAGGTGGAGCGGACGCTGACCCGGCTGTTCGCCGCCGGACCGCTCGCCTGGAAGATCGAGGGCCGGACCCTGACGCTGACCGCCCCCGACGGCACCGGCCTGACCGCGAAGGCGGCCTCCGCCGTGGAATGACCCCCGCCGCCCGGGCCGGGCCACCGCCCCGGCCCGGGCCGCCGGTCAGTTCGGGTACGGGAGCAGGCCCTCGTTCGTCCGCTCCCAGGCCGCCCGCAGCTCCGCCAGCCGGGCTGCCACGGGGCGGGGAAAAGAAAAGGGAAAGGAAGAGCCGGAAAAGGCGTGCGAGGCGTGTAACTACGCGCAGCTACGACAGATGGCGCTCGCGACACGGACCAGGTCCACGTGTCGGCGCTCGACGAGGGTGACGGCTCGGTCACCGAGGGGCTGCATGGTGCGGAAGCCTGTACGAAGCCACAGCCCCTGTCAACCAGGGCATTCCGGATATCGAGACGGTCACCCTCCGCAGGGGTTACCCGACTGTCCGCACTGTGATTTTCGCGGAGGGTCCCCAATTCGGACCAGTGGTCGATCTCGCCTACACTCGGAAGCGTGCCTCGTGGTGATGGACGACTCAACCACGACCTGCTCCCCGGTGAGAAAGGCCCCCAGGACGCTTGCGGCGTCTTCGGTGTCTGGGCTCCGGGTGAAGAGGTCGCCAAGCTCACCTACTTCGGACTGTATGCGCTGCAGCACCGCGGACAAGAGTCCGCGGGAATCGCTGTGAGCAACGGTTCCCAGATCCTCGTCTTCAAGGACATGGGCCTCGTTTCCCAAGTCTTCGACGAAACCTCTCTCGGCTCGCTCCAAGGTCATATCGCGGTCGGTCACGCCCGCTACTCGACCACCGGAGCCTCCGTCTGGGAGAACGCGCAGCCCACCTTCCGCGCGACCGCCCACGGCTCCATCGCCCTGGGTCACAACGGCAACCTGGTGAACACCGCCGAGCTTGCCGAGATGGTCGCCGACCTCCCCCGTCAGGACGGCCGTGCCACCCAGGTGGCGGCCACCAACGACACCGACCTCGTCACCGCCCTCCTCGCCGGCCAGACCGACGACGAGGGCAAGCCCCTGACCATCGAGGAGTCGGCCGCCAAGGTCCTGCCTCAGGTCAAGGGCGCCTTCTCGCTCGTCTTCATGGACGAGGGGACCCTCTACACCGCCCGTGACCCGCAGGGCATCCGCCCGCTGGTCCTCGGCCGCCTGGAGCGCGGCTGGGTGGTCGCCAGTGAGACCGCCGCACTCGACATCTGCGGCGCCAGCTTCGTCCGCGAGGTCGAGCCGGGCGAGCTCATCGCGATCGACGAGAACGGTCTGCGCACCTCTCGATTCGCGGAAGCGAAGCCCAAGGGTTGTGTCTTCGAGTACGTGTACCTGGCGCGCCCGGACACCGACATCGCCGGCCGGAACGTCTACCTCTCGCGTGTCGAGATGGGCCGGCGCCTGGCCAAGGAAGCCCCGGTCGACGCCGACCTGGTGATACCGACGCCGGAGTCCGGCACGCCCGCCGCCGTCGGCTACGCCGAGGCCAGCGGTATCCCGTACGGCTCGGGCCTGGTCAAGAACGCCTACGTGGGCCGGACCTTCATCCAGCCCTCGCAGACGATCCGCCAGCTCGGCATCCGCCTGAAGCTCAACCCCCTCAAGGAAGTCATCAGGGGCAAGCGCCTGGTGGTCGTCGACGACTCGATCGTCCGCGGCAACACCCAGCGCGCCCTGGTCAAGATGCTCCGCGAGGCCGGCGCGGCGGAGGTCCACATCCGGATCTCCTCGCCGCCGGTGAAGTGGCCCTGCTTCTTCGGCATCGACTTCGCCACCCGGGCGGAGCTGATCGCCAACGGCATGACGGTCGACGAGATCGCCACGTCGCTGGGCGCGGACTCGCTCTCGTACATCTCGCTCGACGCGATGGTCGAGGCGACCACCATCCAGAAGCCCAACCTCTGCCGTGCCTGCTTCGACGGCGAGTACCCGATGGAGCTCCCGGACCCGCAGCTCCTCGGCAAGCAGCTGCTGGAGACCGAGCTGGCCGGCGGCACGGACGCCGCCGACGCGCTCCGCCGCCCGTAGCCGGATCCCGGTCGGTCCGCACCCGCTCAACCTGCGCGGGGCCCTGTCTTTCAAGCTTTTCCCAGGGCCCCGCACCAACCGCAGTAACGACACGAAAGCTCTCTCCTGTCATGACAGAGAAGACCACCGGTGCCAGCTACGCAGCCGCAGGCGTGGACATCGAAGCGGGAGACCGCGCCGTCGAGCTGATGAAGGAGTGGGTGAAGAAGACGCAGCGCCCCGAGGTCCTCGGCGGCCTCGGCGGCTTCGCCGGCCTCTTCGACGCCTCCGCCCTCAAGCGCTACGAGCGCCCGCTGCTCGCCTCCGCCACCGACGGCGTCGGCACCAAGGTGGACATCGCCCGCCGCCTCGGCGTGTACGACACCATCGGCCACGACCTGGTCGCGATGGTCATGGACGACATCGTCGTCTGCGGCGCCGAGCCCCTCTTCATGACCGACTACATCTGCGTCGGCAAGGTCCACCCCGACCGGGTGGCCGCCATCGTCAAGGGCATCGCCGAGGGCTGCGTCCTCGCCGGGTGCGCCCTGGTCGGCGGCGAGACCGCCGAGCACCCCGGCCTGCTGGGCCCGGACGACTTCGACGTCGCGGGCGCCGGCACCGGCGTCGTCGAGTACGACCGGCTGCTCGGGGCGGATCGCATCCGTACGGGTGACGCCGTCATCGCGATGGCTTCGTCCGGCCTTCACTCGAACGGGTACTCGCTGGTCCGGCACGTCCTCTTCGACCGGGCCGGGATGGCTCTGGAGCAGGAGATCGCGGAGCTCGGGCGCACCCTCGGCGAGGAGCTCCTGGAGCCCACCAAGATCTACTCCCTGGACTGCCTGGCGCTCACCCGTACGGCCGAGGTGCACGCCTACTCGCACATCACCGGCGGCGGCCTCGCGGCCAATCTGGCCCGGGTGATCCCGGACCACCTGCACGCCTCGGTCGACCGTTCGACCTGGGCCCCCGGCGCGATCTTCGACCTGGTCGGCACGGCCGGCCGGGTGGAGCGGCTGGAGCTTGAGAAGACCCTGAACATGGGGGTCGGCATGATGGCCGTCGTGCCCGCGCAGTCGGTGGACGTGGCCCTGACGACCCTGGCCGACCGGGGCGTCGACGCCTGGGTCGCCGGCGAGATCGTCGACCGGGGCGCCCACACCGAGGGCGCGACCCTGACCGGTTCCTACGCGAGCTGAGCAGCACTGAAACCCGGTCGGGGGCCATGCCCCGGACCGGGTTTCAGTGTGTTGGCCTGCTGTTGTGCGGACGCTGTGGGGCGTCAAGCACCGCGACGGTGAGCCGACGGACCGGACTCTTCGTCCTCGTCGTCGTCATCGCTGTTGTACAGATCCGCGTACTTGGCGTACGGGTCGTCGTCGTCATCCAGATCGTCATCGACCTCGACCGGCTCGCTGACAGGCAGCGGCTCCGTCGGCGATGCGCCCAGCTCATTGGCCAGACGCGAGAGGTCAGTCCCGCCGCTGTTGTACTTCAGCTGGCGGGCGACCTTTGTCTGCTTGGCCTTGGCCCGGCCGCGCCCCATGGCTCGACCCCCTCGGTGACGGGGCTCGACGGCCCCAGAGTCTGACACGCGTTCATGGTTCGGAGCGGGCTCTCCGTGGAGAGACCGTCCGTAGGGGTTTAACGGTACCTGCTTCCGCGGCCCTACGGTACGCCGCCCGCATGACGCGCCCCGGTGCAGTACCAGCAAGGCACCCCGTCCTCGCTGGTCAGCTGCGATATTAACCCTTTCCTGGCGGGCGACCCGCCGAAGAGCAGTGAGTTCCGTCTCGCCGCATCCCCGGCGGGCCGCACCCGGCGGCCCGGAGGCGCCTAGACCGCGAGGGCGACGCGGGCCTCCGCCATGCGCTGCTCGGCGATCCGGTCGGCCGCGGCGGCCGGCGGGATCCCGTCCGCCTTCGCACGTGCGAATATGGCGAGCGTGGTGTCGAAGATCTCCGACGCCTTCGCCTTGCAGCGGTCGAAGTCGAAGCCGTTCAGCTCGTCGGCCACCTGGATCACCCCGCCCGCGTTCACCACGTAGTCGGGCGCGTAGAGGATGCCGCGGTCCGACAGGTCCTTCTCGACTCCGAGGTGGGCGAGCTGGTTGTTCGCCGCACCGCAGACCACGGAGGCGGTGAGCGCGGCCACGGAGTCGTCGTTCAGGGCGCCGCCGAGCGCGCAGGGGGCGTAGACGTCCAGGCCCCGGGTGCGGATCAGGGCGTCGGTGTCGGCGACCGCGGTGACCTTGCCGGGGTGGCGGTCCAGGACGCGGCGTACGGAGTCCTCCCGCACATCGGTGATCAGGACCTCGGCGCCGTCCGCCACCAGGTGCTCGACCAGGTAGTGGCCGACCTTGCCCACGCCCGCCACGGCGACCTTGCGGCCGCGCAGCGTCGGGTCGCCCCACAGGTGCTGGGCGCTGGCGCGCATGCCCTGGAAGACGCCGAACGCGGTGAGCACCGAGGAGTCGCCGGCGCCGCCGTTCTCGGGCGAGCGGCCGGTCGCCCAGCGGGTCTCGCGGGCCACGACGTCCATGTCCGAGACGTAGGTGCCGACGTCGCAGGCCGTCACGTAGCGGCCGCCGAGGGACTCCACGAACCGGCCGTAGGCCAGCAGCAGTTCCTCGCTCTTGAGGACGTCGGGGTCGCCGATGATCACGGCCTTGCCGCCGCCCAGGTCGAGACCGGCGAGGGCGTTCTTGTAGGACATGCCGCGGGAGAGGTTCAGCGCGTCGGTGACGGCCTCCTCGTCCGAGGCGTACGCGTGGAAGCGCGTACCGCCGAGGGCGGGGCCCAGAGCGGTGGAGTGGATCGCGATGACGGCCTTGAGGCCCGTGGCTCGGTCCTGGCACAGCACGACTTGCTCGTGGCCGCCCTGCTCCGTGCGGAACAGGGTGTGCAGGACGCCGTCGGTCATTTCGGTCACGGTGGTGACTCCCATGGGAGAGATGCGGCGGAATGGCGCCGGCCCTGCGGGTGGGGGCGGGCGCGCTGGGAGCAGCGTAAGACCTGCGGCCCGCGCGTAGGGGGCCCGTCCGCGGATCGAAACCCTCCCGGAGTACGCGCGGGCCCGGAGCACGGCTTCGCGGCGTCTCCCGCGACCTCCCGGCCCGGGGCCGCGGCGCCCGGGAGGTGAAGGAGTGCCCGAAAGGGGGGAGTACGAGGGCGTGAGCGAATCCACCGATCCCCTGCTGCCCGCCGCGCGCTCCGCGCCGGCCGTGCCCTACGCGTCCTACCTGCGCGTCTACGAGCCGCTGACGGCCTTTCCCGAGCCGGAGCGCACGCACTGGGCCGACTACGCCCGGCGCGGGACGACCCCGACGGCCCAGGACGAACTGCGCCGGTCGCTGGTGGACTTGGTGCGGGTCCCCGTGGTGGGGGTGCCGGCGCAGGAGAGCGCGGACGCGTTCACCGCCGAGGTCGACGGCGTGCTGCTGGTCTGCCCCTGGCGCACCCGGCTGCGCGGCTGGCTCGCGCTCCAGGAGCTGGTCGAGTGGTTCCCGCTGCCGGTTCTGGACGCCGCGCTGCCGCCGTCGGCGCGGCGACGGGCGGTGGAGGAGTACGAGTGCTGGCGCGAGCGGAACCCGGACGCGCGCCCGTGGATCCGTACCGGGGTGTGGCAGGTGCCGCTGCGCTGGTTCGTCCTGGTCGCCGACGAGGAGCGGGAGTACCTGCCGGGCGAGCTGCTGCGCTACCGGACGCCGATGGTGCAGGCGCGGCGGCGGCTGGCGCGGGCGCTGCGGACCCTGCGCGAGGCGGAGGGCTACGGGATGCTCGCCGACGGCCTGGTGGAGGTCGGCAGCTGGCTGGAGGAGTTCCACCCGAGGTCGATGGTCGAACTGGATTACGGGGGCCTGCTGCACGCGCTGCCGGCGGACCGGCTCGCGGCCGACCGCTCGGCCGGGGACCTGGCGGCGGGCATCGCGGCGCTGCGGGCGGGGGACCGGGAGGGGGCGGCGGAGGCGTACGAGGAGCTGGCGGAGCGCTGGAGGGCGGTCCGGGAGCGGCTCTTCGCGAATTAGGCGCGGAGGGGCCCCGGGGCCCTCGTGGCGTCGGTACGTACCGTGGCGTATCGGTCGATCGGCCATAAGTGGCTGATCAGAGGCTTGATCGTGGCATTTGGGACCTAGTGCCAGGACCTACGTCCCGATACGGGCCATTGGCCCAAGCGTGACGGACCGCACTAACTACACCCTTGCGCCCTTCCCCTACCCTCGTGCCAAAATAGGACAAGGAGTCCGGGGAGGGTTCCTTCCGCCCAACTAAGGGCGGAATGCTCAGCATTGCACTCTACGGGGGGTCTGACGACTCCTGATCGCTCTGTGACTGATCGTCACAGTGGGGTGACTGTCCGTTATGGGACGGTCCATCGGCTTCCGCCGCTGATGAACACCTCGGAGGGCAATTCCGTCGGTTTGGCCCTTCGGGCTGGACGGATGGTGTAGTTGTAGTGCCGAGGACAAGCCGTTCGTCCTATAACCGACTCGGCCCGCGTATGTCCATTTCGGGCAACGCGGGCCAAGGTGCAGAATTTAGAGGAAAGAACCGAGATGGTTCGGTTCTCCCGAGGAGGCCGCTCATGACCGCTCGCACCCCTGATGCCGAGCCGCTGCTGACCCCGGCTGAGGTTGCCACGATGTTCCGCGTGGACCCGAAGACGGTCACCCGCTGGGCCAAGGCTGGCAAGCTCACGTCCATCCGCACCCTGGGTGGACACCGCCGTTACCGCGAGGCTGAGGTCCGCGCACTGCTTGCGGGAATTCCGCAGCAGCGCAGCGAGGCCTGAGGTTCCGCAGCACCCCGCATTAACGGGTCGATATCGGGTCCCCCAATCCGATGAAACCCACAAGGCTTCATGCGACCGAACCTGCCCCACAGGTTCGCAGTCGTTCGATCGCGCTGGACTCCGCCGGGTCCAGCGCGATCTTTTTTATGTCCGGGTCGCGGCGTTTCCGAGTCTCTGGAGTGCCCTTCCAGAGGTAGGTGCAATGGCACATATAAAATCGAGAGTGCGTAGGGATGCGATAAAAGAGTGAGTCCCAAAAACTCGTGCGGTGACTCCCGTCACAGATGATCACTCTTGTACATGCGCCGATGCACCCCGTAATGGGGACCCGTGTCGCGCGGCGCATCACGCGAACGGGGGATTCCGGAAGGAAGTCGGGATGCCGCCGGGGGCGCGGGGGCGCGGGGGCGGCCGGGACGCGAGGGAGGCGGCGGAGGGGGTCCGTACGGGCCCTCCTGCCCTGCGGGGAGCCGCGCAGGGCGCCACGAGGCCGCGTGCGGTCGTGTGGACCCCGGGCAAGCGCCCGGCGGGGCCTACGTGCGCGCGGGGCGCCGGTCGCGCGACCGACGACTGGGCCGGACGGCGGGGCCCGACAGCTGGGCCCGGCGACTGGCGGAACGTCACCCGTCAACGCGTCAGGGCCCGTATCCCCAGAGGGATACGGGCCCTGACGTCACTGCGAACCTGACGGGACTTGAACCCGCGACCTCCACCTTGACAGGGTGGCGAGCTAACCAACTGCTCCACAGGTCCTCGATTGCGACCGATTGCTTGGCCGCGAATCAGACTGTACAGCAGCTCAGGGGGTGCGGTCGAACCGATCACGGGGCCGCCGCGTCCACCGCCTTCACGATGCGCTTGTCGGAGACCGGATACGCCGTACCGAGCGCGTGCGCGAAGTAGCTGACCCGCAGCTCCTCGATCATCCAGCGGATGTCGGTCACCTCGGACGGCACGGGCCGCCCCTTCGGCAACTGCTCCAGCAGCCAGGCGTACTCGTCCTGCATCTCGTGGACCTTCTGCATGCGCGTGGTGTCCCGCTGGACGCCCGTGGGCATCTGCTGGAGCCGCCGGTCGGCCGCCACCAGGTAGCGCATCAGGTCCGGCAGTCGGCGCAGCCCGGCGAGGGTCACGAAGCCGGCCGGCACGAGCGCCGCCAGCTGCGTCCGCACGTCCTGGACGTTGGCCACCAGCGCCAGGCTGCTGGTGGCCTTCACCCTGCGCTCGCAGGCCTGCCAGGCGGCCAGGACCTGCTGCACCTGGCCGACCGCCCGCACGGTGGTGTCCACCAGGTCCGCGCGCACGGCCTCGAAGAGCTTGCGGAAGCCCGCCTCGTCCCACGCGGGACCGCCGTGGTCCGCGATCAGCTTGTCGGCCGCCGCGGTCGCGCAGTCGTCGAACAGCGCCTGGACGGAGCCGTGCGGATTCCGGGACAGGGCCAGCTTCTGCTGGTTGCTCAGGTGGTCCGAGGCGAACTTCGCCGGGTTCACCGGGATGTTCAGCAGGATCAGCTTCCGCGTGCCCAGCCACATCGCCCGCTGCTGCTCGGCCTCGGTGTCGAAGAGCCGTACGGAGACGGTCGTCCCCTCGTCCACCAGCGCCGGGTACGCCTTCACGGGCTGGCCCGCGCGCCGGGTCTCGAACACCCGGGTCAGCGTGCCGATGGTCCAGTCGGTCAGCCCGCCGCGCTCCACGGACTCCCCGCCCGCCCGCTCGGCGGTGGCCGCGGCGGCCTGGGAGAGGGCTTGGCGGGCCTTGGGCTTGAGCCGCAGCCGCAGCGACTCCAGGTCCTTGTCCTCGGCGAGGTTCTTGCGGCGCTCGTCGACGATCCGGAAGGTGATCTTCAGGTGGTCCGGGATCCGGGACAGGTCGAAGTCCTCGGCCGACACCGGCACCCCGACCATCCGCCGGAGCTCGCGCGCCAGCGTCACGGGCAGCGGCTCCTGCAAGGGCACGGCCGTGTCCAGGAAGCGGGTCGCGAAGTTGGGCGCGGGCACGTAGTGCCGGCGGATCGGCTTCGGCAGCGAGCGGATCAGCTCGGTGACGACCTCCTCCCGCAGACCCGGGATCTGCCAGTCGAAGCCCTCGTCGGTGACCTGGTTCAGCACGTGGAGCGGGATGTGCACGGTCACGCCGTCCGCGTCCGCGCCCGGCTCGAACTGGTAGGTCACCCGGAACTTCAGCTCCCCCTGCCGCCAGGTGTCCGGGTAGTCGGCCTTGGTGACCCCGGCCGCCTTCTCGGTGAGCAGCATCTCGCGCTCGAAGTCGAGGAGTTCCGGCTCCTCGCGCTTCTTGTGCTTCCACCAGGAGTCGAAGTGCGCCCCCGAGACCACGTGCTCGGGGATCTTCTGGTCGTAGAAGTCGAAGAGGGTCTCGTCGTCCACCACGATGTCGCGCCGGCGGGCCCGGTTCTCCAGCTCCTCCACCTCGGTGAGGAGCTTGCGGTTGTCGGCGTAGAACTTGTGGTGCGTGCGCCAGTCGCCCTCGACCAGCGCGTTGCGGATGAACAGCTCGCGCGACACCTCGGCGTCGATCCGGCCGTAGTTGATCTTCCGCTGGGCGACGATCGGCACGCCGTACAGCGTGACCTTCTCGTACGCCATCACGGCGGCCTGGTCCTTCTCCCAGTGCGGCTCGCTGTACGTGCGCTTGATCAGGTGCTGCGCCAGCGGCTCCACCCACTCGGGCTCGACCTTGGCGTTCACCCGCGCCCACAGCCGCGAGGTCTCCACGAGCTCCGCCGACATGACGAACTTCGGCTGCTTCTTGAAGAGCGCCGAACCGGGGAAGACCGCGAACTTCGCGCCGCGGGCACCGAGGTACTCGTTCTTGTCGGTGTCCTTCAACCCGATGTGCGACAGCAGGCCGGCCAGCAGCGAGACATGCACGTGCTGCTCGGCCGCGTCGGCCTCGTTGACGTGGAAGCCCATGGTCTTGGCGACCGTGCGCAGCTGCGAGTAGATGTCCTGCCACTCGCGGATCCGCAGGAAGTTCAGGTACTCCTGCTTGCACATCCGGCGGAACGCGGAGGAGCCGCGCTCCTTCTGCTGCTCCCGGACGTAGCGCCACATGTTCAGGAACGAGAGGAAGTCGCTCGTCTCGTCCTTGAAGCGGGCGTGGTTCTGGTCGGCCTGCGTCTGCTTGTCCGAAGGGCGTTCGCGGGGGTCCTGGATCGACAGGGCCGCCGCGATGACCATGACCTCGCGGACGCAGTTGTTCTTGTCGGCCTCGACCACCATGCGCGCCAGGCGCGGGTCCACGGGCAGCTGGGAGAGCTGCCGGCCCATCGGGGTGAGCCGCTTGCGCGGGTCCTTCTCCGCCGGGTCGAGCGCGCCGAGCTCCTGCAGCAGCTGCACGCCGTCGCGGATGTTGCGGTGGTCCGGCGGGTCGATGAAGGGGAACTTCTCGATCTCGCCGAGTCCCGCCGCCGTCATCTGGAGGATCACGGAGGCCAGGTTGGTGCGCAGGATCTCGGCGTCGGTGAACTCCGGCCGGGAGAGGAAGTCGTCCTCGGAGTAGAGCCGGATGCAGATGCCGTCGCTGGTACGACCGCAGCGGCCCTTGCGCTGGTTGGCGCTGGCCTGCGAGATCCGCTCGATGGGCAGCCGCTGGACCTTGGTGCGGTGGCTGTAGCGGGAGATCCGGGCGGTGCCCGGGTCGATCACGTACTTGATGCCCGGGACGGTCAGGGAGGTCTCGGCGACGTTGGTCGCGAGGACGACGCGGCGCCCGGTGTGCTGCTGGAAGACGCGGTGCTGCTCGGCGTGCGAGAGGCGCGCGTAGAGGGGGAGGACCTCGGTGAGGCGCAGGTTCTTCTTGTTCAGCGCGTCCGCGGTGTCACGGATCTCCCGCTCGCCAGAGAGGAAGACGAGGATGTCGCCCGGCCCCTCGGACTGGAGCTCGTCCACGGCCTCGCAGATCGCGGTGATCTGGTCCCGGTCGCTGTCCGCCGCGTCCTCGTCGTCCTCCTCCAGGAGCGGGCGGTACCGCACCTCCACGGGATACGTGCGGCCGCTGACCTCGACGATCGGGGCGTCCCCGAAGTGGCGGGAGAAGCGCTCCGGGTCGATGGTCGCCGAGGTGATGATCACCTTGAGGTCGGGGCGCTTGGGGAGCAGGGTGGCGAGGTAGCCGAGCAGGAAGTCGATGTTCAGGGACCGCTCGTGGGCCTCGTCGATGATGATCGTGTCGTACGCGCGCAGCTCGCGGTCCGTCTGGATCTCGGCGAGCAGGATGCCGTCGGTCATCAGCTTCACGAAGGTCGCGTCCTGGTCCACCTGGTCGGTGAAGCGGACCTTCCAGCCGACCGTCCGGCCGATCTCGGACTTCAGCTCCTCGGCGATGCGCTCCGCGACCGTGCGGGCCGCGATCCGGCGGGGCTGGGTGTGGCCGATCATGCCCCGGACGCCGCGCCCCAGCTCCATGCAGATCTTGGGGATCTGGGTGGTCTTGCCGGAGCCGGTCTCGCCCGCGACGATCACGACCTGGTGGTCGCGTATCGCCTCGGCGATCTCGTCCTTCTTCTGGCTGACGGGCAGGTTCTCGGGATACGTGACCTCCGGCATCCGCGAGGCACGGCCGGCCAGTCGCGCGGCGGCCTGGGCGGCCTCCGCGGCGATCTCGTCGAGCACGGCCTGCTTGGCCTCGGGCTTGCGGATACGGCGGGCGCCTTCGAGGCGGCGGCCGAGGCGGTGCGCGTCACGGAGGGAGATCTCACCGAGAAGCGTCTGCAGGGCGGCGAAGGAAGTAGACATACCTGATCGAGGATCTCACCTGGGCCCTCCGGGTGGCGAACGCATTTGTCGGGCGGACCCGTACCATTTCGGGACGACTCCCCCGACTGTCCGAGTGAGAGGCCGCCCACCATGTCCCGCCCGCGCCGCGTCCGGTGCCTGCTGGCCGCCGTACTGGCGGTCCTGCTGGCCTGCGCGGGACCCGCGGCGGCGGCCCCGGCGGGCGGTCCGGCGGGCGGGTCGGTGGTGGCGGGGGCCTTGGCGGTTGGGCCGACGGCCGGTCCGGCGGTGGCCTTGGCGGCCGGGCCGACGGCCGGCCCGGCGGTGGCGGCCGTCCCGACCTCCGGCCCGGGCCGGGCGGCCGTGGACTCGGGGTCCGGGACCGTCTTCGCCGCCGCCCGGGACGAAGGGCCCGTCTGCGCGCCCGGCGGGCCGGGCCGCGACGGCGCCCCCGCCGTCCCGCCGCGCCCCGGGTCCGACCACGCGCAGGTCCCGGCGGCGCGGCCGGACCCCGACGGCGCCCGGCCGCGCGGGACGACGCCCGTACGGGTCCCCCTACGCGGCCCCGACCGGTCGGCGCCGGGCCCGGTGGAGCTGTCCGTGCTGCGGGTCTAGGAGGCGACCGGCGGATCACGCCGCGCCGGTGCCACCGGCACCGCGCGCCGATCCGCGAGGACCGCCCCGACAGCACGACCGCCCCGCGCATCCACTGGAGCACGTACCCGCATGTCGCCCTCCCCTTCTTCCTCTCCCTCTTCTTCCTCCTCCCGCAAGCCGCTGCTGATCGCGGCCGGCGTCGCCGTCGCCGCCGTCACCCTCGGGCTCGTCTCCTGGCAGGCCACCGCACCCGCCGACAAGGACTCCGGCCGCGCCGCCGGATCCGGCCCCGTCGCCGCCACGCCCCGTACCGACCCCGCCGCCGCACTCAAGGCCCTGGCCCGCCGCGAGGCCGGCGACAAGCTCGCCCTCGGCCGCGCGGACGCGCCCGTCGTCCTCATCGAGTACTCCGACTTCTCGTGCGGCTACTGCGGCAAGTTCGCGCGGGACACCGAGCCCGCACTGGTGAAGAAGTACGTCGAGGACGGCACCCTGCGCATCGAGTGGCGCAACTTCCCGATCTTCGGCGCCGACTCCGAGGCCGCCGCCAAGGCAGCCTGGGCGGCCGGCCGGCAGGACCGGTTCCCGCAGTTCCACGCGGCCGCGTACGCCGAGGGCGCCAAGGAGAAGGGCTTCGGCGAGGCGCGCCTGCTGGAGCTGGCCCGGGAGGCCGGAGTCCCCGACCTGGAGCGCTTCAAGGCCGACCTGGCCGGCGAGGAGGCCGCCGCGGCCCTGCGCAAGGACCGGGAGGAGGGCTACCGCATCGGGGTGACCTCCACTCCGTCCTTCCTGGTCAACGGGCAGCCGATCGCCGGGGCGCAGCCGGCCGAGGCCTTCACGGCCGCCATCGCCCGGGCCGCGGCGGCGGTCGGGGAATGACCGACATCGGCTACCTGGCCGCCCTGCTGGGCGGCCTGCTCGCCCTGCTCAGCCCGTGCGGCGCGCTGCTGCTGCCGGCCTTCTTCGCGTACTCGATCGATTCCGCCTCCCGGCTGCTGGCCCGAACCGGGATCTTCTACGCGGGCCTCGCCAGCACCCTCGTACCGCTGGGCGCGGCCGGTTCGTACGCCGGTCGGTTCTTCCACGGCAACCGCGACCAGCTCGTCCTCGCGGGCGGGTGGGTGATCATCGCGCTGGGGCTCGCCCAGATCCTGGGCCTGGGCTTCGCCCCGCGCCGGATCGCGGAGCTGTCCGGCCGGATCCGGCCGACCACCGCCCTGTCGGTGTACGCCCTCGGCGCGGTCTACGGGCTGGCCGGCTTCTGCGCCGGTCCGATCCTGGGCAGCGTCCTGACGGTGGCGGCCGTCAGCGGCAGCCCGGTCTACGGCGGGCTGCTGCTGGCGGTGTACGCGCTCGGGATGGCCGTACCGCTGTTCCTGCTGGCCCTGCTGTGGGAACGGTTCGAGCTGGGCCGGCGGCGCCTGCTGCGCGGCCGGGCCTTCACGCTGGGCCGCTTCGAGCTGCACACCACGTCGCTGCTGTCCGGGCTGTTCTTCATCACCCTGGGGGTGCTGTTCCTCGTCTACGACGGGGCGAGCGCACTGCCCGGGCTGCTGGACGTGGACGACTCGTTCGCGGTGGAGCAGCGGGTGAACGCGCTGGCCGCAGCCGTCCCGGACTGGGCGCTGCTCGGGCCGGTCGCCGGGGGCGCGGTGGCCTTCGGGCTGCTGCACCGGCGCCGCGCGACGCGTGCGACCCGGTCCGCCGGGGCCGTGCGGACCACGAAGACCACGAAGACCACGAAGACCACGGAGACCACGGAGACGCCGCAGACCACGGAGTAACGCGGAAGGCCCCGTCCGATGGACGGGGCCTTCCTGTGGTGGCTGGGGCCGGGGTCGAACCGGCGACCTATCGCTTTTCAGGCGATCGCTCGTACCAACTGAGCTACCCAGCCACGAAACCGTTTCCGGCCTCAGCGATCCTGACGGGACTTGAACCCGCGACCTCCACCTTGACAGGGTGGCGAGCTAACCAACTGCTCCACAGGACCTTGCAGTGTGCGAGACCAAGTCTTGCACACGGTAATGCGTACCCCCAACGGGATTCGAACCCGTGCTACCGCCTTGAAAGGGCGGCGTCCTGGGCCACTAGACGATGAGGGCTAAAGGCCCGCCTGGGCGCTTTCCAGCGCGTCGGGGACGTGAGAAGCATATGGGATCCCGGCAGCTATCGCCAAAACGGTTTCCTCCAGGGCGACAATGGCCAGGTGCTGGAGATGACGCGCGAGGAGTTCGAAGAGCTCGTCGCAGAGGCCCTGGACCGCATCCCGCCGGAGCTCACGCGGCTGATGGACAACGTGGCGGTGTTCGTCGAGGACGAGCCTCCCGCCGACGACCCCGAGCTGCTCGGTCTGTACGAAGGGACCCCGCTCACCGACCGGGGCGAGTGGTACGCCGGAGTGCTGCCCGACCGGATCACCATCTACCGCAACCCCACGTTGCGGATGTGCGAGGACCGGGAGAGCGTGGTCGCGGAGACGGAGGTCACCGTGGTGCACGAGATCGCCCACCACTTCGGGATCGACGACGAACGCCTGCACGCCCTGGGCTACGGGTGACCCGGCCGGTCCCCGGCGGCGAGGCCATCGACCCCGACGTCGACCTGCACGTCCCGGCCCAGTACGCCGAGCCCCGGGCCCGGGTGCTCACGGCGGTCGCGGCGGGCGGAGCCGTCGGGGCCTCGGCGCGGTACGGGATCTCCCTGCTGTGGCCGGCCGGCCCCGGGGCCTTCCCGTGGGCGACCTTCTGGATCAACACCTCCGGCTGCGCGCTGATCGGCGTCCTCATGGTGCTGATCGGTGCCGGCGGTCGGCTCGCGCACCCGCTGGTGCGGCCCTTCGCCGGGGTCGGGATACTGGGCGGCTTCACCACCTTCTCCACCTATGCCGTGGACTCCTCGCGGCTCCTGGACGAGGGCGAGGCGGGGACCGCGCTCGGTTACGCCGGCCTCACCGCGGTGGCGGCGCTGGGAGCGGTGTGGGCGGCGGCCTCGGTGACCCGCCGGGCGGTCCGAAGCGGCCGGGCGGGGAGCGCGGGGCCGTGAACTGGCTGCTCGTGGTGGCGGGCGCGGTCGTCGGGGCGCCGCTGCGCTACCTGACGGACCGCGCCGTGCAGGCGCGGCACGACTCCGTCTTCCCCTGGGGCACCCTCGTCGTCAACACGGTGGCGTGCCTGCTGCTCGGGGCGCTCGGCGGGGCGGCGCTGGCCGGGGCCTCCTCCTCGCGGCTGGACCTGCTGCTGGGCACCGGGCTGTGCGGGGCCCTGAGCACGTACTCGACGTTCTCCTACGAGACGCTCCGACTGGCCGAGACCGGCCGGACCTTCCTCGCGGCGGCGAACGTCGCCGTATCGGTGCTGGTCGGGCTGGGCGCCGTGCACCTCGGGTGGCAGGTGGCGCGGCAGTCGGCCGGCTGAGTACGCGCGGCGGCCCCGGGCCGGCCCGGCGAGCGGTTCCGCGCGGGGGCGTGTCCCTCACGGGCCCAAGAGAGTTGGGCACATTGACCCGCTCATGCGGAACGCTCGTCCCCCAGGCTCCCGGAGGTGCCCTCGTGCGCCAATTGTCCGCTTCCCTCCGCGTGGCCGTCACCGTGCTCACGGTCGCGGCCGCGGCGGGCTGCATAAGTGTCGGCGAAGACGCGGCGAAGCCCGGTGCCTCCTCCACGGTCGGTCCCGGGGGCGCCGCCGCGGGCAAGGGCGCCGGCTCCGGGCGGGGCTCCGGCCTGCACGGCAGCGGGCAGGGCGCCAAGGACGGTACGGGGACCCAGGACGGCAGGCCGAAGGAGGACGGCAGGGCCTCCGGCGCGACCGGGGCGACCCCCAGCCCGGGAGAGCCGAGCCCACGGCCCGGGGCCCCCTCGCCCTCGGCGGGACCTGCCGGCGGCGCCGGCGGCCAGGGCCACCAGGTACCCCCCTCCGGCGGGTCGGGCGCGGGCGGATCCGGGAGCTCCGGCGGTGCGGCCGGCCCGGGTGGCGGGCACCATTCCCCGCCGCCGGATCCGCAGCCGACCGTCACGATCCCACCTGTGACGGAACCCACGCCGCCGCCGGTCAGCCCGCAGCCCGAACCGACCACCCAACCGGAGCCGCAGCCCTAGGCCGGGGCGCTCGCCCGGGCCCTCCTCCGCCCTCGCCCTCGCCCGTGGTGCGCGGCATCTTCGCAGGTCAGAAGGTTCTTCCGAGAGCGACTTGCCAGACCCGGGGGAGGGTGCGTATGGTTATAGATCGTTTGATCCCATTGCCCGGCGCCGAATCCGAAGAGCGCCGCGTGGCGCGTACTCTCCCTAGCCGTGGCTGACCGCATTGAGGCGGTCGATTTGCGATTCACGGAGTTTGGGCGCGTGCCGAGACTCCGGAAGGTTTCGCATTTCGCATGTCCATTTCCAGTTCTGACCGTTCCGTCATGCCCGAGAACGACTCCAACGAGATCGTCGACGCCGAGGCCCTCGTGGTCACCGAGGCCATCGAGGCCGCAGAGGCCGACGAGATCATCGAGGCCCTTGAGGCCGACGTGAACACCGACGAGTCCTTCGAGGACTCCGCCCCCGACTTCGACGCGGACGCCGCCGCGGACGACGACGCCGAGCCCACGCTGACCTTCGGCGACCTGGGTCTGCCCGAGGGCATCGTGCGCAAGCTCGCGCAGAACGGCGTCACCGCCCCCTTCCCGATCCAGGCCGCGACCATCCCGGACGCCCTGGCCGGCAAGGACATCCTCGGCCGCGGTCGCACCGGCTCCGGCAAGACCCTCTCCTTCGGTCTCCCGACCCTGGCCTCCCTGGCCGGCGGGCACACCGAGAAGAAGAAGCCCCGCGCCATCATCCTGACGCCGACGCGTGAGCTCGCGATGCAGGTCGCGGACGCCCTCCAGCCCTACGGCGACGTCCTCGGCCTGAAGATGAAGGTCGTCTGCGGCGGTACCTCCATGAGCAACCAGATCTTCGCCCTGGAGCGCGGTGTCGACGTCCTCGTCGCCACCCCGGGCCGTCTGCGCGACATCATCAACCGCGGCGCCTGCTCCCTGGCGAACGTCCAGGTCGCGGTCCTCGACGAGGCCGACCAGATGTCCGACCTGGGCTTCCTGCCCGAGGTCACCGAGCTGCTCGACCAGATCCCCGGCGGCGGCCAGCGCATGCTCTTCTCCGCCACCATGGAGAACGAGATCGGCACCCTGGTCAAGCGCTACCTGACCAACCCGGTCACGCACGAGGTCGACAGCGCGCAGGGCAACGTCACGACCATGACGCACCACGTCCTCGTCGTGAAGCCGAAGGACAAGGCGCCGGTCACGGCCGCCATCGCCGCCCGCAAGGGCCGCACGATCATCTTCGTCCGCACCCAGCTGGGCGCCGACCGCATCGCCGAGCAGCTCGTCGAGTCCGGCGTGAAGGCCGACGCGCTGCACGGCGGCATGACCCAGGGCGCCCGTACCCGCGTCCTCGCGGACTTCAAGGAGGGCTACGTCAACGCGCTCGTCGCCACCGACGTCGCCGCCCGAGGCATCCACGTCGACGGCATCGACCTGGTCCTGAACGTGGACCCGGCCGGTGACCACAAGGACTACCTGCACCGCTCGGGCCGTACCGCCCGTGCCGGCAAGTCGGGTGTCGTGGTCTCCCTCGCCCTGCCGCACCAGCGCCGCCAGATCTTCCGCCTGATGGAGGACGCGGGCGTCGACGCCACGCGCCACATCGTCCAGGGCGTCGGCGCCTTCGACCCGGAGGTCGCCGAGATCACCGGTGCGCGTTCGCTGACCGAGGTCCAGGCCGACTCCGCGAACAACGCCGCCAAGCAGGCCGAGCGCGAGGTCGCCGAGCTCACCAAGCAGCTGGAGCGCCTGTCGCGCCGTGCCGTCGAGCTCCGCGAGGAGGCCGACCGCCTGGTCGCCCGCTCCGCCCGTGAGCGCGGCGAGGACCCGGAGGCCGCTGTCGCCGAGGTGGCCGAAGCCGCCGAGGCCGAGGTCGCGGCTGCCGCCGCTGCCGCTGCCGCCGAACTGGCCGCGCAGGAGCGCCGCGAGGAGCAGCGCGCCCAGCGCGACGACCGGGGCAACTTCGAGCGTCGCGACAACCGCGGTGGCGACCGCGGTGGTGACCGCGGCGGCTTCCGCCGTGACGACCGCGGCGACCGCGGCGGCCGTCCGTCCGGTGGCTTCAACCGTGACGACCGCGGTGGCGACCGTCCGTCCGGTGGTTTCCGCTCGGGTGGCGACCGTCCGTCCGGTGGCTTCCGTCGCGACGACCGTCCGTCCGGTGGTTTCCGCTCGGGTGGCGACCGTCCGTCCGGTGGCTTCCGTCGCGACGACCGCCCGTCGGGTGGCTTCAACCGTGACGACCGCGGTGGCGACCGTCCGTCCGGTGGTTTCCGCTCGGGTGGCGACCGTCCGTCCGGCGGCTTCCGTCGCGACGACCGCCCCTCCGGTGGCTTCAACCGCGACGACCGCGGTGGCGACCGTCCGTCCGGTGGCTTCCGCCGTGACGACCGCCCCTCCGGTGGCTTCAACCGCGACGACCGTCCCTCCGGTGGCTTCCGCTCCGGTGGCGACCGTCCGTCCGGCGGCTTCCGTCGCGACGACCGCCCCTCCGGTGGCGACCGTCCGTCCGGTGGCTTCCGTCGCGACGACCGACCCTCCGGTGGCTTCCGCCCCGCCGGCGCCGGCGCCGGCGACCGTCCGTACGGCCGCCGCGACGACCACCGCCCGTCGGGCTCCGGTTCCACCGGTTCCTTCGGCGGCCGTCGTGACGACAAGCCGCGCTGGAAGCGCAACGGCTGATCCCGGCTGAACCGCACCATCGGAAGGGCCCCCGCGACTCCGGTCGCGGGGGCCCTTCCGCATGCGCCCCACTCCGTGGCCGGGAAGCTGACGCCGCGTGAGTTACCGGGCCGACGGCGGGGTTCCGGGCTCCGTACGGGGTGTCTGCCACCGATGGCCGAGATCTGACGGTCCCCCGATCACACGCCGACAGGCCGCTCGGCCGATACCCGATCGGCTGACGGGCGCTCTGCGGCTATGCTCTGGGGTGAGCGCATGGAGGGCCATTAGCTCAATTGGCAGAGCAGCGGACTTTTAATCCGTTGGTTGTCGGTTCGAGTCCGACATGGCCTACCGCTCGCAGCCGGCGGGGGTGACCCTCCTGGCCTGCACACGAAGGGCCCCACCCGAGGAATCGGGTGGGGCCCTTCGCCGTTGCGGGACGGATCAGGCGGTCGCGCCGCGGCGGCGGCGGGAGCCGATCCAGGCGGCCGCCGCGCCGATCACGACCAGGGCCGCTCCGAGGACGGCGTACCGTCCCGTGGCCGAGTCGGAGCCCGTCGAGGCGAGGGAACCGCTGGCCGAACCGTTGGTGGTCCCCGCCGGCGCGGTGCCCGCGGCGGCGGCCGAGGAGGTGGCCGCGGCCGGGCGCACGGCCGGGACGGACGGGGCCTTCGTGGTCGCCGCCGCCGAGGGGGAGGTCGGGGCGGTGGACGGCGGGGTGGACGGCGCGGTGGACGGCTCCGGGTCGGCGGAGGGGACCAGCGGGAAGCTGACGTCCTCGGTGACGATCGGCCAGGTGTTGCCGTGGGCGAGGGAGACGTCGGCGGTCAGCGTGACGGTCGTCCTCTTCTTCAACTGCGTCTTGTTGCCGAGGGAGACGCGCAGTTCCGCGGTCCGGACCCCCTTGGCCGCGCCGAAGCCCCCAGGGATCTCGGGCAGCCGTACGCGGCCGTCGTCGAGGGGAAGGTCGCGCCAGCTGCCGTCGAAGTTGCCCTGGACGCGGAAGTCGGCGTCCTCCGTGCCCGGGTGCGACACGGTCACGGTGGGCGCGAGCGGCTTGTCGAACGCGCCGTCGCCCGTGGCCTGCCAGTTCAGGTTCTGGTAGGCGCGGCGCTCCTGGCCGCCCATGTCGCCGGGGCCCTGGGTGAACCAGGTCTTCAGGGTGCCCGCCTTGATCCGCGGGCCGACCTCGAAGACGTGGGAGTCGTCGCCGTCGGGGGCGACCGAGTTGTTGTAGCTGCCGGCGGTGAAGCTGAAGTCGCCGTTGTTCGTCGGGTAGTTCGCACCGAGGCCGACAGTGATCTTCCAGGACATCTTGCCCTTGGCGGGGATGTCGAAGCCCCGCTGGTCCTCGTCGGCGGCCTGCGCCGGGTAGAAGTGGCCCTGCCACCCGCCGTCCTGCCCGCCGACCGAGTACGTCGTCGCCGGCGCGTTCACCGCGTCGACCTCGTAGACGATGTCCTTCTCCTCCAGCGGGCTCGGACCGGTCGTGTCCACGAGCATCCACGGCTTGTAGGTGAGGGCCCGGTCCGTGGGGTTGTTCACCGTCAGGTCGAAGGTCTGGGTGGCGCCGCCGCGGGTCAGCGGCCCGTTCGGGACGGGGGTGCTCATCTCCGTACGCAGGAACGCGTGGCCGTCGGTGGCCGGCGCGGCGGCCGCGCTGGTGGCCGACAGCGGAAGCAGAGTGGTGACGACGCCGGCGACGACTGCGACGGCGGCTGCGGTGCGAACGGACATGGTGGACTCCCCCCAGGAATCACAAGGGCAACGGCAGAGCGCCGGGCCGGTCGGTGCGGATGGTGGCGCCCGCCGGTTCGTGTTCCCCCGGCTGCGGCGACAGGTGAATCATCGCCCGTGGGTGATCCCGGAATGATTCCCGCGGTGTCACCGCCGCGCAACAGAGACGATCATGGTTGCCACGGGGGCGGAACGGGCTGGCTTCGGTCCGGTTTTTGTGGCTCTGACCTGGTGTGATGTGCTCTCGGGGTGGGGTGGGGCGGCTCATTGGCGGGGGCTTCCGTCCGGATGGCGTACAGTTGTGTTTACCGACGCGGGGTGGAGCAGCTCGGTAGCTCGCTGGGCTCATAACCCAGAGGTCGTAGGTTCAAATCCTGCCCCCGCTACTCAGTACGAAGGCCCGGTTCCTCTTGAGGAACCGGGCCTTCGTCGTGCTCCGCCTCCCTCACGGCTGGGCACTCGCCCTCCACGGGCCCACCTCACGCGCCGTCACCCGATCGGCCGTTGCCGGGTCGCCCCGGGGCGGCCCGTTCCGTCAGCCTTGAGGGGCGAAGCGGCGGATGCGCATCCGTGGGAGGGACCGGGCGGCAGGAGAGCGGCGTGGCGGGGCTGGGGCGGCAGGGCGGCAACGGGCCCGCGGGCGGCGGGCGTACGGACGGCAACCGGCGTACGGACGGCAATGGGCGTGGGGACGGCAATGGGCGTGGGGACGGCAACGGGCGCACGGACGGCAACGGGCGTACGGCCGGCGCCGGAAGCGCGGTGGCGCGGCACGTGGTCCGGCGGCTGCCGGCCGCACTGATCGGTCTCGGCCTGGTCTTCGACCTGGTGACGCCACCCAGCTTCACCGGATCCCCGTTCTTCTCGGCCGCCCCGCTCATCGCCGCCCCGCAGTTCTCCTTCCGCGCCACGGCCCTGACCGGCGCGCTGGCCTCGCTCACGGTGTTCCTGCTGCACGTCCTGCACGGCACCAGTGCGAAGGCGGAGGCGCTGACCGAGTTGACCACGGTGATGACCGTCTCCGCCCTGGCCCTGCTGATCAACCGGGTCGTGCGGCGCAGCGGGGAGCGGCTCGCCTCCGCCCGCGGCATCGCCGAGGCCGCGCAACGGGCGGTGCTGCCGACGCCCGCCGAGCGGATCGGGGGCCTGCGGGTCTCCGCCCGCTACGAGGCCGCCCAGGCCGACGCCTTCATCGGCGGGGACCTGTACGCGGTCCAGGAGACCCCGTTCGGGGTCCGGCTGGCGGTGGGCGACGTACGGGGCAAGGGGCTCGGGGCGGTGGAGGCCGTCGCGGTGGTGCTCGGCGCCTTCCGGGAGGCCGCGGACACCGAGCCGACGCTGGAGGGGGTGGCGCAGCGGCTGGAGCGCGCGCTGGCCCGGGAGGGCATGCGGCGCGACAGCCTGGACGCCGTGGAGGGGTTCACGACGTGCGTGCTCGGCGAGGTCCCGCCGCGGGGCGACCTGCTGCGGCTGCTCAACCGGGGCCACCCGGAGCCGCTGCTGCTGCACGCGGACGGCGGGCTGGCGGTGCTCGCCCCGGCGCAGCCGGCCCTTCCGCTGGGCATGGCGGAGCTGGGCGGCTGGCCGGACCGGGTCGAGGAGTGGGACTTTCCGGCGGGGGCCACGCTGCTGCTGTACACGGACGGGCTGACCGAGGCCCGGGACGTGCGGGGCACCTTCTACGATCCGGCGACCCGGCTGCGCGGGCGGATCTTCCCCGGGCCGCAGGCGCTGCTCGGCGCCCTCAGCGGCGACGTGCGCCGGCACACGGGCGGGGGAGCCGCGGACGACATGGCGCTCCTCGCGGTGGGCCGGCCGGGGCAGGGCCGGCCGGGGCAGGGCCGGCCGGAGCGCCGGCTGACGGTGCCGATGGTGCGCCGCACCGACGGCCTGTGACGGTGGGTGAGCGAAAGGGTGCGCTGTGCAAGAGTAATGACAGGTCGTCAATAGGCCTGCGTGGCCGAAGAAGTAAGGGTGTCGCTTAATTTTTGCCCGAGTTGGTCGGGTTCTACGAGAAAAGTCCAGGCCATGACTCATCAGGGCGTGGCCGATTGGTGTTAACGATCAATCGCAACAGCTTGGAATCACTCCCCCGTGTCTATTACCTTTCGATAACGCAGCGCGGTCGTCCCAGCCGTCGCCAGAGACGGCGCCGTGTGCGTGCGCGTCAATGAGGAGTGTGCCCCGGTGGCCTCCAACTTGCCTGCCCCTGAAGGCACCGAGATCCAGGAACCGCCGACCGCGGGCGCCTGGGGCGAGTGGAACCCCACCGAGGACTCGGTTCGTCCGGTCCGCGGCAAGCACCGGGTGGCCAAGCAGCGCGGGGGACTTGCCCGCAGCTCGACCGTGCTCGGCGTCGGCGTCATCGCGGCGGTCGGCGCGAGCGGTATCGCCACCGCCCAGGACCGGCCGCAGGTCGCGATATCCATGCCCTCCCTGCCCGACCTGATGTCCGGCGACTTCACGGGCGGCGGCGAAGGGGCCGGGGGCAGAGCGCTCCAGGACGACGGAGGCTCCGGCGGGACGGCCGCGACGGGCGCCCGGAGCGGAATCATTCCGCAGCAGTCGGACCGGCGCGCCGACGCCGGCGAGGTACTGCGCAGCCGGATCCTCCAGCAGGCCGAGTCCCAGCAGGAGGCCGCCGACGCGGCGGTCCGGGAAGAGACCGAGCGGGCCGCGCGGGAGGCCGCCGCGCAAGAGGCCAAGGCGAAGCAGGAGGCGGCGCGCAAGGCGGCCGAGGCAGCGGCGGCGGAAGCCGCGGCGAAGGAGGCGCAGGAGGCCGAGGAGGCCCGCAAGGCCGCCGAGGCCGAGGCGGCGCGGGAGCGCGCGGCCGCCTCGGCCGGGAAGTACTTCCTGCCGACCTCCGCCTACACCCTCACCTCCCGCTACGGCGCCTCCGGCTCCATGTGGTCCTCCGGGAGCCACACCGGCCTCGACTTCGCCGCCCCGACCGGCACCCCGGTCAAGGCCGTCGCCGCCGGGAAGATCACCTCCGCCGGGTGGTCCGGTGCGTACGGCTACCGGATCGTGCTGGAACTGGAGGACGGTACGGAGATCTGGTACTGCCACCTGTCCTCGATGTCGGTGACCTCCGGGCCGGTCGGCGCGGGCGACACCATCGGGCGCGTCGGCGCCACCGGCAACGTGACCGGGCCCCACCTCCACCTCGAAGTGCGCAAGGGCGGCTCGACGATGGACCCGATGGCCTGGCTCAACTCCAAGGGGCTCAGCGTCTGACGCCCGGCCCGTCCTCAGGCCCTGAGGGCGGGGTGGCGGGCCGGGGAGCGGTCGAGGTCCGCCGGGTGAGAAGGGTCCGCCGGGCCCGGGGGGTCCGTGACCTCCGTGCCCTCCGGGCGCTCCGCCCTCTCCGTGTGCTTCCGGGGAGCCGGTACGCCGGCCAGTGCGCCGGCCGCGGACGGCAGCGCCGGCCGGTCCAGCGGGTCGAACCACGGGGGGAGCAGGTCCTCCATGACGGCGGCCCGGGCCAGCGCGGGACCCGCCGTCGCCCGGCGCAGCCAGAGCCGGCGCAGCAACTCCCGTTCCCGTCCGGCGAAATCGGGCACCCGTCGCGATCCGCCGCGCCGGGCCCGGTTCCGCAGCAGCGCCAGGGCGGCGGCGTCCGCCTCGTAGCGGGCCACCGCCCGGGCCGCCGCCCGGCCGCCGCTGCGCCGGGCCAGTGCGCGGGCCAGCGAACGGGCCGGCACGGACGCCAGGGCAGGGACCTCGGCCGGTCCGAGCCAGCCGGCGGCCGCGTACACCGCCAGTTCCCCGGCGACGGTCCGCAGCCGACGGCGCCGTATCCACACCGCCGACCACACCAGCAGCCCGAACGCCGGGACCATCACGCTGCCGTAGACCACGTAGAACCCGTACTCACCGAACCGCGAGGCGCTGTTCCACAGCGCGTGCATGCCCATGGCGAGCGCCAGCCCGAGCACCGGCAGGCCGATCCGCCCGGTACGGCGGGCGCTGAGCACGGCCGCCCCGAAGCCGAGGCCGGTGAGCACCGTGAACAGCGGGTGGGCGAACGGCGACAGCACGATCCGCACGAAGAAGGTCGCGGCCGTCAGGGAATCCAGGACGCCCGTGCCCTCCGCGAGGTCCTCGCCGAAGGCGTTGCCGAGGTAGAGGATGTTCTCGGTGAAGGCGAAGCCGGTGGCGGTGAAGCCGGCCACCACCAAGCCGTCGGCGGGGCCGGTGAAGTGGTCCCTTCGGAACACGCACACCAGCAGCAGCGCCGCGGCCTTGGCACTCTCCTCGACCACGGGGGCGATCGCGACCGAACCGAGCTGGTCCGCGTTCGAGGGGTCCGCGGTGGCCGCGGCTATCCACTCGGTGGCGAAGCTGTTGGCCAGTATGGCGATCAGCGCCGCCGTGCAGGCGCCCCAGCCGAAGCAGAACCACAACTGCGCCCACGGGCAGGGCGCGGCCCGGCCCAGCCACCGGAAGGCCGCCATGAGCGGCGCCACCGGCAGCAGGGCCAGGCCGAGACCGACGAGGAAACCGGGAGTGCCGGTCTGCTCCCGCACGAGTTCGAGGATCGCGACACCGGTGACGGCGAGCAGGGCGACGAGCACGCACGTACGGACCGCGCCCGACGGGCGTGCGAGCACGCGGGGCAGCGCTCGGAACACATGATGACCCTACCGAGCCGGTCTGACACGCGCGGTGACGTTGTCAGTTCTCCGTGCGGCGGAAGAGCAAGTCGTGTACGACGTGGCCCTTGTCCAGCCCCTGGCCCTCGAAGCGGGTCAGCGGCCGGAAGTCGGGGCGCGGCGCGTAGCCGCCGTCGGGCCGCGTGTTCTCGAAGTCGGGGTGGGCGGTGAGGACTTCGAGCATCTGCTCGGCGTACGGCTCCCAGTCGGTCGCGCAGTGCAGCACGGCCCCGGGGGCCAGGCGGGTGGCGGCCAGGGTGAGGAACTCGGGCTGGATCAGCCGCCGCTTGTGGTGGCGGGCCTTGGGCCAGGGGTCCGGGAAGTACACGCGGATGCCGGCCAGCGAGGCGGGCGGCAGCATCTCGCGGAGCAGGATGATCGCGTCGCCGTTCGCCACCCGGACGTTGTCCAGTCCGCCGCGTTCGGCGAGGGCGAGCAGATTGCCCTGGCCGGGGGTGTGGACGTCGACGGCGAGGATTCCGGTGCCCGGGTCGTCGGCGGCCATCTGGGCGGTGGCCTCGCCCATGCCGAAGCCGATCTCCAGGACGACGGGGAGGCCGTCGAAGAGGGCCTTGAGGTCGATGACGTGGTGACCGTCGATGTCCAGACCCCAGGTGCCCCACAGCCGCTTGAGGGCCTCGCCCTGACCGGTGGTGACCCGGCTGCGCCGGGGCTGGAAGCTGCGGATCCGCCGCTCGTGGTGCGAGCCGGCCGGGTCCGGCGAGGGACCGTCGGGGAAGCGGGGTTCGGTCCGCCACTTGGGCGGCACGTACGCGTTCGCCTCCGGCGCGGCGGCATCCGGAAGGCGGGGCGGCTGGGGGTTCAGGGACTCAGACACAATGCGCTGATTCTACGACGGCACCGACTGCCCCGGCCTGCGGCGGGACGCCCGGCGGAGGTCAGGGGCGGCCTCCGGATCCGCGGGCCGGTCAGGTGGAGCCGAGGGTGCGCAGGGCTCGGGAGGCGATCTCCCGTCCGATCGGCAGGGAGGCGGTCGCCGCCGGCGACGGGGCGTTCAGGACGTGCACCGTCCGGTGGGCCTCCCGGATCAGGAAGTCGTCCACCAGGGTCCCGTCCCGCAGGACCGCCTGCGCCCGGACCCCGGCCGCGGCGGGCCGCAGGTCGGCGGCGGTGACGGCCGGCAGCAGGCGCCGTACCGCCCGGGTGAAGGCCTGCCGCGACAGCGAGCGGTGGATCTCCCCCGCCCCGTACCGCCAGTGCCGTGCGGCCATCCGCCAGGATCCCGGCCAGGCCAGCTCGGAGGCGATGTCCCGGGGGCGGACCGTGGCCCAGTCGTAGCCCTCGCGGGCCAGCGCGGGGACCGCGTTGGGGCCGACGTGGACCCCGCCGCCGATGCCCCGGGTCAGGTGGACGCCCAGGAAGGGGAACGCCGGGTCCGGGACCGGGTAGACCAGGCCGCGGACCAGTTCGGGCCGGGCCAGGTCGTAGTACTCGCCGCGGAACGGGATGATCCGCATCCCCGGGTCGTCCCCGGCCAGGCGGGCGATCCGGTCGCACTGGAGCCCTGCGCAGTTCACCAGGACCCGCGCCCTGACGACCAGCCCGGACGCGGTGCGGACCGCCACCGCCGAGGGGCGCCGGGAGATCAGGTCCACCGCGCCGCCGTAGACGATCTCCGCGCCCGAGGACTCCGCGAGCTGGGCGGTGACCGTGCCGTAGTCGACGATCCCGGTGGTGCCGACGTGGATGGCGGCCAACCCGCGCACCTCGGGCTCGTACTCCGAGATCTGGGCCGGACCGAGCTCGCGCACGGGGATGCCGTTCTCCCGGCCGCGCTGGACCAGGGCGTGCAGCCGGGGCAGCTCGGAGCGCTCGGTGGCGACGATCAGCTTGCCCGTCACCTCGTGCGCGATCCCGTGCTCCGTGCAGAACTTGACCATCTCCGCGGCGCCGCGCACCGCGAAACGGGCTTTCAGCGACCCCGGCCGGTAGTAGATCCCGCTGTGGATCACCCCGCTGTTGCGGCCGGTCTGGTGGCGGGCCGGGCCGCTCTCCTTCTCCAGGACGATCACCCGGGTCCCCGGAGCCAGGCGCGACAGCGCGTGCGCCGTCGACAGGCCGACGATCCCGCCGCCGATCACCAGCACATCGCAGTCCACGCCACCGCCCACGCCGACACCTCCCACCCCTGCATACTGCACCCCGCCACCGACAGAGAGGCCACGGGGTTACGCCGGAGCCACCAGCAGGGGGCGGGCCCGCTCGCGCAGCTCCGCCACGCGCGGCTCGTCCCCGTACGGTTCCAGGCGGTGCAGCAGGTCCCGTACGTACTCGGTCGTCCGCGCCGAGGAGATCCGCCCCGCGACCTCCACCGCCCGGGTGCCCGCAGCGCACGCCGCGTCGAGGTTGCCCGACTCCAGCTCGGCGACCGCGCTCACCACCAGCCGCAGCCCGTGCGAGCGCACGTACTCCTCGGTGGGGCGCGACAGGGCCTGCTCGGTGAAGCGCCGCACCTGCCGGGGGAGTTTGAGGTCCCGGTAGCATTCCGCCGCATCCGCCGCGAAACGGTCGTACGAGTAGAAACCGAGCCAGGTCGGATCCGGGTCGCCGTCCCGGGACCGCTCCAGCCAGCCCTCGGAGGCCCGCAGCGCCGCCCCGGCGGCCGCGGAATCGCCCGCCTTGGCGTGTGCCCGGGCCTCGACGAGCCGGAAGAAGCTCATGGTGCGGGCGGTCGCCAGGCCCCGATTGCGCTCGACGGCCGCCTGGGCGAGGTCCACGCCCTCGTCCGGGAAGTCGCGGTAAGTAGCCTGGAGGGACATCGAGGCCAGTACGTACCCGCCGAGCGGCACGTCGGCAGCCGCGCGGGCGAGCCGCAGCGCCTGGATGTAGTAGCGCTGGGCGGCCTCCTGCTGGCCGGTGTCGAAGGCCATCCACCCGGCGAGCCGGGTCAGTTCGGCGGTCGCGCCGAACAGGGCGCGGCCGACCTCGTCGCTGTACGAGCCGAGCAGCAGCGGCGCCGCGTCCACCCGCAGGCACTCGGGGACCATCGACGAACGCCAGTCCCCGCCGCCGTACTTGGAGTCCCAGCGGCGCGCGTCCTCCGCGGCCTCGCGCAGCTTCGCCACGTCGCTGTGGCCCACGCGCTGCGCGTGCTCGTGCGGCGTTTCGGGGCCCGGCCGGGCGGGGACAACGGTGGACGGCGGTGCCGTCGGGCCGCTCGCCGGTCCCGCGGCCGGGCTCGCCGCCGTGCCCGTGCCTGTGCCTGTGCCTGTGACCGTGCCCGTGCCCGTGCCCGGCGTACGGGCTCCCGCCGCCGGCGCCGCGTCCGGCCCGGGAAGGACCCGGGGGACGGGGCCCAGCGAGGCTAAGCCCTTCGTCGTCGGGCTCTGGGGCGCCGGGACCCGCTGCCCTGCCGGGGCCGGAGCCCGCTGCACGGTGCCCGCCGGCTCGCGCGCCACCGAACCGTCGGCGGGAGATATCAGCCAGCGCGAGGCGGGCGTGGCGTAGGCGGAAACGGAGAAGGACCCCGCCAACGACTGCCAGATCCCGCCACCGCCGCGCCGCCCGGCGAGGTCGAGCCGGTAGAGGTCGGTGGCCGAACGGACCGCCGCCCCCACGTCGCGCGGGAAGGCCAGGCCGACCTCGGGCGCGGGATCCGCGTCCGCCAGCCCGATCTCGTGCAGCGGCACCGGCCGCCCGAGCTTCGCGCCGATCGCGGCGGCGATCAGATGCGGGGCGGCGCCCTGCGGCACCATCCCCTTCGACACCCACCGCGCCACCGACGTCTTGTCGTACCGAAGCGTCAGGCCGCGCTGCGCGCCGAGGTCGTTGACCCGCCGGGCCAGCCCGGCGTTGCTGATGCCCGCGAGGGCGAGGACGGCGCCGAGCTTCTCATTGGGCTCGCGGAGCTCCCTGGACATGCGCCACCCCTCGTCACACGCGGAACGCAGACGCCGCCGGGGCATAGGCGCCCGGCATTTCGTAAACCCAGCGTAGTTCCCCGCCTCCCAAGCGTTAAGGCCCCGACTTCCGTATGGCGGGATTGTTGTCCGTTTGCACAGTCGGGCTCGGGGCCGCCCCCGGGGCGCACGTGTCATCGCGTGCTCCGTCCGTGTGGCCGTGCGCCCGCCCGTGCGCTCTGGCCGACCCGGGGGCCCGGCGATTCGATGTGCGGTGCGTGGGTCGGCCCGCTGCGCGGATCGAGCGGGCCGGGGGATGCCGCTGCCTCAATCCCCGCGGGTGGCGGAACGGTCCGGGGGGCGGATTCAGCCTCCCGGACCGCGCCCGCCCACGGGAGCGCCGGTGGCACGCATCGGCCCCCAGGACGGCCGAAGAATGGCTGAAAGCGACCTATGGGGCGGGAGGAACGGAACGCCAAATACCGCGTGGTCGGGGCGTGTTCGTTTGCATGTGCGCCCCCTTTAACCACTCTCGCACGCCTGTCCCGTGGCAGCATGGACCCGAGCCACCCGGGGTCCCGCCGACCGCGCCCTCAGCGCCGTCCGTGCTGCCCGTGCCCCGGTCATGTGCCCACAGGCTGGGGAGGCGGCGGTGCGCTGGTTGGTGGGGTGGAGCAGTATCGCCGCGAGCTTCGGCACGGTCGGCCGCGTCTCCGGCCGAGACCCCGGGCACGCCTTCGCGCAGAGCTCCGGCCAGGGCGGACCCGGATCCGGCGGGTACGGCTCCGACGCGTACGGCCACGACCCCTACGCCCCCGGCTCCCCCCTGCGCGGCGGCATCGCGGACGCCGCCCACCCGGACGATCCCGGCCAGGACGCCGAGCGCACCGTCCACCCCGTCGGCGCCCAGCTGCTGTGGGGCGACCCCGACCCCCTGTGGGCCGTCGGCGACTGGCGCCCCGACGAGATCCGCATGCTCACCGCCGACCCGGCGGACCCCTTCACCCGGCTCGCGGTCCTCGGCTGCTGCGGAGCGACCGACGCCGAACTGCGCCGGGCCCTCTACGCCGCCCGCGGCGGGGCGCTGCGCCACCTGACCCAGTGGTCCGGCAGCTACACCGCCGTCGTCCAGGCCGGCCGCCGGATCACCGTCGTCGGCGACCTCGCGGGCGCCCGGCCCGTGTTCTACACGCCCTGGGCGAGCGGCACCGCGTACGCCACCGCCGCCCTCCCGCTCGCCGACCTCATCGAGGCCCAGCTCGACATCGGCCACCTCGCCGCCGTGCTGGCCTGCCCCGACAGCCCGGAAGCACTGGGCGACGGCACACCGTACGCCGGCGTCCGGCGCATCCCGCCCGGCCACGCGCTGATCCTGCGCGAGGGCTCCCGCGAGATCACCGGCTACGAGCCCGTCGCCTCCCTCGCCGTGGCCGCGCCCGCGGCCGATCCCGAGCGCGCGGTGGAGGGCGTACGCGAAGCACTGGTGGACGCGGTGCGCGCCCGGCTCACGGCGCCCCGGCATGCTCCCGACGCGCCGCCGCCGTACGATCCCGGCCCCGTGCCCGGGATGGGCCCCGCCGACCGGCGCGCCGCCCGCGGCGCCCCGGCCCCGGGGGTCGGCGCCGACCTCTCCGGAGGCAGTGCCTCCGCGACGCTGGCGCTGCTGGCGGCCGGCCTGCCCGGAGCTCCGGGCACGGTCCTGAGCCCGGTCGGCGCCCGGCTGCTGGCCGTCACCTTCAACGACCTGGCCACCCCGCAGGGCCGCGAGCCCGAACTGGAACGCGCCCGGGCCATCGCCGCCGATCCCCGGCTGCACCACGTCGTGGTGGCCGCCTCCGAGGAGGCCCTGCCGTACGCCGATCTCGACGGCCCGCTGACCGACGAACCCGGCCCCTCCCTGGTCTTCGCCGCCCGCGAGCGCCGCCGGCTGGCCGCCGGTTCGGCCGACCACTTCACCGGCCACGGCGCCCGCCAGGTCCTCGACGCCCACCCCGCCCGCATGGCCGACCTCCTGATGGACCGCCGCCGCCGCCACCTGCTGCGCCCGGTGGCCGCCCTGGCCCGTTCGGCCTCGGCCGAAGGCCAGTCCCTGCTGGTCCCGCTCACCGTGTACTCCGCCGCCCGCCGCCTCGCCCGTACCTCGTACCGCGCGGGCATGGAGGCGGCCGCCGCCCGGCTGCGCGAGGGCGGCTTCGCCGAGCGCGGATACGGACCGGTCGACGCCTCGCTGGCCGCGCTGGCCTGGTCCCGCCCCGGTCCGGCCGCCGGCTGGCTGACGGGGGAGGCGCTGGCGGAGGTATCGATCCGCCTCACCGCGGCCGCCGGCCGCCCGCCCCTGTCGCTGCGTCCCGGCGAGGCCCGCGCCCGCTCGCTGCTCGCCCGCCACGCGGCCGACCACCGGGTCTTCGAGCAGGCGGTGGAGGTCCGCAGCCAGCGCCTGCACGCCCCGTTCCTGGACAACCAGGTCGTACGGGCCGCCCGCGCGCTCCCCGAATCCCTGCGCGTCCAGCCCGGGGCGCGGGCCGCGATCCTGCGCAGCGTCCTGTCCTCGGCCGGCGTACGCGAACTCCCGCCGGGCTGGGGTGCCACGGCCCACACTCCGAACGAGACCGCCGTCCGGCTGGGGTTGCGAGGGGCCCTGACCGAGCTGCTGTCCCTCTTCACCGCGCCGCTCCTCGCCGACGCCGGGCTGATCGACGCCCGGGTCGTGCAGCAGGCCCTGCTCGACGCGGCGGACGGCCGCCCGGTCCCGCTGGACGGCCTGGCCGAACTCGTCTCCATGGAACTGTGGCTCCAGCGCCTCCTGGCCCGGCGCGGCACCTGCTGGACGGGCACCTCCACCGCCCGCCGCCGCGCGGTACCGACGGGAGTTCCCGTCCACCGCCCGGCGCTGTCCTGACCCGGGCATCGAGCCCCAGCCCGGCTCCGGCCCCAAGAACCGCCCGGAACTTGCCCCGCACCACCTCCGCCTCGGACCACCTCCGCCCGGGACCCGCCCCGCACCACCCCCGTCCCCGGCCTGCCCCGCAGCCCCCCGGCAGGCCGTCGACCCCGCTCCGGACCCCGAAGCCCCGCCGGGGACGGGGACGGCACCGACCCCTCAGCGGCAGCCGATCACCGCATCGGCCCAGCTCGCCAGCGTCGGCAGTCCCCCGTTCCCGGCCTTCTCCACCACCAGCCGCAGCGTTCGGCGCCCGGTCAGCGGAACCCGTACGGCCGCCGCCGGATCCCCGTACCCCAGGGCGTCGGACTGCCACAGCCGCTCCCCGTCCGCGTACACGGAGAACCGCACCGAGCCGTCGGTGAACACCGACAGCCCGTCCACCCCGGCCCGCGCCGAGAAGGAAGCGCACTGCCGGTTGAGGGCGATCTCCACGGAGGAACGGGAGCTCACGGTGATCCCGTGCTCGAACCGCCGGTCGCCCACCTTCAGCCCCCACCGCTGCCACACCCAGCCGCTGCGCCAGGTCTGCACCTCCGGGCCGGTGTGGTCCCCGTACGCCGACTGCCCGAGCACCGCCAGCCGGAACCCGTCCACGGGCCGGGGCGGCGACGGTCTGACCGGGGTCGGGCCCGGCCTCTCCCGACCGGGCGACGGCGAAGGCGGGGCGGGGCGCGAAGGGGAAGCCGACCGCGGCGGCGCCGAGGACGGCGGCGCGGGAGCGGAGGAGGTCGGGCGCGGCGCGGACGGCGTGGCGCGCGGCGGTGCGAAGGCCCGCGCGGGCGGCGGCTCCTCGTCCGCCGGACTCGGCTCGACCGGGGTCGGTGCGACCGGGGTCGGTGCGGGCGCCTGCGGCACCACCGGCGCCGCGGCGCCGGGCGCCGGCTTCACCCCGGCCCGCGGTTCGGCGTCCTCGCCGGCCAGCGCGAACACCACCCCGGCGGCCGTGGCCACCGCGATGCCGGCCGCCAGGGCGGCCTTGGCGGGCAGCCCGAGCCCCTCGGACACCACGGCCCCGCCGGCCCCCGATCCCGCGCCTCCGGCGGCGCCCCCCGCGGCCCCGGCCGTTCCGGCGGCACCCGCCCCGCCGGACGCGGCCGCCGCGGCGCCCGCGCCCCCCGCGGCGACGGCCCCTCCGGCGACCACTCCGGCCGCCTTGACCGCGTACCCGGCGGCGATCCACCCGATGACCGCGACCGGAAGCAGCGCGGGGATCCCCGCGTTGACGTCCTTGAGCTCCCCGGCGGCCAGCCGGCACTTCGCGCACTCCTCCAGGTGCTTGCGCAGCCCGCGCTCCGCCCGCGTCCGCAGCCCGCCGCGCGCGTAGGCGCCGAGCCGGTCCGCGTACCGGGCGCAATCGCCGCCCTCGCTCAGCGCCGAGCTGACATGGGCCTGCAAGTACGCCTGCTTGAGCCCCTCCCGGGCCCGACCGGCGAGCACCGCGGTCGCGTTGGCGCTCAGCCCGAACAGCGGCGCGATCGCGCTGGGAGACGACTCCTCGACGGTGGTGTGCCACAGCACGGCCTGCCACCGCTCGGGCAGGCTGCGGAAGGCCCGCATGGCCAGCGACTGCTCCGCCTCGTGCATCGCCCGTACGTCCGCGCCCAGGTCGAGCGTGTCGGCCCCCGGCTGCCCGGACAGGCCGGACAGCGCTCCGCCGCCCTCCGATGCCGTGGCCGCCTGCTCCGCGAAGACGGCGAAGTCCTCGACCAGTTGCTCGCGCCGGGCCGTTCGGGCCCACGCGGCGGCGACCCTGCGCACGGTGGTCAGCAGGTAGGCGCGCACCGACTGGTCCGGCCCGGCCCCGCCGCGCACCGCTTGCAGGGTCCGCGCGAACACCTCGGCGGTCAGGTCGTCGGCGGTGTGTCCGTCCCGGCAGCAGGTCCGCGCGTAGCGCCGTACGGCGTCGGAGTGCCGACGGAACAGCTCCTCGTACGCCGCGTCGTCGCCGCCCCGCATCCGGGCGACCAAGTCCCCGTCGGACGGCGGCAGCTCACCGCCGATACCGCCGGCGGCGTGGCGCCCGCCCCGCTCGCGCTGGGCCGGAACCTGCCGGGCGGGCGGACTGCCCGCCCCGACCTCGCCGGAATTACCGAGTGGCTCTTCCCGCCCGTCAACGCTCATCGCGGCAGCCCCCGCAGGACACACTCGACCGGTACACCGATCCAGCGTGTCACACGGCGGTCCCGCTCCTGCCCGCTCCGCGCGCCATCCACCCGTCCGGGCACACTTCGGCGAACCGCCGTGCTACGGACCGGTCGTGGGGGGGGGGGGGGGGGGGGGGGGCGGCCCCCCCCCCCCCCCCCCCCCCCCCCCGGGGGGGCCCCCCCCCCCCGCCCCCCCCCCCCCCCCCCCCCCCCCCCCCCCCCCCCCCCCGCG
>NZ_JBSGQV010000006.1:0-7013 GCF_053606025.1 Streptomyces sp. NPDC055254 | reverse complement strand
GCTCGGGCAAAGTCGGCGGCCACCTGGGGCGAGTCGCCGGGGGGGGGGGGGGCGCGACCGGGCCCGCCCCCCCCCCCCCCCCCCGCGCCACTACGGGCTCGGGGCCGCAACAGGAGCGCGAGCTCCCGCCGCCGGCCGACGCTCACACCGTCCGGGAGCGCAGCCCCTCAAGCAGGATGTCGAGCAACCGCGTGGAAGCCGCCGCCTGCTGCGCCGGATCCGGCAGCGCGGGCGCCGCCGTTGCTATCACCAGCAGGACGTCGGCCACCGTGACGTCGCCCCGCAGCTCACCGGCCTCCCGCGCGCGGTTCACCAGTCGGCCGACGACCTCCAGCAGCGCGCCCGCGCCCGCGTCGTCCGAGGGCTCGTCCTCCGCGGGCGTCCGCGCGCCCACGACCCGCAGGTCGGGAGCGCCGCCGGTGACGGCCGCCTGACGCTGGTGCGGCACCCGTGCCGCCGACGCGTCCGGGCCGGCCTCCTCGTCCGCCGTCCGGACCCGCAGCACCTGCGGCGGCAGCAGCCGTCCCGCGCCCGAGGCCACGGAGGTGCGCAGGAAGCGCGACAGCGCCTGCCACGGTTCCTCCTCCTGGCCGAGCGCGGTCCTGGCCTGCTCGGTGAGCCGGGCGGTCTCCTCCTCGGCTATGCGCCGGACCAGGACGTCCTTGCTCGGGAAGCGCCGGTACACGGTGCCGACGCCGACCCGCGCGCGCCGCGCCACGTCCTCCATCGGAGCCCCGTAGCCCAGCTCGCCGAAGACCTCGCGGGCCGCCCGCAGTACGTGCTCCAGGTTCCGCTGGGCATCGACGCGCAGCGGCGTGGACCTGCCGGTCCCGTGCGTGGTGCCGCCCGTGACGCCGCGACCGTTGCTCTCGACCGAGAGCGCGGTCGCAGAACCATGGAAATCGGAAATGTTCATATGTTTCCCCCGGTAATCATTTGTCTCCCCCCGGAGACATTCCCCGCCTTCGTGTCGAGGGGGCCACGGTCATGTGGGCCCGGTCCTACTCCTCGACGGGCTACGAACATAGTTGAGCCAGAGTCAATTCAGAAGAGGCAGCCCCGGACGGACCACCGCCCGATCGGAGCATTCGCCCCCACTTTTTCTTCACAACCTCCCGGAAGCACCCCTTCCGCCCACCCTGACCTGCACGTTCGCACCTCCGTCCAGGGTCCGGTTCAGCCCTGCCCCAGCACCACCACCGGTCACACAATGTGTCAGGCCTGTGGACAAACTCCCGGCCACGTTGCGTCATGGGATGGTGAAGGCTGCTAACTCCCGGGGCACGGACCCCGGTACCCCGCCCCGTACGCGGATCCTGGTCGTCGGCGGCGGCTACGTCGGCATGTACACGGCCCTCCGGCTCCAGCGAAAGCTGAGAACCGGCGAGGCCGAGGTCACGGTGGTCACCCCCGAGCCGTACATGACCTACCAGCCCTTCCTCCCCGAGGCGGCGGCCGGCTCGATCTCCCCCCGCCACGTCGTCGTCCCGCTGCGCCGCCTCCTCACCCGCTGCCGCATCGTCATCGGCGAGGCCACCCGCATCGACCACGCCAAACGGACCGCGACCGTCACCACCCTCGCCACCGAGGAGGAGGGCGCCGGCCCCGTCGAGATCGCCTACGACGAGCTCGTCCTCGCCCCCGGCTCCATCTCCCGTACCTTCCCCGTCCCCGGACTCGCCGAATACGGCATCGGCTTCAAGACGGTCGAAGAGGCCATCGGCCTGCGCAACCACGTCATCGAGCAGATGGACATCGCCTCCTCCACCCGCGACCCCGCGATCCGCGACGCCGCCCTGACCTTCGTCTTCGTCGGCGGCGGCTACGCGGGCGTCGAGGCCCTCGGCGAGCTGGAGGACATGGCCCGCTACGCCGCGCGGTACTACCACAACGTCAAGGCCGAGGACATGAAGTGGGTCCTGGTCGAGGCCAGTGACCGCATCCTCCCCGAGGTCGGCCCCGAGCTGGGCGTCTACACGATCCGCGAACTGCGCCGCCGCAACATCGACGTCCGGCTGGAGACGCGCCTCGAATCCTGCGAGAACCGCGTCGCCGTCCTCAGCGACGGCGCCCGCTTCCCCACCCGCACCGTCGTCTGGACCGCCGGCGTCAAACCGCACCCGGTCCTCGCCGCCTCCGACCTGCCCCGCAACGAACACGGCCGCCTCACGTGCACCGCCTTCCTCACCATCGAGGGCGTCGAGCACGCCTGGGCCGCCGGTGACGCCGCGGCCGTCCCCGACATCACCGCCCGGAAGCCCGGCGCCGCCTGCGCCCCCAACGCGCAGCACGCCGTCCGCCAGGCCAAGGTCCTCGCCGACAACCTGCTCGCGGCCCTGCGCGGCGAAGTCCTCACCGAGTACGCGCACAAGCACGTCGGATCCGTCGCCTCCCTCGGCCTGCACCGGGGCGTGGCCCTCCTCTACGGCCGCAAGCTCAAGGCCTACCCGGCCTGGTTCATGCACCGGGCCTACCACCTCAGCCGCGTCCCCACCTTCAACCGCAAAATGCGCGTCCTCGCCGAATGGACCCTCGCAGGCCTCTTCAAACGTGAGATCGTCTCCCTCGGCTCCCTCGAACACCCCAGGGCAGAATTCGAACTCGCCGCAGGTGGCGCCCCCAAGGACCCTCCGCCCCGCCCCGCCCCCAACCCCCCGCAGGACAGCCAGGGCTGACGTTGTCAGTGCGGTCGGCCACACTGGACGTGTGACCATAGGTGGGCTCACACCTGCACAGAGTGACATCGTCCAGTGCGCGACCGCCCTGAGCGACACAGCGACCACTTGCGACACCACGAGGCCTGAACGCAGTGAACTTCACGCGCTGGAGCGCCCGGTTTCCCGGAACGCAGCGCCGCGCCGCCGCCCGGACCGAACACGCCGCCGCCCAGGCCAAACGGGGTGAAGGCTCGGTCCCGGCGGCCCGCGGCGGCCGCGCCGACCCCGGAGCCGACCGCTCCGCGCCCACCGCGAACGGCCGCCCCGTCGACCCCACGGTCTCGGGCACCGGCACCGGCGCTGCCGCCGGCACCGCCCCGCACCCGGTCCCACGCGCCGCCGCGCCCTCCCTCGACGAGCTCTCCGTACGCGCGGTCCTCGGCCGCCTCCCGGCCCTGGTCGCCCTCGTCCACGGCCCCGAGCACCGCGTCGCCTACGTCAACGACGCCTACACGGCCGGGTTCGGCCCCCGTCCGACCGGCGCCCCCGCCGACGAGGCCCTGCCCGAACTGGGCGAGCTCGGCCTCCTCCCGCTCCTCGACCAGGTCCAGCGCAGCGGCAAGCCCCGTACCGCCAAGAACCGCACCGCACCGGGCGGCGGCAGCACGTACACCGTCACCTGCACCCCGGTGGAGTTCCCCAAGACCGACAGGGCGCGCGACCCGGACCTCCACCGCACCGGGGTCCTCGTCCACCTCGCCGACGTCACCGACCACGCAGAAGCCGTCGAACGGCTGCGCGCGAGCGAGCGCCGCCAGCGCGAGGCCGCCGTCACCCTCCAGCGCTCCCTCCTCCCGCAGGAACTGGAACAGCCCGACGACCTGCGCGTCGCCGCCACCTACCAGCCCGGCGGCACCGAGGCGGCCGTCGGCGGCGACTGGTACGACGTCATCACCCTCGGCGCCGGCCGCACCGCCCTCGTCATCGGCGACGTCATGGGCCGGGGGGTCCGCGCCGCCGCCGTCATGGGCCAGCTGCGCACCGCCGTCCGCGCGTACGCACGCCTCGACCTGCCCCCGCACGAGGTGCTCCAGCTCCTCGACGGCCTGGCCGCCGAGATCGACGCCAGCCAGATCGCCACCTGCGTGTACGCCGTCCACGACCCCAACGAGGGCCTGCTGGCCTACGCCTCGGCCGGCCACCTCCCGATCCTGGTCCGCGACGAGGACGGCACCGTCCGCCGCGCCGCCGACCCCACCGGCCCACCGCTCGGCACCGGCGGCTGGCTGCACACCTCGGGCACCATCGCGCTGGGCCCGGGTTCCACCGCCGTCCTCTACACCGACGGCCTCGTCGAACGCCGGGGCGAGGACATCGACGAGGGCGTCGCCGCCCTCGAACGCGCCCTCTCCGGCGCCCAGGGCACTCCCGCGGTCATCTGCGACCGCCTGATGCGCGCCCTCGGCGTGGACGCCGACCACGACGACGACGTGGCCGTGATGGTCCTCCAGCAGCCCGCCCGCACCGGCTCGGACGCGGAGCTCTTCCACAACGCGGCCCTGGAACTCCTCGGCGGCATCGAGGCGGCCCCGCGTGCCCGCGCCTTCGCCCAGGGCGTCCTCGCGTCCTGGCGGTTCCCGGTCGAGCTGTGCGACCTCGGGGTACTGGCCGCGAGCGAGCTCGTCGCGAACTCCCTCCAGCACGGCACCCCGCCCATGCGGCTGCGACTGCGCCGCACCGACCGCCGCCTGATCATCGAGGTCACCGACGGGGACGACCATCTCCCGCGCCGGCGCCGCGCCGAACCGGCCGACGAGACCGGGCGCGGGATCTCGATCGTCGCGACCATCGCCTCCTCCTGGGGCTGCCGGCGCACTCCGGGCGGCGGCAAGGCGGTCTGGTGCGAATTCGCCCTGCCCGACAAGCAACCGGACAAGTAGCCCGACGGACGGCCGGACCAGTAGCCCGACAAGTAATCGGACAACCGGCCCGGCCGGCGGTCGGACGTGCGGAAGGCCCCGGTCCATCGGACCGGGGCCTTCCCCCCTTCCTCACCCGCCGTGCGTTACGCGGGGACGCGCTCGTCGACCGGCGCGGCGGCAGCGGCCGGAACGTGCCGGGCCACGACCTTGGACAGCGACGGGTTGTCCTGCTCCGGGGTCAGCTGCCGTCCCAGCCGCAGCGCGAGCCACGCGATGCCGAGCGAGACCACCACGAAGATCCCGATGTAGAGCATCGGCGCACCCGCGCCCAGCGGCACCCCGAGCGGCCCCAGCGCCAGCGCCATCTGCTTGACCAGCGCGAAGGCCGAGTTGTACTGCCCCACGGAACCCTCCGGCGCCAGGTCGGCCACCAGCGGCGCCAGGGTCGGCGACAGCATCGCCTCGCCGATGCCGAAGAGCGCGTACGTGGTGATGAAGGCGGCGGCGGCCATCACGGCGCTGCCGTGCCCCAGCCCCGAGAACCCGGCGATGATCCACGCCACGGTCCAGATCAGACCGACCAGCGCGATCACGCGGGACCGGCGGCGCTTCTCGACCAGCCGCAGCACCACGAACTGCGCGACGACGATCGCGCCGGTGTTGGCGGCGAGCGCGAAGCCCAGGGTGGAGGGGGAGATCCCGGCGGCCTCGGTACCGAAGGCGGCGAGGCCCGACTCGAACTGCCCGTAGCAGGCGAAGAAGACGACGAAGCCCAGGACCAGCAGCTTGACCATCGCCTGGTGCCGGAGCAGCCGCTTCCACCCGCTGCCCGCGCCGTCGGTGCCCTTGGGCACGGCGTCCTTGATGACCGGTGCGTGCGGCATCCGCACGGTGAGGACGACCCCGGCGAGCACCAGGAACATCACGGACTCGATGCCGAACAGCAGGGTGAAGCTGGCGGGGCGGTGCTCGTCGACGATCTGGCCGCCGATGAGGCCGCCGATGCCCAGACCCAGGTTCTGCATGAAGAACTGCAGCGCGAAGGCACGGGTCCGGGTGGACGGCGTCGAGCACCACACGATCATCGTGGCCAGCGCCGGCTGCATCACGGCCTGCCCGGCGCCCAGCGCCAGAGCGGACATCAGGATCGGTACGAGGCCGCCGGAGAGCCCGAGCGAGAGCGCGCCGACCGAGGCGACGACGGCCGCACCGATGACGACGGGGACGGGACCGCGTCGGTCGATGACCCGGCCGGTGAGGGGCAGGGCGACCAGGGCGCCCAGCGCGAAGGCCACGAACGCGCTCGTTGCGGCCATGGAGCCCAGACCTCGCACCTGCGCCACATAGATGTAGAGGAACGGAACCGTGAAACCGATGCCGAACGCGGTCAACGCGTTCCCGGCCTGGATCCGCCGCATCGCAGCGCCCATCACCTTGGTCACTTCTCACCTGCCTTTGAGAGCTGAAGACTGAAGACTTCATAGCTAAAGTTCGATGCTTAACTCTACACATCGAAGGAGTTAGACGCCAATGGGCTCGTGCCATACTTCGACCCATGGGTGACACCCCCGACGGCACTACGCCCGTCCACGAGCCGAGCCTCGATGAGCAGATCGCCGTCTACCAGCGCGAGTTCCAGGACCTCGACCCCCAGGTCGAGAAGGTGGTGTCGGCGCTCAGCCGCCTGAACCGCCGCATGAACGTCGCGTACGGACGCCAGACCGCGGCCCTGGGCATCAGCAACGCGGAGTGGGAGGTCCTCAAGGCCCTCGTCATCTCCGGCGCCCCGTACCGCATGGGCCCCAGCGAGCTCGCGAAGCAGCTGGGCCTGACGCCGGCGGCGATGACGCACCGGATCGACCGCATGACCGCGGAGGGCCTGGTCACGCGGGAGCGGGACGAGTCCAACCGGGTCCGCGTGATCGTGGAGCTCACGGACGAGGGCCGCAGCAAGTGGCTGGACGCCATGCGCGCGGCCACGGTCTTCGAGGAGGACCTCCTCCAGGACCTCTCCACGGCCGAGCGCGGTGTCCTGGGCGACATGCTCACGCGGCTGCTGGACCGCGTGGAGGACTTGCAGTCCCCCAGCTGAACCCTGGGTTGACACAGGCATGGTCGGTCCGTAAGGTTCTTCGAGTTGTCCCAGAGCCTAAAGGTTGTGGCGACAACAACTCCCGCCGCCTCGTTGCGGCACCCAACTCAGCACGATCTCCCACCGGGAACGAATTTCGGCATGTCCGAATTCATTTCCGAAGGCCCGATTATGAGCCGCCGGGAAAATCCACTAGAGTTCGGGAGTCGGAAGGGCCCAACAGCCCCGAAGGCAAATCCCGCTGACTGGGAATCGGACACGAAAGAGTCTGGTAGAGTCGGAGACGCAAGAACAGAACGAAACGAAGCCCGGAGGAAAGCCCGTCAGGGTGAGTACGAAGGA
>NZ_JBSGQV010000005.1:312274-328814 GCF_053606025.1 Streptomyces sp. NPDC055254 | reverse complement strand
CCCCCGGGGCCCGCCGGCGCGCCCGGGGCCGCGGGCACGACCGGCGCGGACGGCGCCCCCGGGGCCGGAGTCCCGGGCGGGACTGTCGGCGCCGCTGCCCCGGTCGGGGCCCACGGGGGCGTCGGGTCGGCTGCGGTGCAGCTGGGGCCGATGCCGGTCGATGCCGCCGCCCGGCAGGCCGGGCAGGAGCGGGAACGGGCCGCCGCCCGGGCCGCCGCGGCCCGGCCCGCGTGGATCACCCTGGCGCGGCCCGCCGAAGCCGCCCCCGTCCCTGCGGCGACCCTCGCCGCGGTGCTCGCCTCCGGTCTCGCCTGCGCCCTGCTCCTCGGTGACGGCATGGGCCCCGGCCTGCTGCTCGCGGTGGTGCCCGCCGTCGTCGCCGCGTACGCCGCCGCCCGCGCGGCCGGCCGTACCGCCCGCCCGTGGACGCTCGTCTGGGCGGCCGGCTGCCTCGCCCTGCTCGCCGTACCCGCCCTGCGGGACTCCGCGTGGCCTTCGACGCTCGCGATCCTCTCCGCCGTCCTGTTGGGCGCGCTCGCCCTGCACGGCAGCCGCACCTGGCCCGGCGTCCTGCTCAGCCCCTTCGGCTTCCTCGGCGCCGCCCGGTCCGGAGCCGGCTGGGCCTGGGCCGGCGTCCGCGCGCGCGGCGGGTCCGGCAAGGACCGCTGGCTGCCCGTGGCCAGGGCGGCCGCCGTCGCCGTGGTCCTCCTGATCCTGTTCGGGGCGCTCTTCGCCTCGGCCGACGCCGCCTTCGCGGACCTGCTGGGCAACCTGACGCCCGACGTCTCCGTCGCCGACGGGCCCGCCCGTACCGCCCTCTTCCTGGTGGGCACGCTCCTCGCGCTCGCCGCCGCCCGGGCGGCCGCGGCCCCGCTGCGCTGGGACCGCGTCGTGGTGACGCCCGGCAAGCCGAGGGCCCGCCTCGAATGGGCCCTTCCGCTCGTCGTCCTGAACCTGCTGTTCGCCGGCTTCAACGCCGTACAGCTGGCCGTGCTGTTCGGTGGTTACGACAGGGTCCTGGACAGCACCGGGCTCACGTACGCCGCGTACGCCCGACAGGGCTTCTGGCAGCTGCTGTGGGCCACGCTCCTCACCCTCGGCGTGATCGCGCTCGCCCTGCGCTGGGCACCGCGCGAGGGGGCGGGTGACCGTCGCTTCGTCCGTGTCGTCCTCGGGACCCTGTGCGCGATGACGCTGGTGGTCGTCGCGTCCGCGCTGCGCCGGATGGACCTCTACGTGGACGCGTACGGGCTGACCCGGCTGCGCGTGTCGGTCGCGGCGATGGAGCTGTGGCTCGGGCTGGTCATCGTGCTGATCATGGCGGCGGGCGTGTTCGGCGCACGCTGGCTGCCCCGCGCGTTCGCGGGCAGCGCGGCGGCCGCCGCGCTGGTCTTCGGGCTGCTGTCCCCGGACGGGATGGTCGCCGAGCGGAACGTCGCCCGCTACCAGGCAGCCGGCAAGATCGACCTGGCCTACTTCCAGTCCCTCTCGGCGGACGCGGCGCCCGCGCTGGACGCGCTGCCCGAGCCCCAACGGTCCTGCGCGCTGCGCGGGATAAGCAACGATCTGGCCGAGACGCGGAACGCCCCCTGGTACGCCGTGAGCTTCGGCGAGTACCGGGCCCGGCAGATCCTGCGGGAGCGTCCCGTGACGGTCACCTTCGAGGTCTGCGCGCGTCTGGGCACCTTCGGCAGCCGTACCGCGAGGTACTGAGGCCGACTCGATCGGGCGATTCGGCGTGCCGGTTCGGCTGACGGAACGAGCCGGCCGCTGCGCCTTCGCGAACGCGACCCGAAACGCCGGCCCCCGCTCCGGCGGGGTCGACCGGTGCGTCGCACCTCGGTCCGCTCCGTCGGCGGGAGAAGCCGGAACCGCAGCGGCGCAGAAGGTGATCGGACGACCGAATCCGGTGGTGGGGGCGGGCACGGCGGCGACACGTCCGATCCGCGCGAGGGTGTGCGCGAGCGAAACGGGGGGTCCGGACGTCAGGTGATCGACCGACCCGCGGCAGGCGCGACGGCCCGGGAGGCGCGGCGCGGCAGGACGGGCCCGAGGGCGTCCCGCGGTCGGGCCGGGAGGGCGTGGCGCGCGTCGGACCCGGGCCGGGGTGTGCAGGCGGCGCGGGGCGGCGTAACCTTGCTGGCGCCATGCCGTACGAAGCACCCACCCACACCGTCGAACGCTCCCTCCGTGCAACCACCGGCGCCAAGGTCATCGCCGGGGTCGACGAAGTCGGACGAGGGGCCTGGGCCGGTCCCGTCACCGTGTGTGCGGCGATCACCGGCCTGCGCCGGCCGCCCGCAGGGCTCACCGACTCCAAACTGCTCACTCCCAAGCGGCGCGACGCCCTCGTCGGCGTGCTGGAGGACTGGGTCAGCGCGTATGCCCTCGGGCACGCCTCCCCGGAGGAGATAGACGACCTGGGCATGACCGCCGCGCTGCGGCTGGCGGCGGAGCGGGCCCTCGGGGCCCTGCCCGTGCGGCCCGACGCGGTCATCCTCGACGGCAAGCACAACTACCTCGGGGCGCCCTGGCAGGTCCGTACCGTGATCAAGGGCGACCAGTCCTGCGTCGCCGTCGCCGCGGCCTCGGTCATCGCCAAGGTGCGGCGCGACCGCATGATGGCCGAACTCGGCGAACCGGGTTGCGGCATCGAGGGTTTCGCCTTCGGGGCCAACGCGGGATACCCCTCGCCCGTGCACCGCGCGGCGCTGGAGGAGCTGGGGCCCACCCCCTACCACCGGCTCTCGTGGTCGTACCTCGACGCGTTGCCCCGCTGGCGCCACCTGAAGAAGGTGCGCCGCAGCGAGGAGTCGACGGAACTGGAAAACGGAGGCCAACTCGGCTTCGATTTCTGATCGCACCCATGTGCCACCGGCCGGTACGTTTCGTACCGGTGTTTTGATAGATATCAACTCATGCCTCTCACACCCGCCATCGAGGAGCCTCAGATTCACGAGAGTGCCCAGGGTCCCCGCGTCACGCCGGCCGCGAGCCGCACCGCGCAGACTCCCCGTCCCGTACCTGGTCCGCGTCCCGCCGCCGTACCGCGGCCCGGACGCCCCGGTCCCGTCCTGCCCGCACCGCCCGCGCAGAGGGCGCCGCAGGTGCCCGCCGGGCCCGTTCCCGCAGCCTCCGCCGCGCCGTCCGTCTCCGCCGCGGTGCCGCAGGTCCAGCTGATCCCGGCCTCCGCCGAGGGTGCGCTGGACGCGGCCGACGAGGCCGTGGACCTGCTGCTCGACGCCGGGCGCGCGCCCGGCGACATCCTGGTGCTCACCAGTGGCGACCCGCACCCGTGGGCCGCGCACGAGCTGTCCTTCGGCGAGGCCGCTTACTGGGCCCTGCACGACGCCGGGGACGACGTCTTCTACGCGGACGCGGCGCAGGTCCAGCGCACCGACGGCCGTGCCGTCGTGGTCTTCGCGGCCAACGGCGGACCGGGTGACGCGCTCGCCGGGACGCTGCCGGTCGCTCTCGCGCGAGCGGGTGCGCTGCTGATCGTGTGCGGCGACGCGCAGCAGATCAACTCCGTCCTGGGCGCGGGCGTCTGACGTCCCGTATCCCGGCGTGGGCAAGCGGCGGGGCGGGCCGCAGCGGGGCCGGCCCCGCCCCAGCCCGGTCCGAGCCGACGTCCGCCCGCAGCGGGTGTACGGCCACGGGTCTGCCCCGAGCGGCTCGGCCGGGGGCGCCGGTGTGAGCGGTCAGCGCGCGGCGGTCCTGCGCAGGGCCTCCGCCGCGCCTCCCCCCGAGTGCAGGGCGAGCGGGGCGAACTCGGCTGCCGTGTCGCCGAGATGCTGGGGGCGCGAGTCCGAACCGGGCTGCCTGCCGCCGCGTCCCTCGCCCAGGACCTGCCAACCGCCGCGGGTCAGCGTGATGTAGGCGCCGCACCGCAGCCCGTGCAGGGTGCAGGCGTCCCGCAGCCCCCACATCCAAGCTCCGTCCTCCTCGGTCCACCGCTCGTCCCCCTCGCGGCAGTAGAGCAGGACCGCGGTCCGCACCGGGGTCCGCCGCCGCAGGTCGTGCGGCAGGACCCGGCGCAGCCGGGACAGCAGGGCGTTGCGGTACTCCCAGCCGTCGGCCGAGCTCGACCGCTGCACGAAGGAGGCGCTGGCCACCAGCCGCTCCTCCGGGCCGAGTACGGCGATCACGGCGGTGGACGGCACGGGGCTGTGCCGGGAGTGCAGGCCGCTGACGACCTCGCGCGGATTGCGCAGCAGCGGGATGCCGGCCGCGGTCCACTCGGCGGGTTCGAGCAGCCTGCCGTGCCGGCTGGCACCACCGGTGGACATGGCCAGGGACGTGGTCGATGGCGGGGCGAATCCGAAGGTCACGGTCCTCCCTTCGGGTACACGCCCGCGGACGGGCACGGCTGGAGTGCGGGCGCGCCGCAGCACGGCCCAGGAGGGTGCCGGGAAGCCGAGCGGGAGCACTCCAATTCTCGCGTGGCCGCCGAGCATGCGGCAACGAGCAATTGGCGCAGCCGACCGGAATTCGCCGGTATGCCGTTCATATCCTTGCCCCGCCGCGCCGTGGACGACGCATGGGGCTACGGCTGGAGCGCCAGCACCAGCGGGAACACCTCCTTCGCGCCGGAACGCCGCAGCAGCCGCGCGGCCACGGCGAGCGTCCAGCCGCTCTCCGCACGGTCGTCCACGAGGAGCACGGGGCCCGCCGCCCGCGCGAGGGCTTCCGCCAGGTCCGCCGGCACGGCCAGGGCCTGGTGGAGCCCCCGAACCCGCTGGGCGCTGTTCGAGGAGGGCAGGCCGAACTCCGGGACCTGATCCGTGTACGCGAGCGATCCCAGCAGCGGCATCCGTCCCACCTCGGCGATCCGCGCGGCCAGGGAGCCGACCAGCTGGGGCCGGCCGCGCGAGGGCAGGGCGACCACGCCCACGGGGCGGGCGGGGGCGTCCGGGGCGCCTGACGCCCAACCGCCGGGTCCCCGGGCCCAGTCGGCGAGGACGGCCACTACGGCCTGCGCCACGTCGTCCGCAATCGGCGCGTCGGGTGTCTGGGGGGCCAGCATGGGGCGCAGCCGGTTGCCCCAGCCGATGTCGGACAGCCGGCCCAGTGCCCGGCCCGTCGAGGCCTGCTCCCCGGCCGGGATGCGGCCCTTGAGGTCGACGCCGACCGCCGCGAGCCCGGTCGGCCACATCTTGCGGGGCTCCAACTCCACGCCCGGGCGGCCGAGCTCGCCGCGGGCGGTGTCCAGGGCGGTGGAGGAGACCTCCGCCGTGAAGCGGGCTCCGGCGCAGTTGTCGCAGCGGCCGCAGGGAGCCGCCTCCTCGTCGTCGAGCTGTCGGCGCAGGAACTGCATCCGGCAGTCCGTCGCGGCCGCGTAGTCGCGCATGGCCTGCTGCTCGGCGGCCCGCTGCCGGGCCACCCAGGCGTAGCGCTGGGCGTCGTACACCCATGGCTCGCCCGTCGAGGTCCAGCCCCCCTTGACCCGGTGCACGGCACCGTCGACGTCGAGGACCTTGAGCATGGTCTCCAGCCGGGTGCGCCGCAGGTCGACGAGCGGCTCCAGGGCGGGCAGGGACAGCGGCCGACCCGCTTGGGCCAGGACGTCGAGGGTCCTGCGCACCTGCTCCTCCGGCGGGAAGGCCACCGAGGCGAAGTACTGCCAGATCGCCTCGTCCTCGCGGCCCGGCAGGAGGAGCACCTCGGCGTGCTCCACCCCGCGCCCGGCCCGACCGACCTGCTGGTAGTAGGCGATGGGGGAGGAGGGAGAGCCCAGGTGCACCACGAAGCCCAGGTCGGGCTTGTCGAAGCCCATACCGAGCGCGGAGGTGGCCACCAGCGCCTTGACCCGGTTCGCCTGGAGGTCGTCCTCGGCCTGCTGGCGGTCGGCGTTCTCCGTCTTGCCGGTGTACGAGGAGACGGTGTGCCCGCGGTGGCGCAGGTAGACGGTGACCTCCTCGGCCGCCGCCACGGTCAGGGTGTAGATGATCCCGGAGCCCGGCAGCTCCCCGAGGTGGTCGGCGAGCCAGGCCAGCCGGTGCGCGGCGTCGGGCAGGGTCAGCACGGCCAGGCTCAGGCTCTCGCGGTCCAGCGGGCCGCGGAGCACCAGTGCGTCGGTGCCGGCGCCCGTGCCCAGCTGCTCGGCGACATCGGCGGTGACGCGGGCGTTCGCCGTGGCCGTCGTGGCGAGTACGGGGACGCCCGGCGGGAGGTCGGCGAGCATGGTGCGCAGCCGGCGGTAGTCGGGGCGGAAGTCGTGCCCCCAGTCGGAGATGCAGTGGGCCTCGTCCACCACGAGCAGGCCGGTCGCGGCGGCGAGCTTGGGCAGGACCTGGTCGCGGAAGTCCGGGTTGTTGAGCCGCTCCGGGCTCACCAGCAGGACATCGACCTCGCCCGCGGCCACTTCGGCCTGGATCCCCTCCCATTCCTCGGGATTCGCGGAGTTGATGGTGCGTGCGCGGATGCCCGCCCGGGCGGCGGCCTCGACCTGATTGCGCATCAGCGCGAGGAGCGGAGAGACGATCACGGTGGGACCGGCGCCGCCGGCGCGCAGCAGGGAGGTCGCGACGAAGTACACGGCGGACTTGCCCCAGCCCGTGCGCTGCACGACCAGGGCCCTTCGCTTGTGCGCGACGAGGGCCTCGATCGCCTTCCACTGGTCCTCGCGCAGGGTGGCGGTGCCCGTGGGGTCGCCCACGAGACGGGCTAGGACGGAGTCGGCCGAGGACCTCAGGTCTGCGTTCATGCCCCCATGCAACCCGATGCCTGCGACATCGCGCCAATGCCGCTCTGCGCCTGTGGATGTTGAAAATCAAACAGTTATCCACAGGGCTTTCGGGATCGGGTCGTGCACGGGACCTTCGGGCCATGACGAACAACCACGAAGCACACAGCCCGTCCGACCGTCCCTTCCTCACCCCGACCGGTTCCGCCCCCGCCGCGCAGATCACCCTGCGCAGCCCGGCGGAACTGGCCGACGCCCTGCCCTACATGCTCGGCTTCCATCCGACCGACTCCCTCGTTCTGGTCGCCGTCCACGGCGAGGGCGGGCGCTTCGGGGGCCGGCTGCGCGTCGGCATTCCGACCGCTCCCGGCGAATGGGAGGACACCGCCCGGCAGGTGGCCGAATGCCTGATCCGGGGGAGCGAACGACGCGGCGCGAAGCCCGACGGCATCGTGCTCTACCTCTGCCTGGAGCCGCACGACGACGAGGGCGGCCAGCGGGTGATGACCCGCCTGCGACCACTCGCCCAGCGCATCAGGCTCGCCTGCGGCGCGCTGGACGTCCCCGTGCTGGAGGCCCTGTGCCTGTCCGCGGGCAGGTACTGGTCCTACGTCTGCCCCGACGCGCGCTGCTGCCCGGCCGAGGGCAGCCCCCTGGCGGCGGTCGGGACCTCGGTGATGGCCGCCACGGCCACCTTCGCCGGACTCCGGGTACGGGGCTCGCTCAAGGAGATCGAGGGCCGGCTGGCACCCCTGGGCGGGGCCGTGGCCGACGAGCTGGAACAGGCCCTGGACCGGGCGGCCGCCGCCTTGGTACCGAAGATCCTCGACGGCGCCTCCCGCCAGGAGGTCGGGGCGGAGACCGTCGCGCTGGCCCGGATGCTCATGCGGCGCATGACGCTCGCGCCACCTGTGGAGGGCGGCCCGCGTGCCGACGACTGGGACGACTCGCTGCTCGGCCACGACGAGGCGGCCTCCCTGATCATCGGCCTCCAGGACCGGGAGGTGCGGGACATCGCCGCCGAGTGGATGGAGGGCGAGGAGGCGGTCCCGGCCCTGCGGCTGTGGCGGGCCCTGGCCCGGCGCTGCGTGGGGGCGTACCGCGAGCACGCGGCGGCTCCCCTCACACTCGCGGGCTGGGTTTCCTGGTCCACCGGGGACGAGCCGACGGCCCGGATCGCGCTCGCCATGGCCCTGCGGGCGGACGCCGAGTACCGCTTCGCCCTGCTGCTCCACCACGCCTGCAACGAGGGCATCGATCCCGAGGGCTTGAGGCAGTGCCTGCGGGAGGAGCGGCGCCGCCGGGAGCCCAGGCGAAGGCGCCGTGCGGCCAGTACCCGGCCGTCGGGCCGCCGGGGTCGCAGGGCGCCCGGCCGTGAGTCCCGCCGGACCGCGGGGAGCGGGCAGTGAGCCCGGGAGGGCGCCCGGACCGCGGTGCGGCCGGGTGCCGGCTCCGGCGTCCGCTCGGGGCCGCACGGCGCAGGGCCGCCGGGCCCGCGGCCACGCGGACGGGGTACCGGCCCGTGACCCGGGCGGGGGTGGGGGCGTTCAGCTGGGGAGTGGTGGGGGCCCGGCCGCGCCGCCGCCGATCCGAACCGACCGGAGCGCAGAGAAGGCGACCCATGTCCCACCCCGCACCGCCCCGTCCCCCGGGCGTCATCGCCGCCCGCAGACCCGAGCTGCCGCCCGTGCACGGCGCCATCATCTGTGTCGCGGCCCCCGGCCTGGTCATCTCGCCGGAGCACGGCCAGCTGACCGGGAACGGGATCGACGGGATCTACCATTCGGGGCGCCGGCTGCTGTCCCGTTGCGTGCTGCGCATCGCGGGACGGGATCCGGTCGCGGTCCAGGGGCGCCGCCTGGGGCCGGACCGGGCCGTGTTCACGGCGACCGTGCGCACCGGGGCCGAGCCCGGTCCCGATCCGGACATCGGGGTGGAGCGGATCCGGCACGCGGACGGCACGGAGCGGATCACCGTGCGCAGCTTCGCCGCCCGCCCCGTACGGATCCCCGTAGAGGTACTGCTCGGCACCGACCTGGCGGAGCTGGCCGACGTGGCCGCCGGCCGGTCCCGGCCCGAGCTGCCCGCCGGAGTGTGTGCGGCCGGGTTGCGGTGGAGCGCCGGCGGGGCGCAGACCGTCACGGCCGCCGTGCCGCCGCCCGACGACGCGCTCGCCTCGGCCGGGCTGCTGCGCTGGCAACTGGAACTGGGGCCCGGAGAAGCCCGCGTCATCGAGCTGCGGACGACACGGGACCGCGGCGCGCGCGCCTCCGCGGGACAGGTGGCCAACCCCTTGGCCGACGCCCGTGCCGAAGCGGACGATCCGCGGGCGCAGGAGTGGTTCCGGACCGGCGTCGAGGACCTGCGGGCCCTGCTGCTGAGAGATGCGGAACAACCGGGCGACGCTTTCGCGGCGGCGGGTGTGCCGTGGCGGCTGGGGCTCGCCCCGGCGGAGTCGCTCTGGGCCGCGAGGATGGCCCTGCCCCTGGGCACCGGGCTCGCCGGGGCCACCCTGCGCGTCCTGGCCCGGTCCCAGACCGACGGACCGGGCTCGGAGGCGGGGAGGATCCCCGGCCCGCTGCGCGGGGCGGGTCCGCAGCTCCCACCGGGGTGCACCGGAACGGAGGCGACGCTGGCCTTCCCGGCGGTGCTGGCCGAGGCTCGGCTGTGGGGGATGCCGGAGGAGGAAGTGGCCCGGCTCCTCCCGGCCGCCGAACGGTGCCTGGGCTGGCTGCGCGGCGCCCTGGGGGAGGACGGCTTCGTGGCCGATCCGGACCCGGGGCCCCGGCGCTGCGAGACCCAGGCCCATGCCCACCGGGCCGCGCTGCTCGGCGCCGACCTGCTCGACGGCTGCGGGAGGCCCGGCGCGCAGGAGTGGCGGGACTTCGCGCGAGCGCTGCGGGACAGGTTCCGGTCCGCGTTCTGGATCGACGGCCCGGACGGCGGCAGGCCGGCGGCCGCGCTCCACCCCGACGGGCGGCCCCTGCCCCGGCTGACGGGGGCGGCCGTCCATCTGCTGGACACCGGTCTGCTCGGGGGCGGCCGCCTCGCCGCCGGGCTGCTGGACCGTTCCTGCACGGAGCGACTGGCCCGGTTGCTCGGGGCGCCCGGCATGGACTGCGGTTGGGGGCTGCGGAGCATGGCGGCCAGGGAGCCCGGGCACAACCCGTTCGGCCATCGCTCCGGAGCGGTGCGGGCGTACGAGAGCGCCGTGGCCGTCGCCGGTCTGGCCCAAGCGGGCTTCGAGAAGGAGGCGGCCGGCCTGCTCCGGGGCCTGCTGGACGCGGCGGAGAGCTTCGGGTACCGACTGCCGGAGATGTTCGCCGCGGAGCAGCGCACCGCCGGCAGCGCACCGCTCCCGCACCCCGCCGCGTGCCGCCCCGCCGCGGTGGCCGCGGCGGCGGGGATCCATGTGCTGACCGCCCTCGCGGGGATCCGCCCCGACGCCCCTCGGGGCACGGTCGCACTGGTCCCCCTCCCGGGCGCGCCGCTGGGTGCGCTGCGGCTCTCGGGCCTGCGCGTATCGGGGGAGCCGTTCGCCGTCCGGATCAGCAGGCTGGGGCTCGCGATGGTGGAGGAGGCCGCGGATGCGCTCCAACTGGGCGGCTAGTGCGGTGACCGGCATGGTCCACCGGGTCGCGGCCGCCGGGCACGGCGGCTCATCCCCCGGCCTTCGTCCGGGGGGACCCCCAGGTGGTCGGACCACCCGAGTACGTCCCGTACGACCCGCGGCCCTCCGCCGTGCGACGCACCGCACCGGACGCCGCGACCCGGCAAACCCTTCCGCCCGCGGCACCAAGCACTGGATCAGTGCCCTCAAGGTCTTCAAAGCGCTGTTTATCGTCAGGCAGACGACTATGATCGCGGCATGTCGCCCTACGACCCGTCGGCCTTTCCGCCCTTCGCCGTCACCGTCGACCTGGTCGTGCTCACCGTGCGGCGCCACGCGCTCTGCGCGCTGGTCGTCCGCCGAGGTGAGCAGCCGTTCCAGGGCCGCTGGGCACTGCCCGGTGGATTCGTCCGGGAAGACGAGGATCTCGCGGCCGCCGCGGCGCGGGAGCTCGCCGAGGAGACGGGGCTGTGCGCGCACGACCCGGCCGCGCAGGGCGTGGGCAACGGCGCGCATCTCGAACAGCTGGCGACGTACGGGGATCCGAAGCGGGATCCGCGGATGCGTGTCGTCAGCGTGGCGCACCTGGTGCTGGCCCCGGACCTGCCCGCGCCCCGGGCCGGCGGAGATGCCAACAGCGCGCGCTGGGCCCCCGTCGACGAGGTGCTGGCCGCCGACGGCGAGTCCGCCGCGGGCCTCGCCTTCGACCATGCCCGCATCCTCGACGACGGCGTGGAACGCGCCCGATCCAAGATCGAGTACTCCTCCCTGGCCACCGCCTTCTGCCCGCCCGAGTTCACCGTCGGCGAGCTGCGCCGGGTCTACGAGGCCGTCTGGGGCGTGGCCCTCGATCCGCGGAACTTCCACCGCAAGGTCACCGGGACCCCCGGGTTCCTGGTGCCGGCCGGAGGGACGACGACCCGTCAGGGCGGACGTCCGGCCCAGCTGTTCCGCGCCGGCGGGGCCACCCTGCTCAACCCGCCCATGCTGCGCCCGGAGATCTGACCCGGCGACACCACCCCCAGAAGCGGGCCCGGTACGTCGAAAATCTGACATATCGCGTTATCTTGTTTGCGGTACTCACGCTGCCGCAGAGCGGTCTCACCCCCGCGAGAGAAGCGATGCTCCAGGCCATCGGAATCACCAGCGCCCCCCGCCCCGCCGCCCCGCCCCTCGTGGACGACCTCACCTTCGAGGCTCGCCCGGGGACCGTGACCGCCCTGCTCGGAGAGCCGGGATCGGGCAAGACCACGGCCCTGCGGCTCATGCTCGAACTCGAACCGGGCCGCGGCGTCACCTACTTCCGCGGTCGTCCGCTGCACCGGGTCCCGCACCCCGGCCGGGAGGTCGGCGTACTGCTCGGCGACGTCCCCGGGAATCCAGCCCGGACCGTCCGCAACCAGCTGCGGATGCTGTGCGCCGCCGCCGGGGTGCCGGCTTCCCGGGCCGACACCATGCTGGAGGTCGTCGGCATCGGGGGCCTGCGGGACCAGCGGCTCGGCTCGCTCTCGCTCGGAATGGAGCGCAGGGTCGCGCTTGCCGCGGCGCTGATCGCCGACCCGTGCACCCTGCTCCTTGACGAGCCCGGCGCCGGCCTCTCCCCCCGGGAGCGGGGCTGGCTGCACGCGCTGCTGCGCGGCCGCGCGGCCCTCGGTGGAGTGGTCCTCTTCACCACGGCCGACGCCAAGGAGGCCGCCCGCAGTGCCGACCGGGTCGTGAGCATCGAGGCCGGCCGCCTCGTCGCCGACCAGGACGCCGCCGAGTTCGCCCGGACCCGGTTGCGGCCCAGGGTCGCCGTGCGCACTCCGCACGCGGCCCGCCTGGCCGACGTACTGGGCCGGGAGGCGAGGGCGGCGCAGCGCGCGGTGGAGATCGTCGAGGAGAGCGGCAGCCGCCTGTCCGTGTACGGCAGCAACTGCGCCGAGATCGGAGAGGCGGCCTTCCGGCACGGCGTCCTGGTGCACCAGCTCGCCGACGAGACGGGCGACGCCGGAGCGCCCGCGTCGCCGGTACCGCACGCCCGCGCGGGAGCGGCGGCCCCGGCCGTGCCCGGCGGGGCCCGCGGGGAGGCCTTCGCGGAGGAGGCGCCCGGTCCTTCCCGGCGCGGCCCGTCCGGGCGGCCCGCCTCGACGGTGCGTCGGGTGAGCGGGCCGCTGCGGCCGCTGCGCTACGAACTGCTCCGGGTTTTCGGCACCGCCACCCCCGTGCTGACCGCCGCCGTCGTCGTCTGCGTCTCCGTCCTGACCGCCCTGGTGCTGGCGCGCGTCGGGAACACCCCGCAGAACCGGTTGCTCGCCGCCTGGCCGGAGCTGTTGCCGCTCCCGCCCGCCGCCCTCGGCGCGGGGCTGCTCGGCGCCCTGGCCTTCGGTGAGGAGTACCGCTACCCCGCGCTCGCCGCCGATCGCGGGACCGTCCCCCGCCGGATGGGGCTGCTCACCGCCAAGCTGGGCATGTGCGCGGCCCTCGCCCTGCTGCTGGGCGCCCTGACCGTGACGGCCGACGCGGCGGCCCTGGCCCTGGTCTTCGGCGACGGCCCGCTGCGGCCGCCCGCGCAGTGGATCTCCCCCGCGGCGAGTTGGGCCGGGCTGCTCATCGGGTGCGCCTGGTCCGGCGTCCTCGCCTCCGGCGTCTTCCGGTCCGCCACCGCCGGCCTGGCCGCCGTGCTGGCCGTACCGGTGATGGTGGTCCCGCTGGTGCGCAGGGTGCTGGAGGACCCGTCCGCGTACCCGGTGACCGGGCTCGTGCACCGGCTGCGGAGCCTGACCTGGGTCCAGTGGCCGCCCGAGGCGGACCGGCTCGTCCTCGGGGCCCTCAGGGTGATGGCCCAACCCGTCGGAACGGCACTGGTGTTGTCGCTGATCGTCCTGTTGTGCGCCTATGGGTTCACCGGACTGCGCAGCAGGGTCCGTTGGTGATCGTTCCGATGCGGGAGAAGTCCTCCAAGGGACCGTTGAAGTCCACCTGGCGTGATGCGGATCGCAACTCCGCGTAGAAGGCCCGCTTCTTTGCGATAAGTCGTCAATTGCGTAGGTGGCACCGATCACCCTTTCGTGTGCTTTTCACCAAAGACCTCAAGGGTCATGGAGACACGGCCGACAAAGGATTCGTGAGTACCCTTGCGCACACCATGATGACCGCCGCCCGCCACGCCGACTCCGGCCTCGCCGGTCCGGGCGAACTCGACCGCTACCCCTACGCGGAGGCCTCCGGATCCGACCGTGTCGCAGCGCCCCACTGGGACGGCGCCGACGTCGAGTTGAGCCGGGTGGGCCGCCGGGCGGCCGGCAGCCGCGGCCGCGGACTGCACGGCCAACTCGTCCAGCAGCTCGGCCAGATGATCGTCTCCGGTGACCTCGGTGCGGACCGCCCCCTGGTCCCTGAGGAGATCGGGCAGCGGTTCGAGGTCTCCCGTACGGTCGTCCGCGAATCGCTGCGGGTCCTGGAGGCCAAGGGCCTCGTCAGCGCCCGCCCCAACGTGGGCACCCGGGTCCGCCCCGTCGCCGACTGGAACCTTCTCGACCCCGACATCATCGAGTGGCGGGCCTACGGTCCCCAGCGCGACGACCAGCGCCGCGAGCTCAATGAGCTCCGCTGGACCATCGAGCCGCTCGCCGCCCGCCTCGCCGCCGGCCACGGGCGCCCCGACATCCAGCAGCGCCTTTCCGACATGGTCGAGATCATGGGCCACGCCCTCGGTCAGGGCGACTCGATCACCTTCGCCCGCGCGGACAACGAGTTCCACTCGCTCCTCATCCAGGTCGCCGGCAACCGCATGCTGGAGCACCTCTCCAGCATCGTCTCCTCGGCCCTCCATGTCTCCGGCAGCCCGATCACCGCCTGCGACCGGCCCAGCGAGACCGGCGTCGCCCACCATGCGCGGATGGCCGAGGCCCTCGCCGCGGGCGACGCGACGGGCGCGGAGAACGCCATGCGGCAGCTCCTGACGGTGCATCCGGAGGTCGAGCGCGTGGTCCCCGCCCCGCGCGAGCACTGACGGACGGGCGCGCGGGGGTGTCATCAGGTGTCGCCGGGCCCGGTCGGGTCCGGCGACACCGGCGTCCGGGCCCGACCGGCCCGGCCCCCTTCGAGCTGGTCCTGAGAGCCGGCATCCCCGAGCCCCGCGCCGCGCACCGGGACCCGCACGCCCGGACCCGCACGCCTGACCCGCACGCCTGACCCGCACGCCTGACCCCCACCCGGGACCGTCGCGCCGGCTCCGTTCCCCCGCCCCGGCCCGCCCCCGTACAGCTGGGACGGGACGCGCCGGAACCCTCCGTATGGCCCTATGACCGGCATCGCGGCATACGGGGTGTGACTCGGGCCACGAAGATTGGGCGTAACGCTGCGCGAGGTCACGCGATGACTTAAGAGGTGATGGCCGACGGAGGGAAGACAGCAGCCCTTGGGGATGCTGTGCAGCTCCCCGGTCCCTGCCCACGCCCCCGGCCCATCCCCAGTCGGTGGTCGTCGGCTCCGGTTCAGCACCACCAGGCCCGGGGTCGGAAGCCGTTTCCATCGTTCCGAGAGGTTGTTCGTGTCGGCCAGCACATCCCGTACGCTCCCGCCGGAGATCGCCGATTCCGAGTCTGTGATGGCGCTCATCGAGCGGGGCAAGGCCGAGGGGCAGATCGCCGGCGATGACGTGCGTCGGGCCTTCGAGGCTGACCAGATTCCTGCGACCCAGTGGAAGAATGTTCTGCGCAGCCTCAACCAGATCCTCGAGGAAGAGGGTGTGACGCTGATGGTCAGTGCCGCGGAGTCGCCCAAGCGCACCACCCGCAAGAGCGTCGCGGCGAAGAGCCCGGCCAAGCGGACGGCCACCAAGACCGTCGCGGCGAAGACGGCGACGGCGCGGCCCGCGGCCACCGCCCCGGCGGCGGACACCACGGACCCGGACACCACGGACGCCTTGGCGGAGGAGCCGGCGGCCGAGCCCGCCGCCGCCAAGAAGACCGCTGCGAAGAAGACGGCGGCCAAGAAGGCGGCGCCCGCCAAGAAGACCGCTGCGAAGAAGACGGCGGCCAAGAAGACCGCCTCCAAGAAGGACGCCGACGAGGCCGGGGACGACGAGACCCCGGACGAGGGTCCCGAGGCCGCCAAGGGCGAGGCGGACGAAGAGGAGGAGGGCGGCGAGAACAAGGGCTTCGTCATCTCCGACGACGAGGACGACGCCCCCGCCCAGCAGGTCGTCGTGGCAGGTGCCACCGCCGACCCGGTCAAGGACTACCTCAAGCAGATCGGCAAGGTCCCCCTCCTCAACGCCGAGCAGGAGGTCGAACTCGCCAAGCGCATCGAGGCCGGTCTCTTCGCCGAGGACAAGCTGGCGAACTCCGACAAGCTGGCGCCCAAGCTCAAGCGCGAGCTGGAGATCATCGCCGAGGACGGCCGGCGCGCGAAGAACCACCTGCTGGAGGCCAACCTCCGCCTCGTGGTCTCCCTCGCCAAGCGCTACACCGGCCGCGGCATGCTCTTCCTGGACCTCATCCAGGAGGGCAACCTGGGTCTGATCCGCGCGGTCGAGAAGTTCGACTACACCAAGGGCTACAAGTTCTCCACCTATGCCACGTGGTGGATCCGGCAGGCGATCACGCGCGCCATGGCCGACCAGGCCCGCACGATCCGCATCCCCGTGCACATGGTCGAGGTCATCAACAAGCTCGCCCGCGTGCAGCGCCAGATGCTCCAGGACCTGGGCCGCGAGCCCACCCCGGAGGAGCTGGCCAAGGAACTCGACATGACCCCGGAGAAGGTCATCGAGGTCCAGAAGTACGGCCGCGAGCCGATCTCCCTGCACACGCCGCTCGGCGAGGACGGCGACAGCGAGTTCGGTGACCTCATCGAGGACTCCGAGGCCGTCGTCCCGGCGGACGCCGTGAGCTTCACGCTCCTGCAGGAGCAGCTGCACTCGGTGCTCGACACCCTCAGCGAGCGCGAGGCCGGCGTGGTCTCGATGCGCTTCGGCCTCACGGACGGCCAGCCGAAGACCCTGGACGAGATCGGCAAGGTCTACGGCGTCACGCGCGAGCGGATCCGCCAGATCGAGTCCAAGACCATGTCGAAGCTGCGCCACCCGTCCCGCTCCCAGGTGCTGCGCGACTACCTGGACTGATCGGACGGACTGTCGGCGTTGCCGGCGGGGACGGCGGTGGGGGTGGGGCCCGCGCGGGGGGGCCCGCGACCCGCCGCCCGCAACCGGGGGTGGGGGTATCACAAACAGCCAAAGCGGCGACCTGAGAGGAGACCAT
>NZ_JBSGQV010000005.1:166641-312264 GCF_053606025.1 Streptomyces sp. NPDC055254 | reverse complement strand
GGTGCCGCCCCCCACTCGGGGTCGGCGGGCCGGGGGGGGGGGGGGGGGGGGGGGGGGGGGGGGGGGGGGGGGGGGGGCGGGCCCCCCCCCCCCCCCCCGCGTCCCACTCTGGGTGGAGTCATGCACACTCGGAGTCAGGAGGCCTCATGCGTCGTCCCTTTGCCCGTGCTCTGGCGGGGGCGCTGACCCTGGTGGCGGGAGCGGCCGCGGCGCCGCTGACGCAGGCGCCGCCGGCGGTCGCGGACAGCGTGGTGATCGGCGGGAAGCCGGTGAAGGTGGCCGACAGCCCCTGGGTGGTGGCCCTCGCCAGCCGTGACCGGTTCGGGGGTACGCGGGGCGGACAGTTCTGCGGGGGCGTCGTCGTCGCTCCGACGAAGGTGGTGACCGCGGCGCACTGCCTGGGGCGCCAGGTGCTGGGCGGCCCGGTCGAGTCCGTTCCCGACCTCCGGGTGATCGCCGGACGTACGGAGCTGGGCGCGACCGACGGCCGGGAGATCGCGGTGCGCGCCGCCCGGGTGAACCCGGACTACGACCCCGCGAGCAACGCCGGGGACCTCGCCGTACTGGACCTGGACGAGGCGGTGCCCGCGCACTACGTGCTGCCCATGGCCGGCGCGGGGCATCCCGGCTACGCGGCGGGTAGCGAAGCGTCCGTGTACGGCTGGGGCGACACGAGCGGCTTCGGTGACTACGCCTACGCGCTGCGGGCGGCGCGGGTGACCGTGCTGTCGGACGAGGCCTGCGGGCGCGCGTACCCGGGGGACGCGGGCGGGCAGTACCGCGCCGACTCCATGGTGTGCGCGGGGCACGACGAGGGCGGCAAGGACGCCTGCCAGGGCGACAGCGGGGGCCCGCTGGTCGCGCAGGGCAGGCTCATCGGGCTGGTTTCCTGGGGACGCGGCTGCGGGCGGGCGGACAGCCCGGGGGTGTACACCCGCATCGCCCCGCTCGCCGACTTCGTGACGGGCTCGGAGAGGGCCGCGCGGCCCTCGGTGGCGCACGGCACCGCGGGCGGGCTCGGGAGGCGCTCCGGGGCGGACGTAGGGCCCGTGCGGGGGCACCGCGGCGACGGGCTGCGGTACGCCGGGCGATCGCGGACATGAGGACGGGCGGTGTTCCTGGGTCACAGGAGCACCGCCCGTCGACCGGCCTGGCCGGTCCTGGCTCGTCGGATGCGAGGTTAGGCCTTGTGTCAGCGGTCCTCGGGTTCGGCAGGGGCTGCCGGAGCGGACGTGAGCCGCTCGGTCTCATCCTGTATTTCCGCGGCGATCTTCTTGAGTTCCGGCTCGAACTTGCGCCCGTGGTGGGCGCAGAAGAGCAGTTCACCGCCGCTCAGCAGGACGACGCGCAGATATGCCTGGGCGCCGCAACGGTCGCATCGGTCAGCGGCCGTCAGCGGGGTCGCGGGTGTCAGAACAGTAGTCACGTCGCCTCTTCTCTAGCTCGACGAGCTGTCGTACCAGGGTCAACATCCAACCAGGCCGAAAACGTTCCCGCTCGCGGCTTTTCCTCGAAACTTCCTTCCGAAGCTGGCCGGCTGTTGCCGGTTGGCGGCGAAGGAGCCGTATTGCGTTGCTTTACGGTTTCGCGTTGTCAGTCGTTCGCTTGTTGCAGTTCCGTCCTCCCCGGCTGCGTGCCAGGTTGTTCATGAGGACGTGCCCGAACCCTAAATGGTTCATGCCTGGAAGGGAACGTGATGTTTCCTTCACCCTGACGGGGGATCGAACACCCGTACGGATCTGGACTAGGGTGGGGAGCCGGCGAGGGTGGCGTTGCATCGGCTCTACCAGGCCTCGGTACCCTTCGACGGGCAACCGAGCCACCCCTGCGCCCGACCGGGCCAGAAAAGAAATTCAGCGAGGAGCGAACTGCGTGACCGCCGACACGTCCGTGCCTTCCAGCGCGCTGCTGTCCGGAGCAGACCGGGACGGTTCCAACTACACCGCGCGGCACCTGCTCGTCCTCGAAGGCCTCGAGGCCGTCCGCAAGCGCCCCGGCATGTATATCGGTTCCACCGACAGCCGGGGCCTCATGCACTGCCTCTGGGAGATCATCGACAATTCCGTCGACGAGGCCCTGGGCGGCTACTGTGATCACATCGAGGTGATCCTCCACGAGGACGCCTCCGTCGAGGTCCGGGACAACGGCCGCGGCATCCCCGTCGACGTCGAGCCCAAGACCGGGCTGTCCGGCATCGAGGTCGTCATGACCAAGCTGCACGCCGGCGGAAAGTTCGGCGGTGGCTCGTACGCCGCCTCCGGCGGTTTGCACGGTGTCGGCGCCTCCGTGGTCAACGCCCTCTCGGCCCGGCTGGACGTCGAGGTCGACCGCAACAGCTCGACCCACGCCATCAGCTTCCGCCGCGGCGTCCCCGGCATGTTCACCGAGCAGGGACCCGAGAGCCCCTTCGACCCGGCCAACGGCCTTCGCAAGGTCAAGCGGGTGGCCAAGGGCAAGACCGGCACCCGGGTCCGCTACTGGGCCGACCGGCAGATCTTCCTCAAGGACGCCCGGCTCAACCTGGAGACGCTCTACCAGCGCGCCCGGCAGACCGCCTTCCTCGTCCCGGGCCTGACCCTGGTCGTCCGGGACGAGCGCGGCATGGACGGGGCCGGCAAGACCGAGGAGACGTTCCGCTTCGACGGCGGGATCAGCGAGTTCTGCGAGTACCTCGCGCAGGACAAGGCCGTCTGCGACGTCCTGCGCCTGACCGGCACGGGCACCTTCAAGGAGACCGTCCCGGTCCTCGACGACCGCGGCCACATGACCCCCACCGAGGTCACCCGGGAGCTCGGCGTGGACATCGCCCTGCGCTGGGGCACGGGCTACGAGACCAACGTCAAGTCCTTCGTGAACATCATCGCCACCCCCAAGGGCGGCACCCACGTCTCCGGCTTCGAGCGTTCGATCGCCAAGACCGTGAACGAGGTCCTGCGCTCCGCGAAGCTGCTGCGCGTCGCCGAGGACGACGTGGTCAAGGACGACGCGATGGAGGGCATGACGGCCGTCGTCACCGTCCGCCTCGCCGAGCCGCAGTTCGAGGGGCAGACCAAGGAGGTCCTCGGCACCTCGGCGGCCACCCGCATCGTCGCCGCGGTCGTGGCCAAGGAGCTCAAGGCCTTCCTGACCTCGACCAAGCGCGACGACAAGCAGCAGGCCCGGTCCGTGATGGAGAAGATCGTCGCGGCCGCCCGGACCAGGATCGCGGCCCGCCAGCACAAGGAGGCGCAGCGCCGCAAGACCGCACTGGAGTCCTCCTCGCTCCCCGCGAAGCTGGCCGACTGCCGCAGCGACGACGTCGACCGCAGCGAGCTCTTCATCGTCGAGGGGGACTCGGCCCTCGGCACGGCCAAGCTCGCCCGGAACTCGGAATTCCAGGCGCTCCTGCCCATTCGCGGCAAGATCCTGAACGTCCAGAAGTCCTCGGTTTCGGACATGCTCAAGAACACCGAGTGCGGAGCGATCATCCAGGTCATAGGAGCCGGCTCGGGTCGGACCTTCGACATCGACGCCGCCCGGTACGGGAAGATCGTCCTGCTCGTCGACGCCGACGTGGACGGCGCGCACATCCGCTGCCTGCTGCTCACGCTCTTCCAGCGCTACATGCGGCCCATGGTCGAGGCGGGCCGGGTCTTCGCCGCGGTGCCGCCCCTGCACCGGATCGAGCTGGTCCAGCCCAAGAAGGGGCAGGACAAGTACGTCTACACGTATTCGGACAACGAGCTGCGTCAGACGCTGCTGGAGTACCAGCGCAAGAACATCCGGTACAAGGACTCGATCCAGCGCTACAAGGGCCTCGGCGAGATGGACGCGGACCAGCTGGCGGAGACCACCATGGATCCCCGCTTCCGCACCCTGCGGCGGATCAACATCGGCGACCTGGACTCGGCCGAGCAGGTGTTCGATCTACTCATGGGCAACGACGTGGCCCCGCGCAAGGAGTTCATCACCAGCTCCGCGGCGACCCTGGACCGGTCGCGCATCGACGCCTGACCGGCCGACGGCACACCGGAGCTCTTCACCCCATCACCTGATGGGGTGAAGAGCTCCGGTACATCAGTCCCAAACCATCCATTCCGCACATCCTTGTGGGCACGCGGCCAATGCGGCAGCGGACAAGGAGAGTTCGGTGGACAAGCACGAAGGTCGCGATGCCGGAACGATCCGGCTGGACGACCCCTGGTACGACGCCCTCGCCGTGGGCTGGGGCGAGGGTGAGGAAACGTCCCCGACGCGTCCGGCCGCCGACCCCGGTGCCCGGCCCGGCCCCGGCGCGTCCGACATCTACCTCGAAGTGCAGCGCAGCGCGGCCTTCCAGGAGGTGCGCAGCCGGTACCGCCGGTTCGTCGTCCCCGCGACCGTCGGCTTCTTCCTCTGGTACGTCGCCTACGTGGTCGCCGCCACCGCGGCGCCCGGCGTGATGGCCCGGCCCGTCGCGGGCGCGGTCAATGTGGCGATGCTCGCGGGTCTCGGCCAGTTCCTCACCACCTTCCTGCTGACGTGGGCGTACGCCCGCCACGCGCGACTGCGCCGGGACCGGGCCGCGCTCGACCTGCGCTGGACCGTCTTCGAGCAGGAGCGGGACCAGGAGCGGACCCGGGCGAGGGGGAGCGGCCGGTGACCACCGAGCACCAGACCCTCGCACTGATCCTGTTCAGCCTCTTCATCGCGGTCACGCTGGGCATCACCACCTGGGTCAGCCGCAACCGGCACGGATCGGCCGAGGAGTTCTACGCGGGCGGGCGGTTGTTCTCCCCCATGGAGAACGGTTTCGCCATCGCGGGCGACTACATGTCGGCCGCCTCCTTCCTGGGCATCTCCGGTCTGATCGCCCTGTTCGGCTACGACGGCATGCTGTATTCGGTCGGCTTCCTCGTCGCCTGGCTCGTGGTGCTCTTCCTCGTCGCCGAACTGGTGCGCAACTGCGGGCGCTTCACCCTCGCCGACGTGGTCGCAGCCCGGATGAGCGAGCGGCCGGTGCGGATCGCGGCCGGCACCTCCTCGGTCGTCGTCTCGGTGCTCTACCTCGTCGCCCAGATGGTCGGCGCCGGCAGTCTCGTGGGCCTGCTCCTCGGCAATTCGAGCGCCGCGGCGCGGACGCTGACCGTGATCGGGGTCGGCGCGCTGATGGTGGTCTACGTGTCCTTCGGCGGGATGCGCGCCACCACCTGGATCCAGATCGTGAAGGCCGTCCTGCTCATGGGCGGGGCGATCACCCTCACCGTCCTCGTGCTGCTGCGCTTCCACGGGAACTTCGACCAGCTGCTCACCAGCGCCGCCGACCGCAGCGGGCACGGGGCACGGTTCCTGGGCCCCGGTCTCAAGTACGGCGGCGACTGGACCGCCCGCATCGACTTCATGAGCCTGGGTCTCGCCCTGGTCCTGGGCACGGCCGGACTGCCGCACATCCTGGCGCGCTTCTACACCGTGCCCACGGCGCGCGCGGCCCGCAGGTCGGTGGTCTGGGCGATCGCGCTGATCGGCGGCTTCTACCTGATGACCATCGTGCTCGGCTTCGGGGCGGCCGCGCTGGTGGGGCCGGACGCGGTGCGCGCCTCCAACGCCTCCGGGAACACGGCCGTCCCCCTGCTCGCCGCGTTCCTGGGCGGGGGCGCCGGATCGACCGGCGGCGCCGTGCTGTTCGCCTTCGTCGCCGCGATCGCCTTCGCCACCATCCTCGCCGTGGTCGCCGGGATCACCCTGGCCTCGTCGGCCTCGGTCGCGCACGACCTGTACGCCTCGCTCAAGCGCCGGCACGCCCGGCAGCGCAGCGAGGTCTCGGTGGCCCGGGCCGCCGCCGTCGGCATCGGGGCGGTGGCGATCGCCCTGGGCCTGCTCGCGCAGAACCTCAACGTGGCCTTCCTGGTGGGGCTGGCCTTCGCGGTGGCCGCCTCCGCCAACCTGCCGGTGCTGCTCTACTCGCTCTTCTGGCGCGGATTCACCACGCGGGGGGCGGTCTGGTCGGTGTACGGGGGCCTGGTACCGGCGGTGTTGCTGGTGCTGGTCTCCCCGGTGGTCTCCGGCAGCCCCGAATCGCTCTTCCCGGGCGTGGACTTCCAGTACTTCCCGCTCCAGAACCCGGGCCTCGTCTCGATCCCGATGGGCTTCGTGGCGGGTTGGCTGGGCACGCTCGCCTCGGGAGAGGAACCGGACGAGGCGAAGCACGCGGAGACCGAGGTCCGTTCCCTGACCGGCGCCGGGGCCGTCTGAGCGGCGCGTCAGGACCCGTCGGACGGGAGCCAGGTGTAGCGGTGTTCCGGGCGGCCGGTCTCCCCGTAGCGCAGAGCCAGGGTGACCCGGCCGGCCCGGTCGAGGAGCTTGACGTAGCGCTGGGCGGTCTGGCGGCTGATGCCCGCGCGGTCGGCGATCTGCTGGGTGGACAGCGGGCCGTCGGCGGAGCGCAATACGTGCCGGACCAGCTCGGCGGTGGTGGGGGAGTGGCCCTTGGGGAGCTCGTTCGGGGATCCGGCGGCGGCAAGGGCGCCGAAGATCCGGTCCACTTCGGCCTGTTCGGCCTCGCCGCCGGTGTCCAGGGTGCGGCGCAGGCTCCTGTACGCCTCCAGCCGGGCGCGCAGGCCGGCGAAGGTGAACGGTTTCACCAGGTACTGGAGGGCGCCGAGGCGCATGGCGGCCTGGACGGTGGCGAGGTCGCGGGCGGCCGTGACCATGATCACGTCGGTGCCCTGGCCGCGTTGGCGCAGGCGGCGGACCAGGTCGAGGCCGTTCTCGTCCGGCAGGTAGTGGTCCAGCAGGACCAGGTCCACCCGACGCGAGGTGAGCAGTTCCAGGGCCTCGGCCGCGGAATGCGCCTGGGCGATCACCCGGAAACCGGGAACCTTCGCCACGTAGGCCGCGTTGATCCGGGCAACACGCATGTCGTCGTCGACGACCAATACGTGGATCGGGGTCTCGTTCACCGCAGGGCCTCCGGGAGTACGACGGAGAATTCCGCCCCTCCGTCCGCTGCTTCACCGGCCCGGGCGCTGCCGCCCTGCCGCTCCGCGAGGCGGCGTACGAGGGCGAGGCCGAGCCCGCGCTCGCGGTGGGCCTCGGGCTGCTTGGTCGACCAGCCCTCGGTGAAGACCTCCTCGCGGCGCGCGGCGGGGACTCCGGGACCGCTGTCGCGCACCCGCAGCACGGCGGTACGCCCTTCCGCGCGCAGTTCCACCTCGACCAGGGGGGCCGTCGAGCCGGTGGCGGCGTCCAGGGCGTTGTCCACCAGGTTGCCGACGATCGTGACCAGGCCGCCCGGGTCCACCAGGCGGTCGGGCAGCAGGGTGCTCGCGGCCAGCCGCAGCGGGACGCCGCGCTCGGCCGCTACCGTCGCCTTTCCCACGAGGAGGGCGGCCAGGAGCGGGTCGCGGACCTTTTCGGTGACCTGCTCGGCGGTGGTGCGGTGCACCCCGGCGACCTCCGTCACGAACTCCGCCGCTTCCTCGTGCAGGCCCAGCTCCAGCAGGCCGAGGAGGGTGTGGAGGCGGTTGGCGTGCTCGTGGTCCTGCGCGCGCAGGGCGTCGATCAGGCCCCGGGTGGAGTCGAGCTCGCGGCCGAGGTGTTCCAGCTCGGTGCGGTCGCGCAGGGTGGCGACGGCTCCGCCGTCCTCGGTGGGCATCCGGTTGGCGACCAGGACCCGGGGCCCCTGGACGGTCAGCAGATCGTGCCCGGTGACCCGCCCGCACAGCACGTCGGCGGTGCGGCCCTCGCCGAGCACCTCGTCCAGCGGGCGGCCGGTGAAGGCGCCGGCGGAGTCCGGGGCGAGGCCCAGCAGGCGGGCGGCCTCGTCGTTGACCAGCCGGACGCGTCCGGTCCGGTCGAGCGCGATCACGCCTTCCCGGATGGAGTGGAGCATGGCCTCGCGCTCGGCGAGCAGGCCGGCGATGTCGGAGAAGGCGAGGTCCCGGGTCTGCCGCTGGATCCGGCGGGACAGCAGGTAGGCCACGAGCGCTCCGGCGGCGAGCGCGCCGCCCGCGTGGGCGAGCAGGCCGGGGATGGCTCCGAGCAATCGGTCGCGGACGCTGTCGTAGGCGATGCCGACCGAGACGGCGCCGACGATCTCGCCGTCGGAGGCGAGGAGCGGCACCTTGCCGCGCGCGGTGCGGCCCAGGGTGCCCTCGTCGATCTCCATGACCTCGCGGCCCGCCAGCGCGTCGCGGGGGTCGGTGGAGACGGGCAGTCCGATCCGGTCCGCGCTGGGGTGCGAGCGGCGGATGCCGTCGAGGTCGAGGACGACCACGTACTCGGCGCCGGTGGCCCGGCGGATCCGTTCGGCCGCATTCTGCACGGGCCCCTCCGCCGTGGGTCCGGAGTCCAGCAGTCCGGCGGCCAGCGACGGGTCCGCCGCCGCGCTCTGCGCGATGGCGAGCGCACGCCGCATGGCCTGGTCGTCGAGCTGCGCGCTGAGCGGGGCGAGGAACAGCCCGGTGGCCAGTACGACGACCCCGCCGGCGATGGCCAGCTGGGTCAGCAGGATCTGGGAGACGGCCCGTCGGGGCAGCCCGAGGCGCCGAGCGCTCATGAGAAGGAACCGCATGAGCAGCAACGGTAGGTCGGCTCGGGCACCAGCGGAATCTTTCCGCTCTACGAAATCCCTTGCGCTACCCGCGCCCGGCTTGCGCAAGCGATATCAGCGCGAAAATGCCGTCGGAGCGGCGGACGAGTCGGCAAAGGCTTCACCCGGCCCGACGGGCTGCTCTGCGTCCCCAACCCGTCGGGCGGGCCCGTTCCGCTGCCGGACGGTGTGAACGTCCTGCCGGCCGGCTCCGCCCTCGACGGCACGGGGCGGCTCCCGCGGGACACGGCGGTCCGGCTGGGGACCTGGCGCCGCGGCCGGACCGCCACCCCCGAGGACGGGCCGGCCCGGCCGTCACGGCATCGGCTGCGGCGGCCGGGGCCCGTGGTACTCGCCGTTCGGCCGCATCCGCAGCGGCCGTTCCTGGTACTCCTCCAGCGCGTGCGCGATCCAGCCCGCCGTCCGGGCCACCGCGAAGACCGTCTCGCCGGCTTCCGCCTCCATGCCGCAGGACACCGTCAGCACCGCGAGCGCCAGGTCCACGTTGGCGCGGAGCCCGCCGTGCCGGGCCATCACCGAGGTGACCTCGCGCGCGGCGGCCAGAGCGGGTCCGGCCGGCGGCAGTGCGTCCAGCCGCTCGAACAGCGCCCGCGCCCGCGGGTCCTCGCCCTCGTACAGCCGGTGGCCGAGGCCCGGCACCCGGCGCCCGGCCCGCAGGTACTCCGCCACCACCGGCGCCGCCCCGCCGCGCTCCAGCACCTCCACCAGCATCCGGTGCGCGAGCCGTCCGGCCGCGCCGTGCAGCGGTCCTTCGAGCGCGCCGAGCCCGGCGGACACCGCCGCGTACGGATGGGCGCGGGCCGAGGCCGCCACCCGTACCGCGAGCGTCGAGGCGGCCAGGTCGTGGTCGACCAGCAGCCCGAGCGCCAGGTCCAGGGCCCCCAGCGACGCGGGGTCCGGCTCCCGCGCGGTCAGGCGGGGCCACAACCGCCCGGCCGTCGAGAGGTCCTCGGCGCGCGCCGGGCCCCTCAGTGGCAGCGCGTCGACCAGCGTCGGGACCAGGCAGCGCGCGGAGCCGAGCACCGCCGCCTCGGACAGGTCGAAGCGCAGCGGGTCCGCCACGGCGGCGGCCGCTACGGCCACCCGCAGCCGGTCGACCGGACCGCTGTGCTCCGGCAGCGCGGCCACCGCCCGCCGCGCGGCCGCCAGCGGCTGCGCGGGGGCGGTGAACCGGGCTCCGTGGGGGAGCGTCCCGGTCCAGAGCCACTCCGCGACCTCCTCGTAGCGGTACCGCGAGGCCAGGGCCACGGCGTCCACGCCCCGGAAGTAGTACCGGTCGGACTCGATCAGCGTCAGAGCGGTCCGTACCGCGAGCTCCCCGGACGCAGCGGCCGCATCCCGCCTGCTCCGCCGGGCCAGTGCCGCCACCTCGGCGGCGTCGAAGCTGCTGCCCCGCCCGACCGGGTCGCGCCGGCTCGTGAGCTGCCCCCGGCTGACGTAGGCGTACACCGTCGCGGGCTTCACCCCGAGTAGCCGGGCGGCCTCCCGCGTGCTGATCCGGCGCCCGTCCCCGTCCGTCTGGTCGTTCATGACCAGCACCCTACAGGTGGATAGATATTGATTCAATCAAGATTGACAGAGATTCGATCCATCATCGATGGTCGATCCATGAACATCACTTCGGAAGTGCCCCGCGGTCTCGCGGGAGTCGTGGTCACCGGGACCGGTCTGGGAGACGTCAGGGGCCGCGAGGGCTTCTACCACTACCGCCAGTACTCGGCCGTCGAGCTCGCCGGAAGCCGGAGCTTCGAGGACGTGTGGCACCTGATGTTCCGTGGCTCCCTGCCCGCGGACGCCGCCGAGCGTGCCGCCTTCACCGCCGAGACCGCCCGGCCGCGCGCCCTGCCCGCCGCGGTGCGGGACGCCCTGCCCGCGCTCGCCCGGGCCTGCGCGCTCGCCGGTCCGCTCGCCGGACTGCGCGCCGCCCTCCCGCTGTTCGGAGCCGACGCGGGCTTTCGACCGGTGTACGACATCGACCCCGACCGCCGGGCCGCCGACGCGCTCGCCGCCTGCGCCGCCGTACCGACCCTGCTGACCGCGCTGCACCGGATCGGCCGGGGCCTGGAGCCGGTCGCTCCGCGCCCGGACCTGCCGTACGCCGCCAACTACCTCTACATGCTGACGGGGTGCGAGCCGGACCCGGCCCGGGCCCGCGCGGTCGAGCGGTACCTGATCTCCACGATCGACCACGGCTTCAACGCCTCGACCTTCACCGCCCGCGTCATAGCCTCCACCGGCGCCGATGTCGCGGCCTGCCTGACCGGGGCGATCGGCGCGCTCTCCGGCCCGCTCCACGGTGGCGCCCCCAGCCGGGCCCTGGACACCCTCGACGCCATCGGCACGAAGGACCGGATCGGGCCGTGGATCCGCGAGCGGGTCCTCGCGGGCGACCGCATCATGGGCTTCGGCCACCCCGTGTACCGCACCGAGGACCCGCGTTCACGCATGCTGCGTGACATCGCGCAGGACTTCGGCGGCCCCCTCGTGGACTTCGCCGTCGAGGTCGAGCGGCAGGTCGAGACGATCCTCGCGGAGCTCAAGCCGGGCCGCGAGCTGCACACCAACGTGGAGTTCTACGCCGGTGTGGTCATGGAGCTGTGCGGGCTGCCGCGCGAGATGTTCACCCCGACCTTCTGTGCGGCCCGGGTGGTCGGTTGGAGCGCGAACGTCCTGGAACAGGCAGCGGACACGAAGATCATCCGTCCGGCCGCCCGCTACACCGGCCCGCCCGCGCCGCAGCCGGTGCCACCGCTCGGCTGACACGAGGCGGGGCACCGCGGCCGGTGGCGGCTGGCTACGATCGACCGGGTGAACAGCAGGCAGCCCCTCCCCGTCGTCGTCCTCGCCGGTTTCCTCGGATCCGGCAAGACCACCGTGCTGAACCACCTCCTCGCGAACCGGGGCGGCACCCGGATCGGTGTCGTCGTCAACGACTTCGGCTCGATCGAGGTCGACGCGATGTCGGTGGCCGGCCAGGTGGGGGACTCGATGGTGTCCCTCGGCGGCGGCTGCCTGTGCTGCGCCGTCGACGGCAGCGAGCTGGACGCCTACCTGGAGAAGCTCGCGGCGCCCGTGCACGGGATCGACGTGATCGTCATCGAGGCGAGCGGACTGGCCGAGCCGGAAGAGATGATCCGGATGCTGATGGCCAGCGAGAATCCCGACATCCGCTACGGCGGCATGGTGGAGGTCGTGGACGCCGCCGAGTTCGACGCCACGCGGGCGAAGCACCCGGAGACCGACCGCCACCTCGCCGTCGCCGACCTGGTGGTGCTCAACAAGACCGACCGGGTGGACGCGGCCGCCCTGGCCCGGATCGAGGCGGAGCTCGCCGGGCTCTGCGCCCCCGGCATCCCGGTGGTGGCGGCCGACCGCGGGCGGATCGACCCCGAGCTGCTCTTCGACCGCCGCCCCTGGACCGAGACCCGGGGGCAGCTCTCCTTCGAGGACCTGCTCGCGGAGGCCGACGGCCACGACTCCTGCGCGCACTCGCACGAGCACGTGCACGCCGCCTACGAGAGCGTGGAGTTCACTTGCGAGCAGGCGCTCTCCCCGCGCCGGTTCATCGACTTCCTCGACCGGCGCCCGGCCGGGCTCTACCGGATCAAGGGCTTCGTCCACTTCGGCGTGCCCGGGCACGACGAGCGGTACGAGGTCCACGCCGTCGGGCGGTTCCTCCGCTTCGCCCCGCAGCCCTGGGGCCGGGACGAGGCGCGCGTGACCCGGCTCGTCCTGATCGGCTCCGGCACGGACGGCCCGGGACTGCTCCGGGAACTGGAAGCCTGCCGCGAGGCGGCCCCGCAGGACGCGCGGCCCGAGAGCATGTGGGGCGTGCTGCGGTACGTGGCGCGGCCGCCGGGGCCGGCGCCGCGGCCGGGCGACGACGACCCCGAGCCGGACCTCGATCCGGACCCAGACCCAGACCCGGACCTGGAAGCGGACCTGGAACCGGATTTGGAACCGGACCCGGACCAGTAACCGGCCCTCGGACCGTCCGGGTGCTGATATCCGGGGGACGGCGGAGGTGACCGGCGACGGGCGGCGACGGCCTTGCGCGGCCGGGGCCCTACGCCACCTCCACGCCGTACTCCCGCAGCAGGTCCTCCAGTCCGCCCCGGTACCCCTTGCCGCCGATCACGAAGTCCCAGTCGCCGTTCGCCCGCCGCCGGAAGGAGCCCAGCACCAGCGCGGTCTCCCCGGCCCGGCCGTCGGAGACCTCCAGCTGCCCGACCTCCGCGCCGCCCGCGTCCAGGAGCCTGATCCGCGCGTCCGTGAAACCGGCCAGGTCGGCGTGCGGATCGGCCTCCGGGTCGATCGCCGCCACGAGGACCAGCCGGTCGGCCTCGCGCGGCAGGCCCTCGAAGGAGACCTCGACGGCGGCCTTGTCGGGCGCCGCGTGGGCCCGGCTCCGTACCGAGCCGTCCGGCGTCCGCGGATTGTTGAAGAAGACGAAGTGGTCCTCGCTCAGCACCCGGTTGCCCGTGCAGACCAGCGCGCACACGTCCAGCGCGACCGCCCCCGACCAGGACATGCCGAGCACGTTGTGGTCCGCGGCCGGGGCGGCCCGCCCGGCGGTCCGCGGCTGCGCAGGACCGCCGCCGAGGCGGCCGCGCAGCCCGTACTGGTGCAGCAGCTCCACGAGCTGGACGCCGGAGACCAGCTCCAGCGGCTTGCCCTCGGCGAAGGCGTGCGAGCCCTGGCCGAAGGACGCGGTGGTGACCAGCACCCCCTTGTTCGCGCCCGTCGCCTGGACCGTGCCGTACAGCTCGCGCACCACGTCGGGGTTGAGCCGGTTGCGGTAGCGCTTGACCTGCACCACGATCCGCCCGCCCCGCAGCGGTGCCGGGTCCCGGGCCTCGATGTCCACGCCGCCGTCGCCCGAGCGCTGGGTTGTCACCGCCTCCATGCCCATGGCCCGGAAGAGGTCCGCGACGAGCCTCTCGAAGTCGATCGGGTCCATCTCGAAGAGATCGGGCTCGTCCGCGTCGCCCGTCGCATGCCCGCCGTGGCTGACGACTTCCCCGCCGACCTCGTCGGGCCTGCGCCCGGGGCGTACCGCGCTCAGCTGGTCCGGTCGCGCGGACAGCTGACCTCGCAGTCCTTCGACGAGGCAGTCCACAGCGCTGACCTGCTCCAGGCGCAGCCCGGTGACGGCGGACCGGGCAGCCGACACCGCGGCGAGCACGATCCGCGCCTCCAGGCCCGTCACCGGATCGTGGGCGTCCACGAAACCGTTGACGACCACCGCGTCCAGTACGCCGAACTCGTCCGCCGCGTACAGCTCGTGCACCACCAGCAGCACGCTCTGCGCCAGCAGGTCCCGGTACAGCGCACGCCGCTGCGTGGCGGGGCGCGCCGTCTCCTTGTCCTGGCCCGTGCTCGGCACGTACCGCACCGATTTGGCCTCCGGCACCACCGCGTAGCCCGGAAGCTCCCAGTCCAGCACCAGCTGACGCGCCCCGGGGTCGTACGCGGCCGCCACCTGCCTCGGCAGTGCCTCGGGCCAGGCCGTCGAGGCGTACAGGGCCGCCGAGAAGTACTCGACCACGGCCTCCGCGTCGCCCGCGCGCAGGGCCGCGCCCAGCTCGGCGAGGCCTTGGTTGTGGGCCCGGATGGCGGCTAGCTGCTCGGCCGCCCACCGGTCGTACTGCTGCCGGTACGCGGCCAGTTGCCGCTGCCGCTGCGCCTCGGCGGCATGGGCGGCCTGCCAGGCCTGGGTGTACCGGGCGTGCGCCTCGCGCTCGGCCAGCGCCCTCCGGTTCGAGCCGAGCGTCCAGCCCGAGCTCTGCTGCTGGAACTGGTACAGCTGCGGCATCGGCACGGGGTGCGCCAGCGTGCCGGGATCGAAGGGTTCGAGCCGCTCGGGCCGCACCAGCCCGGCCGTCCGGAAGGCCGGCGCCCGGCATCCCGCGGCCAGCAGGCCCTGCAGGGCGGCGACTTCCGCCTCGATCCGCTCCGTACGCCGACGGGCCTCGGCCTCGCGGTACTGCCGGTCGGCGGCCTGCTGGTCGCGCCGCCGGCGTTCCGCCTGGCGCTGCTGGATCACCTGCGTCTGCTGCATCCGGCGCTGGGTCTCCGCCCAGTCCCCGATCACTCCGCCCGAGCCACGACTCACAGCTCTGTCTCCCCACCCCGCCACTGCCAAGAGGGAAAACACTAGTCGCCATTCAGGTGGTACGTCCCCGCTTGGGACCTACCACCTGAACGCCGTTCCACGTCCTACAGCACGGTCCCGGCCAGGGCGGCGACGGACGCGGGCAACGCCACGCCCGAACCGTCCCGCCTCGGGTCCACGTCCGGCAGCCCGGCCGGGGTGCCGTTGGCCGCCGCCGCGCGGATCGGGGTGCCCCCGGCCCAGGCCAGGACCAGTACGTCCTCGCCCTTCAGGAACCGCTGGCAGCGCACGCCGCCGGTGGCCCGGCCCTTGCGCGGGTACTGGTCGAAGGGGGTCAGCTTCCCCGACTGCACCGAGTCGTCCAGGGTTCCGTGCGAGCCCGCCACGGTGAACACCAGGGCGTCCCGGGCCGGGTCCACGGCGGAGAAGTGGATCACCTTGGCGCCGGCGGCGAGCTTGATGCCGGCCATACCTCCGGCCGGGCGGCCCTGCGGGCGCACCTGGCCCGCCGGATAGCGCAGCAACTGGGCGTCGTCGGTGATGAAGACCAGATCCTCCTCGCCCGTGCGGAGCTCGACCGCGCCCACGATCCGGTCGCCGTCCTTGAGGGTGATGACCTCCAGCTCGTCCTTGTTGGCCGGGTAGTCCGGCACGACGCGCTTGACCACGCCCTGCTCGGTGCCCAGCGCCAGACCTTGCGAGGACTCGTCCAGCGAGGTCAGGCAGACCACCGTCTCGTCCGCCTCCAGCCCGGAGAGGAACTCCGAGACCGGGGCCCCTCCCGCCAGGTTCGGCGCCGCGTGCGTGTCCGGCAGCTGCGGCAGGTCGATCACCGAGAGCCGCAGCAGCCGCCCGTACGAGGTGACCGCACCGACATCGGCGCGAGCGGTCGCCGCGACCTGCGACACGATCAGGTCGTGCTTGGCCCGGGCGCCGCCCTCCTCCTCGGGCAGCGGGTCGCCGTTGGCCGTACGCGCGAGCAGGCCCGTCGAGGACAGGAGTACGCGGCACGGGTCGTCCGCGACCTCCAGCGGGACGGTCGCGACCGCGGTGCCGGCGGACTCCAGCAGCACGGTGCGCCGCTCGGTGCCGAACTTCTTCGCGACCGCCGCCAGTTCCCCCGAGACCAGCTTGCGCAGCTCGGTGTCGGACTCCAGGATCCCCGTCAGCTCGTCGATCTCGCCGGTCAGGCGGTCGCGCTCGGACTCCAGCTCGATCCGGTCGAACTTGGTGAGCCGGCGCAGCGGGGTGTCCAGGATGTACTGGGTCTGGATCTCGCTCAGCGAGAACCGTTCCATCAGCCGGGACTTGGCCTGCGCGGAGTTCTCGCTGTCCCGGATGAGCCGGATGACCTCGTCGATGTCGATGAGCGCCACCAGCAGGCCCTCGACCAGGTGCAGTCGGTCGCGGCGCTTGGTGCGGCGGAACTCGCTGCGCCGCCGGACGACCTCGAAGCGGTGGTCGAGGTAGACCTCCAGCAGCTCCTTGAGGCCCAGGGTCAGGGGCTGCCCGTCCACCAGCGCCACGTTGTTGATGCCGAAGGACTCCTCCATCGGCGTCAGCTTGTAGAGCTGCTCCAGCACGGCCTCCGGGTGGAAGCCGTTCTTGATCTCGATGACCAGGCGCAGACCGTGCGAGCGGTCGGTGAGGTCCTTGACGTCGGCGATGCCCTGGAGCTTCTTCGAGCCGACCAGGTCCTTGATCTTCGCGATGACCTTCTCGGGCCCGACCGCGAAGGGCAGTTCCGTGACGACCAGGCCCTTGCGGCGCGCGGTCACGTTCTCCACGGCGACCGTCGCGCGGATCTTGAAGGTGCCGCGGCCGTTCTCGTACGCGTCCTTGATGCCGGAGAGGCCGACGATCCGGCCGCCCGTGGGCAGGTCGGGCCCCGGTACGAAGCGCATCAGCGCCTCCAGGTCCGCCTGCGGGTGGCGGATCAGGTGGCGGGCGGCCGCGATGACCTCGCCGAGGTTGTGCGGGGGCATGTTGGTGGCCATGCCGACCGCGATCCCGGACGCGCCGTTGACCAGCAGGTTCGGGTAGGCGGCGGGCAGGGCCACCGGCTCCCGCTCCTGGCCGTCGTAGTTGGCGGTGAAGTCGACGGTGTCCTCGTCGATCGACTCCGTCATCAGCGACGTGGCGTCGGCCATCTTGCACTCGGTGTAGCGCATGGCGGCGGGCGGGTCGTCGTTGCCGAGCGAACCGAAGTTGCCGTGGCCGTCGACGAGAGGCAGCCGCATCGAGAAGGGCTGGGCCATGCGCACGAGGGCGTCGTAGATCGACGCGTCACCGTGCGGGTGGAGCTTGCCCATGACCTCGCCGACGACACGGGCGCACTTCACGTAGCCCCGGTCGGGCCGCAGGCCCATCTCGTTCATCTGGTAGACGATGCGCCGGTGCACGGGCTTCATGCCGTCCCGGGCGTCGGGCAGGGCGCGGGAGTAGATCACCGAGTACGCGTACTCGAGGAAGGAGCCCTGCATTTCGTCGACGACGTCGATGTCGAGGATCTTCTCCTCGAAATCCTCCGGCGGCGGGGTCTTCGTGCTGCGGCGGGCCATCGCTGCGCGGCTCCTTAACCAATGAAGAAGGTGTGCTGGCTGTCTGACGGGATCTGACGGGGTCTGGCTGAATCGTGCGGGTCGTGCGGGTCGTGCGGGTCGTGCGGGTTCAGCGGGTCGTGCGGTTCAGCAGGTCGTGCGGGCGGTGCGAGCGGTGCGCGGACTGACCGGGATCGACGGGTCCGACGGGGTTTGACGCGGACCATTGTGTCCCGAGGCACCGACAACGCCGACTCCGACCCAGGTGTGACCCGGGAACTTATCCGGCTGCCGACGCGCTTGCATACAGTGGCAGGTCTGACAGAAATCTCTGCATCGCGATCGAAGGGACCACATGCCCATGGGTCACACGGCCACAGCTCAGGCCGGCTCCGGCGGCCTGACAGCGACCGAGCACCGGCTGGCCAACGGCTTGCGCGTGGTGCTTTCCGAGGACCACCTCACCCCGGTCGCCGCCGTCTGCCTCTGGTACGACGTCGGCTCGCGCCACGAAGTCAAGGGGCGTACCGGCCTGGCTCACCTCTTCGAGCACCTGATGTTCCAGGGCTCGGCGAGCGTACCGGGCAACGGGCACTTCGAGCTGGTCCAGGGCGCCGGAGGCTCCCTGAACGGCACCACCAGCTTCGAGCGGACGAACTACTTCGAGACGATGCCGACCCACGAGCTGGAGCTCGCGCTCTGGCTGGAGGCGGACCGGATGGGCTCGCTGCTGACCGCGCTGGACGACGAGTCCATGGAGAACCAGCGCGACGTCGTCAAGAACGAGCGCCGCCAGCGCTACGACAACGTCCCGTACGGTACGGCCTTCGAGCGGCTGACCGCCCTGGCGTACCCCGAGGGCCACCCCTACCACCACACCCCGATCGGCTCGATGGCCGACCTGGACGCCGCGTCCCTGGAGGACGCGCGCACCTTCTTCCGTACGTACTACGCGCCCAACAACGCGGTGCTCTCGGTCGTCGGCGACATCGACCCCGAGCAGACGCTGGCCTGGATCGAGAAGTACTTCGGCACCATCCCCGCCCACGACGGCAAGCAGCCCCCGCGCGACGGCTCGCTGCCCGACGTGATCGGGCGGGAGCTGCGCGAGGAGATCGTCGAGGAGGTCCCGGCGCGCGCCCTGATGGCCGCCTACCGGCTCCCGCACGACGGCACCCGCGAGTGCGACGCGGTGGACGTGGCGCTGACCATCCTGGGCAGCGGTGAGTCCTCGCGGCTCCACAACCGCCTGGTGCGCCGCGACCAGACGGCCGTCGCCGCCGGTTTCGGCATGCTGCGCCTGGCCGGGGCGCCCTCGCTGGGCTGGCTGGACGTCAAGACGTCCGGCGGGGTCGAGGTCCCCGCCATCGAAGCGGCCGTGGACGAGGAGCTCGCGCGGTTCGCCGCCGAGGGCCCGACGGCCGAGGAGATGGAGCGCGCCCAGGCCAAGCTGGAGCGCGAGTGGCTCGACCGGCTGAGCACGGTGGCCGGCCGCGCCGACGAATTGTGCCGCTTCGCGGTGCTGTTCGGCGATCCGCAGCTGGCGCTGACCGCCGTCCGCCGGGTCCTCGACGTCACCGCCGAGGAAGTGCAGGCCGTGGCGGCCGCCCGGCTGCGCCCGGACAACCGCGCGGTGCTCGTGTACGAGCCGCGGCCCAGCGGCGGCCCCGACGCCGACGAGAACGACGAGTCCGACGAGAACGAGGGGGCGGAGCAGTGAGCGACACCGCAGCCGTCACGATGACCTTCCACCCCCGCCCGCAGAGCGGCGAGCCGCAGCCGTGGGCCTTCCCGGCCCCCGAGCGCGGTGAACTGGCCAACGGCCTGACCCTGCTGCGCTGCCACCGGCCGGGCCAGCAGGTGGTGGCGGTCGAGATGAACCTCACCGCGCCCCTCGACGCCGAGCCGGCCGGCCTGGACGGCGTGGCGACCATCATGGCGCGCGCGCTGTCCGAGGGCACCGACAAGCACTCGGCCGAGGAGTTCGCGGCCGAGCTGGAGCGCTGCGGCGCCAACCTCGACGCGCACGCCGACCACCCGGGCCTGCGGGTCTCCCTGGAGGTCCCGGCCTCCCGCCTGCACAAGGCGCTCGGCCTGCTCGCCGAGGCGCTGCGCGCGCCCGCCTTCGACGACGCCGAGGTCGACCGCCTGGTGCGCAACCGCCTCGACGAGATCCCGCACGAGCTGGCCAACCCCCAGCGCCGCGCCGCGATGCAGCTCTCCAAGGAGCTCTTCCCGGCGTCCCTGCGGATGTCCCGGCCGCGCCAGGGCACCGAGGAGACCGTCGCCCGTATCGACGCCTCGGCCGTACGCGCCTTCTACGAGGCCCACGTACGCCCCGCCACGGCCACCGCGGTGATCGTCGGCGACCTGACCGGCATCGATCTGGACGCCGTCCTCGCGGACACCCTCGGCGCCTGGACGGGCAACACCGCCGAGCCCGTCCCCGTACCGCCGGTGACCGCCGACGACACCGGCCGCGTGGTCATCGTGGACCGCCCCGGCGCGGTCCAGACGCAGCTGCTCATCGGCCGGATCGGACCCGATCGGCACGACCGGGTCTGGGCGGCCCAGGTGCTCGGCACCTACTGCCTCGGCGGCACCCTGACCTCCCGTCTGGACAAGGTGCTGCGCGAGGAGAAGGGATACACCTACGGCGTGCGCTCCTTCGGCCAGGTTCTGCGCTCCACGGCCGACGGCAAGGGCGCCTCGATGCTCGCCATCAGCGGCTCGGTGGACACCCCGAACACCGGTCCGGCGCTGGCAGACCTCTGGAAGGTGCTGCGCACCCTCGCAGAGGGCGGCCTGACCGACACCGAACGGGACGTGGCGGTGCAGAACTTGGTGGGCGTGGCCCCGCTGAAGTTCGAGACGGCGTCCTCGGTCGCCGGCACCCTCGCCGACCAGGTCGAGCAGGAGCTGCCGGACGACTACCAGGCGCGGTTGTACGCACAGCTCGCCGAGACCGGCACCGTGGAGGCGACGTCGGCGGTCGTGGCCGCCTTCCCGGCGGACCGGCTGGTCACCGTCCTGGTGGGCGACGCGGCGCAGATCGAGGAGCCCGTGCGGGCTCTCGGGATCGGTGAGGTGAGCGTCGTCTCCAACTGACGCTTGAGGAAAGGGGTTCCGGCAGCTTGTCTGCCGGGGCCCCTTTTGTCCGTTTAGTCGCGAGGTTGCTTTTATGGGGTGTGGCGTACGCAACAAAATGGCGTCTCTGTTTGGCGATTGACTGATGATCCGCCTAGCGTCACCCGTGCTGTCCGTCAGTCGTATCCGCCGCATCCGCGGCACCGGGCAGCGATCGCCGAGTCCCCGTCAGGCGCGAGCCTGGGGAGCCGGGGACCCACATCAGTCCCTGGGGTGAATCGGACCGCCTCGCAAGAGGAGGCCCGTAGGAGACCTTCCTGCTCCGAACCCGTCAGCTAACCCGGTAGGCGAGAGGGAAGGAAAGGATCAACCCCTTCATGGCGTTTGGCAGTCGTGCCGCCGGCAAGCACCGCGGTTCCAGCCGTCTGAGCCGCAAGAGCGCCGGGTACGCCGGCATCGCGGCCCTCGCCACCACCGGTGTGGTCGGCTCCCTCGCCGGTCCGGCCTTCGCGGCGGACAGCGGCAACGGAAACTCCTTCCAGGACAACGCGCTGGGCGCCGTCGTCGTCGCCGAGGACCTCGCCGGCGACATCGAGGACCAGGCCGAGTCCCAGCAGCGTGCCGCCGAGCACGCCGCCGCCAAGGCCCGGGCCGAGGCCGACGCCAAGCAGCGTGCCGCCGAGGCCAAGCGCCTCGCCGAGGCCAAGGCGAAGGCCGAGCGCGAGGCCGCCGAGCGTGCGGCCCGCGAGGAGGAGCGCAAGCGCCTCAACACCTTCGTCGCCCCGGTCGACGGCTCGTACGTGAGCACCCAGTACCACGCCGGCGGGGCCATGTGGTCCTCCGGCAGCCACACCGGCATCGACTTCCATGCCGCCTCGGGCTCCAAGGTCCGCGCGGTGGGCGTCGGCACCGTCGTCGAAGCCGGTTGGGGCGGGGCCTACGGCAACAACGTCGTCATCAAGCACAACGACGGCACCTACACCCAGTACGCGCACCTGAACTCGCTGAACGTCTCCGTCGGTCAGCAGGTCACCCCCGGGCAGCAGATCGGCCTGTCGGGCTCCACCGGCAACTCCAGCGGCCCGCACCTGCACTTCGAGGCCCGCAGCGGCGCCGACTACGGCTCGGACATCGACCCGGTCGCGTACCTGCGCTCGCACGGCGTCAGCCTCTGACCCGTACGGCATCGCTTCACCGAGGACCCCGGCTCGTCGAGCCGGGGTCCTTCGCGTCGTACCGGCGGGCAAATGTTTCGTATTTCCGGCCGCTCTCGGAAATTATCGTGTGTTGCAATAGAGTCGCAGCACCCACGAGTATGTCCATGGCGGTGGCAGTCGGAAATAGGGGGAGGTCCGGTTTTGCGTATTCCTGCGCACGCGGTATGCACAGCCATCCGCGACGACATCGTCTCCGGGGTCTTCGAACCGGGCGGCAGGCTGACCGAGGAGGTCCTGGCGCGCCGGTACGGAGTCTCGCGGGTCCCGGTCCGCGAGGCCCTGCGGACCCTGGAGTCCGAGGGGTTCGTGACCACCCGCCGGCACGCCGGCGCCTGCGTGGCCGAGCCGACCGAGCAGGAGGCCGCCGACCTCCTGGAACTGCGGATGCTGCTGGAGCCCCTGGCGGCGGCCCGCGCCGCCCGCCGGCGCACCGAGGCGCACCTGAAGGTGCTGCGGGGGCTGGTCAGGCTGGGGCAGGAGCGGGCCGGGCGGGGCCAGGGGGAGGATCTGCGCTCCCTGGGGGGCTGGTTCCACGAGACGCTCGCCCAGGCCTCGGGCAGCCCCGGCCTGATCGCGCTGCTCACCCAGATGCGGCGCAAGGTCGCCTGGATGTACGCGGTGGAGGCCCCGGTCCGGCCGGTGGACTCCTGGGCGGAGCACGGCGCGATCGTGGACGCGGTGGCGCGCGGGGACGCCGAGCGGGCGCGCGCGCTGGCGGCGATGCACGCCGACCGGGCCGTGGCGGCCCACCGGCCGAGGCCGCGCGCCGCGGTGAGTACTTCGCAACCTGCCGTAAACACGCCGAGCGGCCGGCATTAACAGTGGCCGTATACAAAGGACGGATATACGCGCGCCGTGGCCGTAATGACGGACCGGCGTGAATTCAGGGCTGCATTGAATTCGCCGGCGATGTGCGGCCGCCGGATTCCGGCGCGCAGGATCGGCCGGAATTCCGTAGCAGGAGCAGTGAGTGCCTAGGACCCGCGCGGAGCGGACGGCGCCGGAAACGGCGAAGCCGCACCCCCCGGAGTCCCGGTGGATGCGGCTTCGCGGAACCCGAAGGGTCAGACGGTCTCGGGGAGCTCGTCCAGGCCCTCGGCGACCAGCTTCGCGAGGCGGTCCAGCGCGGCGTCCGCGCCCTCGGCCTCGGACGCGAGGACGATCTCCTCGCCACCCTGGGCGCCCAGGCCCAGAACCGCCAGCATGGAAGCGGCGTTGACGGGGTCGCCACCCGCCTTCGCGATGGTCACCGGGACGCCGGAGGCCGTCGTCGCCCGGACGAAGATCGAGGCGGGACGAGCGTGCAGGCCCTCGGCCCAGCCGACGTTGACGCGGCGCTCTGCCATGGTGATGCCCTTCAGGTTCTTACGGTTGTCTAGACCAGTCTCTCACGACGTCCGGAATGCTCCGACCGGCCTCCGGCCCGGATCTCCCGCCGTTCGGCCTCCCCAGCTTGCACTGGTTCGCGCCTGCCCGCCTCGTGCGCCGCGCGGGCACTGCCCGGCCGGTCGCGGCCGTAAGGTGGGCCCATGACCACCGAGTCGGACCCCGCGTACCCGGCCCACTGGGAAGCCGACGTCGTCCTGCGCGACGGCGGCACCGCCCGGATCAGGCCCATCACCACCGAGGACGCCGGGCGGCTGGTCAGCTTCTACGAACAGGTCTCCGACGAGTCGAAGTACTACCGCTTCTTCGCTCCCTACCCCCGGCTGTCCGACCGCGACGTGCACCGCTTCACGCACCACGACTACGTCGACCGCGTCGGCCTCGCCGCGACCATCGGCGGGGAGTTCATCGGCACCGTCCGCTACGACCGGATCGGCGCCGACGGCCGGCCCGCCACCGGGCCCTCCGACGAGGCCGAGGTCGCCTTCCTCGTCCAGGACGCCCACCAGGGCCGGGGCGTCGCCTCCGCGCTCCTCGAACACATCGGCGCCGTCGCCCGCGAGCGCGGTATCCGCCGGTTCGCGGCCGAGGTGCTGCCCGCCAACACCAAAATGATCAAGGTGTTCACGGACGCCGGGTACGAGCAGAAGCGCAGCTTCGAGGACGGCTCCGTCCACCTCACCCTCGACCTCGAACCCACCGCCGAGTCCCTGGCCGTGCAGCGGGCCCGCGAACAGCGCGCCGAGGCCCGCTCGGTCCAGCGGCTGCTGGCCCCCGGCTCGGTGGCGGTGGTCGGCGTGAGCCGCTCCGGCGCGGGCGTGGGCGCGGCAGCCCTGCGCAACCTGCGGGACAGCGGCTTCCACGGCCACCTCTACGCCGTGAACGAGGCCGTGACGCGCGACCTGCTCGACGGCGTACGGGCCTACCCCAGCCTCGACGCCGTCGGCGCCCCCGTCGACCTCGCGGTGATCGCGGTCCCCGCGGACCGGGTGCCCGAGGCGGTGGCGGCCTGCGGCGAGCACGGGGTGCAGGGCCTCGTGGTGCTGTCCGCCGGATACGGCGAGAGCGGCCAGGCCGGACTCGCCCGCCAGCGCGAACTGGTGCGGCAGGTGCGCTCGTACGGGATGCGGCTGATCGGACCGAACGCCTACGGGGTGATCAACACCGGTCCGGAGGTGGAACTCAACGCCTCGCTGACGCCCGCGCCGATGCCCCTGCGCGGCCGGATCGGGCTGTTCACGCAGTCCGGGGCGATCGGCATCGCGCTCCTGTCGGCCCTGCTGCGGCGCGGCGAGGGACTGTCGTCCTTCGTCTCCGCGGGCAACCGCGCCGACGTCTCCGGCAACGACATCCTCCAATACTGGTACGACGACGAGGCGACCGACGTCGCCCTGCTCTACCTGGAAACCCTGGGCAACCCCCGGAAGTTCACCCGCCTCGCCCGGCGCACCGCGGCGGTCAAGCCCGTGGTCGTCGCCAAGGGCGGCCGCCACACCCCCGCCGGTCACGTCGTTCCCGGTACCCGGCTGCCCGAGGCCACCGTCTCGGCCCTGCTCCGGCAGGCGGGCGTGATCAGGGTCGACACCGTCACCGAGCTCGTGGACGTGGGCCTGCTGCTCGCCGCGCAGCCGCTGCCCGCAGGCCCCCGGATCGCGATCCTCGGCAACTCCGAGTCCCTTGGGGTCCTGACCTACGACGCCTGCCTGAACCAGGGCCTGCGGCCGCTGCCGCCGCTGGACCTGACGACGGCCGCCTCGCCGGCGGACTTCCGCACGGCCCTGGCCGCCGCCCTGGCCGCGGACGGCAACGACGCCGTGATCGTCACCGCCATCCCGTGGGTGGGCGAGCACGCGCCCGAGGACGCCCTGGCCGACGCCCTGCGGGGCGCCGTGGCCGAGCGTCCCGGCAAGCCGGTCGCGGTGGTCCACGTCGAGCTCGGCGAACTGGTCGAGGCGCTGTCCGCCGCACGCGGCACGGCCCCCGACGCCGCCGAGCCGGACCCCGGCCCGAACACGCCGCCGGCCGGCCCCGCCGGGAGCCCGGTCCGGACCGCGACGGCGGCCGCGACGGGCACCTCGCCGGTTCCGCTGCCGTTCGAGCCGCCGCGGCCGGACCCGGCCCGCGCCGGCGGGCGGCCGCCCGCCGGCGACCGGATCCCCAGCTACCCCGCCGCCGAGCGGGCGGTACGGGCCGTCGCCGAGGCGGTCCGTTACGGCCAGTGGCGCCGCTCCAACACGGAGGTCCGCCAGGTCCCCGAGTTCGACGACATCGACGAGGCGGGCACCGCCGCCCAGCTGGACCGGCTGATGGCCGACGTCGACGGCGGAGCCGTGCTGACCCTGGCCGATCGGGACGCCCGCGAGCTGCTCGCCCGGTACGGGATCCGCGTCCTGTCCACCCTGCCCGCGCCCAGCCCCGACGCGGCGGTCCGCGCGGCCTCGGTCCTGGGCTACCCGGTGGCCCTCAAGACCACCGCCGCGCACCTGCGCCACCGCGCGGACCTGGGCGGCGTACGCCTCGACCTCACCAACGAGGCCGAGCTCAGGCGCTCGTACGAGGAGCTCACCGAGGCACTGGGCAAGCCGGCCGAGCTCCAGCCGGTGGTGCAGGCCATGGTGCCGCGCGGCGTCGACACGGTCATCCGCTCCGTGATCGACCCGGCCGCGGGCGCCGTCCTGTCCTTCGGGCTCGCCGGCGTCGCGTCCGAGCTGCTCGGGGACACCGCCCACCGGCTCGTGCCGGCCACCGACCGGGACGCCGCCGGGCTGATCCGCTCGATCCGGGCGGCGCCCCTGCTCTTCGGCTGGCGCGGCAGCGAACCCGTCGACACCCCGGCCCTGGAGGAGCTGCTCCTGCGCCTCTCCCGGCTCGTGGACGACCACCCCGAGGTGGTCGGGGTGTCGCTGGAGCCCGTCGTGGTCGCCACCGAGGGCCTCTCGGTGCTGAGCGCCACCGTCCGGGTCGCCCGACCGCCCGCCCGCGGCGATCTCGGCCCGCGGACGCTGCCCAGTTACTGACCGGGTCCGGCGAGGCCGGGGCGCCCCGTACGGGCCTTAGGATGGACCTCATGGCGAAATCCGGTACGACGACCCAGGGGCTGCGCACGGCGATCGAGCGCAGCGGCTACTACCCGGCCCTCGTGGCCGAGGCCGTGGAGGCCGCGGTGGGCGGCGAGCCGATCTCGTCGTACCTGGTCCACCAGGAGACGACCTTCGACTCCAACGAGGTGCGCCGGCACGTCACGGTGCTGGTCCTGACCGGCAACCGGTTCATCGTCAGCCACACCGACGAGCAGGCCGCCGACGCCGGGTCTCCCTCCCCGTACGCGACCACCTCCACGGAGTCGGTCAAGCTCTCCAGCATCTCCTCGGTGGTGCTCAGCCGCGTCGTCGCCAACCCGGAGTCCTACACCCCGGGCACCCTGCCCCGCGAGGTCGTCCTGACCATCGGCTGGGGCGCGGTCTCCCGGATCGACCTGGAGCCGGCCGCCTGCGGCGACCCGAACTGCGACTCCGACCACGGCTACACCGGCAACTCCACCGCCGACGACCTCAGCCTGCGCGTCAGCGAGGCGGGCGACGGCCCGGAGGCGGTGCGGCAGACCCTCGTCTTCGCGCAGGCGCTGTCCGAGGCCACCGCGGCCACCTCCACCCCCGCCCGCTGATGGCGTACTCCGCGGCTCAGGACTGGCCGGAGCCGCTGGATCTCGCCGGGGCCCCCGTTCCGGAGTACGGCACCGGCTCGCTCGCCGACCTCCTGCCCACCCTCGTGGCCGGCCAGGGCGTCCCCGGCTTCACCGCCTCCCTCGCCGAGCTGACCCCGGCCGACCGGAACTGCGTCTTCCTCGTCGACGGCATGGGCTGGGAGCAGATCAAGGCCCACCCGGAGGAGGCCCCGTACCTGGCCTCCCTGCTCGGCACCTCGCGCGGCGGCACCGGCCGCCCGATCACCGCGGGCTTCCCGGCGACCACCGCCACCTCGCTGGCCTCCGTCGGCACCGGCCTGCCGCCCGCACGGCACGGCCTGCCCGGCTACGCCGTGCGCAATCCGGCCACCGGCGAGCTGATGAACCAGCTCCGCTGGCACCCGTGGACCCAGCCCAAGCCCTGGCAGCCGTACCCGACCGTCTTCCAGCTCGCCGACAAGGCGGGAGTGGCGACGGCCCAGGTGTCCTCGCCCGCCTTCCAGACCACCCCGCTCACCAAGGTCGCGCTGAGCGGCGGCACCTTCCTCGGCCGCATGACCGGCGAGGAGCGGATGGATCTCGCGGCCGACCGCCTCGCGGCCGGCGACCGCTCGCTCGTGTACACGTACTACAGCGAGCTCGACGGGGCCGGCCACCGGCACGGCGTGGACTCCGACGCCTGGCGCGGCCAGCTGATGTACGTGGACCGGCTGGTCCAGCGGCTCGCCGAGCAGCTCCCGCCGCGCACCGCGCTGTACGTGACCGCGGACCACGGCATGGTCGACGTGCCCTTCGACGAGGACTCCCGCGTCGACTACGACGAGGACTGGGAACTGGGCGCGGGCGTGGCCCTGCTCGGCGGCGAGGGCCGGGCCCGGCACGTGTACGCCGTACCGGGCGCCGAGGCCGACGTGCTGACCGTGTGGCGCGAGGTGCTCGGCGACCGGTTCTGGATCGCGAGCCGCGAAGAGGCCCTGGAACTGGGCTGGTTCGGCCCGCCGGGCGAGTGCGACGAGCGGGTGCTGGGCCGGATCGGCGACGTGGTCGCGGCAGCCCAGGCCGATGTCGCGATCACCGCCTCGCGCAACGAGCCCAACGAGTCCGCGCTGGTCGGGATGCACGGCTCCATGACGCCGGCCGAGCAGCTGGTCCCGCTGCTCGAAATCCGCTCCTGACCGGCTACCGGCTACCGGCTCCTCCACCCCTCCCATGACCCGAAAGGCCCCGTACTTCCCATGCCCGAGCTGGTGTTCTTCTCCGGAACGATGGACTGCGGAAAGAGCACCCTGGCGCTCCAGATCGCGCACAACCGCGACGCGCGGGGACTCCAGGGCGTGATCTTCACCCGCGACGACCGGGCGGGTGCGGGCAAGCTCTCGTCCCGCCTCGGTTTGGTGACGGAGGCGATCGAGGCACCGGAGGGCATGGACCTGTACGCGTACCTGGTCGCCCAACTCTCCCGGGGAGGCAAGGCCGACTACGTGATCGTGGACGAGGCCCAGTTCCTCGCGCCGGAGCAGATCGACCAGCTGGCCCGGATCGTGGACGACCTCGACATGGACGTCTTCGCCTTCGGCATCACCACTGACTTCCGCACGAAGCTGTTCCCCGGTTCGCAGCGCCTGATCGAGCTGGCGGACCGGCTGGAGCAGCTCCAGGTCGAGGCCCTGTGCTGGTGCGGGGCCCGGGCCACGCACAACGCCCGTACGGTGGGCGGGGAGATGGTGGTCGAAGGCGCCCAGGTCGTGGTCGGCGACGTGAACCGCCCGGCGGGGGAGATCGGCTACGAGGTCCTGTGCCGCCGTCACCACCGCAAGCGGATGACCTCGGCCGCGGCCCACGCCGGCGCCCTTTCCCCGGACGTCCTGCCCGTCAACCACGCCTGACCGTCGGCCTCCGCGAGGCGGCGAACCTGACGACCGCGGCCGTCACCGCCGCGCTGCGCACCACCGCCCGGCGGATCCGCACCGGGCGTCCGGGCGTCCTGCCCGCCGAGGCTAGGGCGCGGGCCAGTTCCGGAGCAGGGCGTCGAGGGCGTCCAGGACCCTGGACCAGGTTTCCTCCGTGTCCGGGGCGCTGTGGCTGAAACTACCGCCCGCCTCCAGGCTGACGTAGCCGTGGAAGACGCTGCCCAGGAGCCGGACCGCGTGGGTCTCGTCCGGTTCCGGCAGGTCGTACGCGCGCAGGAGGGCCCGTGCCATCTGCGCGTGCCGGCCGCCCGCGCCGGCGGCGGCCTCCTGCGGGGTGAGCCTCAGCTGGGTGGCGGCGTAGCGGCCGGGGTGCTCCAGCGCGTAGTCGCGGTAGACGCGGCCGAAGGCGGTCAGGGCGTCCTTCCCGGCCCTGCCCGCGAGGGCCGCGGCAGCCCGGTCGGCGAGTTCCTCCAGGGCGAGCAGGGCGATCCTGACCTTGAGGTCCCGAGAGTTCCGCACGTGCGAGTAGAGGCTCGCGACCTTGACGTCGAAATGGCGGGCGAGTGCCGAGACGGTGACCTGCTCGAAGCCCACCTCGTCGGCGAGTTCCGCCCCCGCCCTGGCCAAGCGTTCCGGGGTCAGCCCCACGCGCACCACAACTGTCCTCTCGGTCGACCTCGCCTATTATGAAATTGCCTAAAGGTTTTAGGCAAATTAGCGTGACCCTTATGAAGCCGCTGACCGAGCAAGCGATCCGTGCCGCCTTCGTGAACTGCACGAAGGGCGAGGCGAAGCGCCTCGCCGTCCCACGCGACCTGGCCGACCGGCCCTGGGGCGACCTGGACTACCTGGGTTGGCGCGACCCCCAGAGCCCCGAGCGCACGTACCTCGTGGCCGAACTGGACGGCCGTCCCACCGGCCTGGCCCTGCGCTGCCCCGGCTCCCCGTCCGGGCAGAACCGGCGCAGCATGTGCTCGGTGTGCGTGACCACGCACGTCGGCGGTGTGTCCCTGATGGTCGCGCCGAAGTCGGGGCAGGCCGGGAAGCAGGGCAACTCCGTGGGCGTCTACCTCTGCAGCGACCTGTCCTGCTCCCTCTACGTGCGCGGGAAGAAGGACGCGGGCGTCGGAGCGCGGCTCCACGAGACGCTCACGGTGGAGGAGAAGATCCGGCGGACGGTGGCGAACCTGGCCGCGTTCGTCTCGCGGGTCACCGAGTGAGACCCCCGGCCTCCCCCCGCCGGTTCCAGCGCATCCGTGACCAGGGGAGGGCCAGCTCGGTCCGGTCGGTCACGGTCCGGGGGCGCAGGGAGTCCAGGGCGGGCGCCTCGCGGTGCCGGGCGTACACGGTGTCCACGTACCGGTGGCCGGTGTCGGGCGCGACGAACAGGACCGTCCGCTCCGGCGACCGGTCCCGCTCCCAGCGGGCGGCGAGGTGCGCGGCGCCGCTGGACAGCCCGGCGAACACCGCGTGTCGGCGCAGCAGGTCGACGGAGCCCGCCAGGGCGGCGTCGAACGAGATCCAGTGGAGCGTGTCGTACGAGGCGTGGTCGACGTTCTCGAACGGGATGGAGCTGCCGATCCCGGCGATGATGATCTCGGGGTCGGCCACGTGCTCGGCACCGAAGGTGACGCTGCCGAAGGGCTGGACGCCGACCAGCTCGACGCCCGGCGCGTCCTCGCGCAGGTAGCGGGCCAGCGCGCCGGTGGAGGCGCCCGATCCGACCCCGCCGACGACGGTCAGGTGCCGCGTGTCCGTCGAGTCCCGGATCAGGTCGGCCACGGCGCGGTAGCCCCGGTAGTGGATGTCGTCGTGGTACTGCCGCATCCAGTGGTACTCGGGGTGCTCGGCCAGGATCTCGTGGACGCGGGCGACGCGCCGCTTCTGGTCCAGCTTGAGGTCGTCGCACGGTTCCATCTGCTCCAACGTCGCGCCGAGGACCGCGAGCTGGGTGCGCAGGGTGCGGTCGACCGTCGTCGAGCCGACGATGTGGCAGCGCATGCCGTAGCGGTGGCAGGCCAGGGCGAGGGCGTGGGCGTAGATGCCGCTGGAGCTGTCGAGGAGGGTGTCCCCGGGCCGTACCGCACCGGTGTCGAGCAGGTGGCGCACCGCCGCCAGGGCGGAGACCGTCTTCATCGTCTCAAAGCGCAGGCAGAGGAGCCGGTCGTCGAGGCGTATCAGGTCCGGACGGCCGACCGCCTCCGCGATGTGCTGGTCCATGGGGGAACTCCTCGGTCGTCGGGAACGTGGTGAAGGTGCGGGTGACGGGAATGCCGTGGCCGTCCAGGGCCCGTACGCCGGCCCGGACCCGGTGCCGCAGGCCCGGGGCGGCCGGGTCGAAGAGCAGGCCGGCCACCGCGCCGCTGTGCGCGATCTGCACGCCCACCGCCCCGGCGCGCCGGGCGATCGCGGTGAGCACGTCGAACTCCGGGTGGCGCAGCACCTGTTGGCCGCGCCTGGCACTGGCAGTGGCGACCGCGCCGAGCAAGGCCGCGTCGCCCGTGGCCACGGCCCGCCGCAGCAGGGCGCGCAGCCGTTCGTAGGCGCGTACGTCCCGGTCCCCGTACGCGGGGACCGGCAGGGAGAGGGTGTCCACGGGCGCGCCCCCGCCCAGGGCGCAGCCCACGACGACCAGCGGCGGCAGCCGGGCGCCGAGGACCTCCAGGACCCGGCCCTCGCGCTGGGCGAAGAGCACCGGGCGGGCGTCGAGCATCAGCGGATCGCAGGCCAGCTCCGCCCGCACGGCCAGCCGGGCGACGGCGTCGGGAGCCAGCCGCACCGCGTACGCGTCCGCGACCGCGCGCAGCACGGCGATGACGTCACTGGTGGAACTGCCCATGCCCAGCCCCACCGGCACGTCACCGGTGACCCGCAACTCCCCGCCGCAGGGCGGCTCACGGCGCAGCCGCGCGCACTCCGCCACCGCCAGCGCGGCGGCGCGGGCGGCCTTCGTGCGGTCGCCGGGCAGGACGGTCACCCGGTCCGGCGGGGTACCGGGACGCGGGACGAAAACGGCCCGGCTGCCCGGTCCGGTCATCGGCAGGGTGACCAGAGCCGGGCACACGCGCCCGGTGGCATCGCGGAAGACCCCCTGCAGGATCTCGCCGTGGTGGCAGGCGGCGTGCCCGGCCCCGGTACGGTCGGCGCCGGGCCCGCCGCGGCGGGCGGCCGCTGTCATGCCCCGCCCACCGTCCGGTAGCGGTACAGGGTGGTCGGGTCGGCGCTGAACTGGGAGAAGGGGAACGGCTCGGCCGACACGGCGCTCACCCCGGACCCGAGGAAGGCCCGGGCCACCGCGCTGCCCGACTGCGCGTACACGACGAGGGGGACGCCCCGGGAGCGGCAGCGGTCCAGGACCGTGTCGAAGGAGCCGTTGCTCAGGGTCATGCCGGTGGCGACGACGGCGTCCGCGCGCTCCAGCACCTCGTGCATGTCGGTGGTGACGGGGTCGCCCCACTGGGTGGTCCTGAGGTTGAAGTCGCACGGCAGCGGCACGCCGCCGCGCTCCCGGATGGCCGCGACGAGGGGGTTGACCACCCCGATCAGGCCGACCGCGGCGCCCTCCTCGATGTCCAGCAGACCGGCGATGGCCGCGTCGCGGGCCGCGGCGCGGACCTCCGGGGTGCCGGCCGGGAGGGTGACCGGCTCGGCCTCTCCCGCCTCGGCGGCCGCGCGGTGCGGGCGCTGCTCCGCGAGGTAGGCGTCGAGGGCGGCGATCCGCAGCGGGCGCGGTGCCTCGCGCAGCAGTACGTCGAGCGGCGCTCCCGAGGCATCGCGGCAGATCGAGGGGTCGATCTCCCCGCCCTCGAAGGCGCAGCCGCCGAAGGAGGCGCCGAGGCGGACCAGGACGTACTGGTTGAGGTAGGTGGTGTCGCCGCCGGCCAGCCGGGTGCCGTGGTGGATCCAGAAGACGCTGGTCGCCACGCGCGTGGAGGGCAGCGGGCCGTGCTCGCCGGTGAGCACGGCCGACGTGAGCGAGTCGACCGTCAGCGGGGCGGTGCTCCGGGTGTGGGTGTCGGACTCGGTGCGGGTGGTCATAGGGGGGTCCTTGTCGTTCGATCAGGGGGCGGGTGGGGGAGCGGGGGCGCCGCGCAGCGGCCCGCGGCACAGGACCGCGGGGCGGCCCAGGGCGTCGGTGACCAGTTCGGCGTCCACCTCGAAGACCGCGGCGAGGCGGCCGGGAGTGAGGACGGCGGCCGGGGTGCCCGAGGCGACCAGGCGCCCTTGGTGCATGAGCAGCAGCCGGTCGCAGTAGCGGGCGGCGAGCGAGAGGTCGTGCAGGGCTACCAGGACCGTCCGGCGGGTCGCGGCCAGCAGCTCCATGAGCTCCAACTGGTGTCTGATGTCCAGGTGGTTGGTGGGTTCGTCCAGCAGCAGCGCGTACGGCTGCTGCGCGAGCGCGCGGGCGATGTGGGTGCGCTGGCGCTCCCCGCCTGACAGCGCCTTCCAGGGGCGCTCGGCGAGCGCGGTGAGCCCTACGCGGTCCAGCGCGGCGGCGGTGACCGCCCGGTCCGTGGCGTCCGGGCCGCGCCAGCGGTCGCGGAAGGGGGTCCGGCCCAGCCCGACGACCTCGGCGACGCACAGGTCGGTGTCCGGGGCGGAGTCCTGCTCGACGAAGGCGATCCGGCGCGCGATCCGGCGGGCGCTCCAGCCGCGTACGCGGTCGCCGTCGTAGCGCACGGTGCCCGCGTCGGGCACGCGCAGGCCGGCCAGGCAGCGCAGCAGCGAGGACTTGCCGGAGCCGTTGGGGCCGAGCAGCCCGACCGTCTCGCCCGGCCCGACGTCCAGGTCGACCCCGCGGACCACGGGCGTGCCCGCCGCCGACCAGCAGAGCCCCTCGGTGGTGATCCTCACAGCTCACCCCTCCTGCGCAGGACGAGGAGGAAGAGCGGTACGCCGACCAGGGCCGTGATCACGCCGACCGGCACCTCCCGGGGCGCGAAGGCGACCCGCGCCAGCGCGTCGGTCCACACCAGGAACACGGCGCCCGCGAGCGCCGCGTACGGGAGCAGGACCCGGTGCGTCGGCCCGACGAGGAAGCGCACCCCGTGCGGGACGATCAGCCCGACGAACCCGATGGCGCCGACGGTGGCCACCGCCACCGAGGTCAGTACGGCCGTCACCACGAGCAGCAGCATGCGGGTGCGCCGTACGCCGATCCCCAGGGACGCGGCGGTGTCGGCGCCGAACGCAAGCGCGTCCAGGGCCGGCGCGCACAGCAGGGCGACGGCCAGCCCGAGCGGTGTGACGACCGCGCAGATGACGACGGCGTCCCAGCGGGCCGGGGCCATCGAACCCAGCAGCCAGTGGGTGATCGCCCGGGTGGTGTCGGCGTCCGCCGAGGCCATCAGGACGAGCGAGGTCAGCGCGGTGAACAGCTGGCCCACCACCACGCCGGTGAGGACGATGCGGACCGAGTCCAGCCCCGTCCGGCGCAGCAGCGCGAGGAGCAGGCCGAAGGAGAGCAGGGCCCCGGCCAGGGCGCCACCGGTCACGCCCAGGGCGCCGACGCCGGCCCCGGACAGCGGCAGGACGGCCACGGCGACCGCTCCGGCCGACGCGCCGGAGGACACGCCGAGCAGGTACGGGTCGGCGAGCGCGTTGCGGGTCACGGCCTGGAGCACCGTGCCGCACACCGCGAGCGAGGCGCCGACCAGGGCCGCCATCAGGACCCGGGGCAGCCGCAGGTCCCAGACGAGCGAGTCCACCAGGGGCGGCAGCGGCTCGGCGCCCAGGCCCAGCCGGCTGCCGAACACCCGGGCGAGGTCGGTCCACCCCACCTCGGCGGTGCCGACGCGCACTCCGGCCGCGACCGAGGCGGCCAGTACGGCGACGGCCCCGAGGAGCAGCCCCGCGCGGGCGGGCAGGGACCGGCCGGCCCGGGCCGGTGCGTACGGCGCGGGGTCCGCACCCGGCACCGCCATGCCCCGGGCGGCCGGATCGAGCAGGTCCGGGGGTCGCGGGGGACCCGCCGGCGCGGACCGGACGGCGACGGGGTCAGCGGACATGACCGAGGTCCTTCATCCCGGTCGCCAGCAGTCCCAGCGCGTGCACCGAGCGGACGGAGGGGTCCAGTTCGATGCCCGGTACCTCGACGATCCGGTTGTCGCGTACCGCCGCCAGCCGGGACACCACCGGGTCCTCGGCCATCGCCTTGCGCTTCTCGGCCGCGCTGTCCCCGGGGCGGCCGCGTTCGGACAGGTCGCCGATCACGATGAAGTCGGGGTCGCGCTTGGCCACTTCCTCCCAGGAGACCTCGGGCCAGTCCTCGTTCACGTCGTCGAAGGCGTTCCGCGCGCCGACGATCCGGCTCATCTCGCTGGGCAGGCCGGTCCGGCCCGCGACGTACGGCATGCCGTTGAAGACCGAGTAGAGGTAGACGACGGTGGGCTGCTTCCCGGTGCCGGCGACCTTCGCGCCCGTCTCGCCGGCAGAGGTGACCGCGGCGCGCTGCCGGCGGGCCAGCTCCGCCGCGCGCTCCTCGGCGCCGAAGACCCGGCCCAGTTGCTCGTAGTCGGAGAAGAGCAGCTCGAAGGGGGTCTTGCCGGTCCCGTCGTGCTGCGGGCAGTCCACGGCGCTGACGAACGTGGGGACCTTGAGGGTGCCCAGTTCCTCGCGGGTCCCCGCACGGTCCTTGGTGTAGAGGTCGGCGGAGCCGGCCACGACGAAGTCCGGTGTCGCGGACCGCACTTGCTCGGCCGTGGCGATCTTGGGGGCGATGACCGGCACCGTGGCGTACGCGTCCTGGTACTGCGCGGGGATCTTCGTTTTGAGGTTGGCCGTACCGGCCATCCGGTCCTGGAGCCCGAGCTCCAGCAGGGTCTCCGTCGAGGTCTGGTCCAGGGCGACGGCGCGCTCCGGGGGCCGGGCGAAGGAGAGTTCGCGACCGCAGCTGGTGAGGGTCGAGGCCGTGCCGGCGGACGGACCGGCCGCCGCGGGGCGGTCCGCGGCCGTCGAGCAGCCCGCGGTCGCGAGGACGAGGGCGAGGGTGAGGCCGAGGCGGGTGCGGTGGCGCATGGGGTCTCCGGTCTGGGAAGGGCGTGGGTGTGTTCGTGCACCGGGCGGGAGTGCCGCGTTCGAAGGGTACTGTAATGGTAATCATTTTCATTAGCACCTCCGGGGGTGCGGTTCGACGAACCGCGGCCCGGCACCTGCCGAAGAATCAGGAGCACCACACCGTGGCGACCACACCCGCGCTCTCGACGCCCAAGTCCGTCCCACCGCCCCCGCGTTCCGTCCTGCGCGACGTCGCGTTCCTGCGCCTGTGGGCGGGCACCACGGCCTCCGGACTCGCGACCTGGGCCCTGCCCTTCGTCCTGGGCCTCGCGGTCCTGCACCGCGAACTGGGGGCCGCCGGCCTCGGCCTGGTCCTCGCGGCGCGCACCGCGGGCTTCCTCGCCGCCGTCGCGGTCGGCGGAGTGCTCGCCGACCGGCACTCGCGCCGGGCCGTCGTGCTCTGGTCCGCCCTCGCGGCCGCCGTCGCGGCTCCGCTCCTCGCCGCCGGGCTCGGCCGGTCACTGGTCCTGATGACCGCCGCCGCCGCCCTCGCCGGCGCGGGGCAGGGGGCCTGCCGCCCCGCCTTCCAGGCGCTCACCGCCGAGGTCGTCGACGCCGGCCGGCGGCAACAGGCCAACGCCGCCACGACCCTCGCGGTACGCGGCTCGACGCTGGCCGGCCCCGCCCTGACCGCCCTGCTCGCCGCCTTCCTCGACGTCGGGACCCTGCTGCTGGGGATCGGCCTGCTCTGGCTGGTCGCCGCCCTGGTACCGGGCCGGGGGGCCGCCCCGGGCACGGCGGTGGAGCCCGCCCCGCGCGCCTCACTGCGCGCCGAGTTCGTCGACGGGATACGCGAGGCCCGCCGGCACCCCTGGTTCCTCGCCGGACTCGGCGCACTGACCTCGGTGATAGCGCTGGGCTACTCCGCCACCAGCGTCGCCCTGCCCCTGATCAGCCGTGACCGCTACGGAACCGAGTGGGTGCTGGCCGCCGCCGTGACCGCGTACACCTTGGGCGCGCTCGGCGGGGCCCTGATCACCGCCCGCTTCCGGCCCCGCTCCCCGGGCCGGGTCGCCTTCGCCGGGCTCGCCGCGTACGGCTTCGCCCCGCTGAGCCTGATGCTGCCGGTCCCGCCGGCCGTGGTGATCGGCGCCTACGTGGTGGCCGGCGTCGGCATCGAGCTGTTCAACGTGCCCTGGTTCACGGCCATCCAGCGCGAGGTCGCCCCGGACAAGCTGGCCCGCGTGTCCTCCCTGGACTTCCTCGTGTCCTACGGCCTGGCTCCGATCGGACTGGCCCTCATCGCCCCGTCCATCGGGGTCTTCGGGGTGACCCCCGTGCTCGCCGTGTGCGCCGCGGTCTGCTTCCTCGTACCGGCCGGCGCCGCACTGGTGCCGACCGCCCGACACCTCGGCCGCACGGCGCGGGCGACGCGGGACTGACGGCCACGCCCCGACGGCGGACGTGCTTGGAGGCGGGTGCCCCCGGCCCCGGGCCGACCGGGGGCCGGGGCCGAGGTGCTCAGGCCTCCGGCCGGGACCGGACGAGGGTGAAGACGGCGCCCTCCGGGTCCGCCACCGTGGCCGACCGCCCGCGCGGACCCTCGCGCGGGGGCTCGACGACGCGCCCGCCGAGCGCGACGACCCGCGCGGCGGCCTCGTCGGTGTCGGCGACCTCGAAGTACGCCATCCAGTGCGGTCCGCGGTCGTGCGGAAGCGAACGCCCCACCCCGTGCACGGCCGCCACCGGACGGCCCTCCAGGCGCAGGGTCAGGTAGTCGAAGTCGTCGGAGGCCGTCCCGTGCGTCAGCGCCTCGTGCCCGAAGACGTGCTCGTAGAACTTGCCGACCGTCGAGCTGTCCTGGGTGACCAGCTCGTTCCAGACCGGGGTGCCCGGCGCCCCGTGCAGCCGGGTGCCCATCCGCGTCGAGGCCTGCCAGATCCCGAAGATCGCCCCCAGCGGGTCGGAGCAGATCGCCACCCGCCCGGCGATCCCGGCGTCCAGCGGCCCCACCGCCACCGTGCCGCCGCGCGAGCGGATGGCCTCGGCCGTGGCGTCGGCGTCGTCGGTGGCCAGGTACGTGGTCCAGGCCACCGGCAGGTGCCGGTCCGGGGGCATCTCGCCGATCCCGGCCACCTCCTCGCCGTCCAGCAGCGCGCGCACGTACGGGCCGAGCTGCTCGGGTCCGGGTACGTACTCCCAGCCGAACAGGTCGGCGTAGAAGTCCTCGGTGGTTCCGAGGCTGTGCACCATCAGGCTCACCCAGCACGGTGTTCCGGGTGTACGCCGGGTCGCTTGCGCTGCCTCGGTCATGTCAGCAGTCTCCTCATTCGTCCCGCTCGGTGGAGCCGATGCTTCCACTCCGCGGGGCTCGGCGCGCCCCGACCGGCCGCGTCCGCGGGCGGGGGACAGAGATGACCGGATCGGTGCGTCCTGCTTGGCGACGGGGCGCTACGCGGGCCCGGCGCGCGGAGGAAGATGGCGGCATGACTGCGAAATCCACGATCCTCTCCGCCGCCGAACTCCAGGACGAACTGGCCGGTTCCCGGCCGCCGGTCCTGCTGGACGTCCGCTGGCGGCTCGGCGGCCCCGACCAGCGGCCCGCGTACGAGTCCGGCCACCTGCCGGGCGCCGTGTACGTCGACCTCGACCGCGAACTGGCAGGTCCGGCAGGGTCGGGCGGCCGGCACCCGCTGCCGGATCCGGAGGCCTTCGCGGCGGTGATGCGGCGGGCCGGCGTCTCGGCGGACCAGCCCGTGGTCGTGTACGACGGGGGCCAGGGCTGGGCGGCCGCCCGGGCCTGGTGGCTGCTGCGCTGGACGGGTCACCCCGACGTGCGGGTGCTGGACGGGGGCCTGGCCGCGTGGACGGAGGCCGGAGGCGCGGTGACAGCCGAACGAGTGACTCCTGACAAGGGCGATTTCAAGCCAACTCTGGCGTCGACCGGGCTGCTGGACGCGGACGGAGCGGCCGCGCGGGCCCGCGCGGGGGTGCTCCTGGACGCGCGCGCGGGCGAGCGGTACCGGGGCGAGGTCGAACCGATCGACCCGGTCGGCGGTCACATCCCGGGCGCGGTCTCGGCCCCGACCACCGAGAACGTGGGCCCGGACGGCAGGTTCCTGGCGGCGGACGCGCTGCGCGCCCGCTTCGAAGGCCTCGGCGTCAGCGGCGCGGCGCCCGTGGGGGTGTACTGCGGCTCGGGCGTCTCGGCTGCCCAGCAGGTCCTGGCCCTGGCGGTGGCGGGCATCGACGCGGACCTGTACGCGGGCAGCTGGTCGCAGTGGTCCGCGGACCCGGAGCGCCCGGTGGCCACGGGGCCGGACCCGCAGTAGCCGCGACGCCGGGCGGCGTCACCCGTGGGCGACGCCGCCCGACGTCTTCCCCGCGGGTGTCCTGCTCCCGCCGCCCGCGTCCGCCGCCTATTCCTGCTTCTTGCGCCGGGTGCCGAAGACGATCTCGTCCCAGCTGGGCACCGCGGCGCGGCGCCCCGGTCGGACCCCGTCGGCCTCGGCCTGCCGGTCGGTGGTGCCCGTCAGCCGGTCGCGGTGGCCCGCCACCGTGCGGGGCATCAGGACGTCGGCGTACGCGGAGCCCGCGCCCGCCGAGGCGGCCGGGGCCGGCGGTTCCTCCGCCTCCGGTTCCTCCACCGGGGCTTCGGTGCGCTCCGGGACGACCATGTCGCCGCGGAAGCTGGGGACGGCCTCCAGCAGGCTGGTCAGGGTGTCCCGTTCCTCCTCCGGATCCGGAGCCGGCGGGACGGGCCGTTCCAGCTGCCGGTCGAGCGCGCGGTCCAGCGGCCGGTCGCGCGGCAGCCGCGCGATCCTCGGTACGAACGGGAAGCTCGGCTCCGGCGTCGCCGGCAGGTCGTCCGACTCGCCGATCAGGGAGCGGGCCTCGTCGTCGACGGCCACGACCAGCCGGCGCGGAGGGTCGTAGGTCCAACTCGCCGAGTGCGGCTCGCCGGCGACCAGGTAGACGAGCAGGACCTCCCAGGTCCCGTCGTCGCGGCGCCAGGAGTCCCACTGCACGGACTCCTTCTCGGCCCCGCGCAGGGTCAGCCGTTCCTGCACGGCCTCGCCGAGCTGGGGCCCGGTGTTCTCGCCGGGGCGGCGGACCGGAGTCTTGCGGGCCCGCTCGGCCATGAACGCGCGCTCGGCGAGCACGGGGCCCTCGAAGCGGCGTACCCGGTCGACGGGGATGCCGGCGAGTTGAGCGACCTCCTCCGCGGAGGCACCGGCCCGTATGCGGGCCTGGATGTCGCGGGGGCGGAGGTGGCTCTCGACCTCGATCTCGATCTGGTTCAGGCGCGCGCGGTCGTTGCGCACGGCAGCCCGCAGCCGCTCGTCGATCGGAAGCGTGTACTCCGTGCTGTCCCCAGCCTTGAGCACCAGTCGTGTGCCGTCATTTGAGACGGCCACGACACGCAGTTCGGGCATGGGGACCTCCCGGGTGGTGCCTGCCGACGTCACGTGCGTCGCTGCTTCCGCTAGTCGAGTGTGGCCTGCCCGGGTGCAGCCTGCCACAACCTTGCCGAGTTAAACCGGCGTGTCGGGCATGCGCCCTTGATCGCCGTTATGGCACGGTTACCTGTTGGGCACGCACAGTGACCGAACGATTACTGTGTGCAGCAGGAGCCCGTGCAATGCCGCGGCATCACCGGTCTTCGAGCGCCGTTTTCCATCAGCCGGCCCCCTCTCCCGGGTCCGGACATCCGAAAGGAAGGACGGCCCCAGGGCTCGCCACAGTACTCCATTCGGGCCACCTGGGTGGACCGCCGCGCCGCCGACATTCTGCCGGACGGCGGGAGTTGGCCTGCCCGCTGTCCGGCTCCACCTGCACGCCTGTCTGATTCCAGGTGTCTTGCTTCACGGAATCCCCAGAAACGGAACTAATCGTTTCGCTCGGGTGTCAGTCACTGCTGAGAGCGCCGTCACCCGTCCCCCTCCCCCGCGTGTGCTGCCCATCGCGAGCCCCCGGGCCGGCCGACCGGCCGGCCCGGGGGCTCAGTCGCCCAGGACCCGCCGCAGGTAGTCGTTGCCGAACACCCGGTCCGGGTCCAGCCGGTCCCGCAGTTCGGTGAACTCCCCGAAGCGCGGGTAGACCCCGGCCAGGTACTCGGCGTCCCGGGTGTGCACCTTGCCCCAGTGCGGCCGCCCTCCGTGGGCGGTGAAGATGTGCTCCGCCATGGTGAAGTAGGCCTGGTACGGGGTGCCCCGGTACAGGTGGACCGCGATGTACGCCGTCTCCCGCCCGGAGGCCGTGGACAGCGGGATGTCGTCCGCGGGCGCCGTCCGCACCTCGACCGGGAAGCTGATCCTCAGCCCGGAGCGGTCGACCGTCGCCTTCAGCTCCCGCAGGGCCTCGATCACGCGCTCGCGCGGAAGGGCGTACTCCATCTCCACGAACCGCACCCGGCGCGGACTGGTGAACACCTTGTACGGGATGTCCGTGTACGTCCGCGCGGACAGCGCCCGGCTGGCTACGCGGGCGATGGAGGGTATGGCGGCCGGGACCGCGCGGCCCAGCGAGTTGGCCGCCTGGAACAGGCCGTTGGACAGCAGCTCGTCCTCGACCCAGGCGCTCATCGCGCCGGGCGGGGCGGCCGGGCCCTGGCTGCGGTTGTTGCGCTTGGTGTTGCAGTTGCCGGTGTGGGGGAACCAGTAGAACTCGAAGTGCTCGTTCTCCGCGACGTGTCCGTCGAACTCCGCGGTCACCCGGTCGAAGGCCATCGGCTCCTCACGGGCGGTCAGGAAGAACAGGGGCTCCACGGCGAAGGTGATCGCGGTGACGATGCCGAGCGCGCCGATGCCCAGCCGGGCCGCGGCGAAGACCTCGGGGTTCTCCTTGTCGGAGCAGGTCAGGAGCCGGCCGTCGGCGGTGACCAGCTCCAGGCCGCGGATCTGGGCGGCGATGGAGGCCGAGTCGCGGCCGGTGCCGTGGGTCCCGGTGCTGGTGGCGCCGGAGACCGTCTGCTCCATGATGTCGCCCATGTTGGTGAGCGAGAGGCCCTGCGCCGCCAGGGCCCGGTTCAGGTCTTTCAGTACCGTGCCCGCCGCCACCGTGACCGTGCCGGCTGCCCGGTCGACCTCCCGGATGCCGGCAAGTGCCTGCGGGCGTACGAGCAGACCGTCGGTGGCGGCGGCCGCGGTGAAGGAGTGGCCGGAGCCGACCGCCTTCACCCGCAGCCCCGCCGAGGCGGCCCGGCGGACCGCTTCCTGGAGCTCCCCGACCGAGGCCGGGGTCACCACGCGTGCGGGTGTGGCGGTGACGTTGCCCGCCCAGTTACGCCACGCGGTCGGTTCCCCGCTGCTCTTCCGTGCTGTCGCCGTCCCCATCGGTTGCTGGCTCCTCCCCTTGCGCCGGCATCGTGAGCCGGCGGTATCCCGCGAACGCCACCGCGGCCGCGGCGACCCCCGCCGAGATGGAGACGACGTACCCGGTCCGCGCTCCGGCGGCGTCGACGACCCAGCCGGTCACGGAGGACCCCAGCGCGACACCGACCGCGAGGCCGGTGCTGATCCACGTCATTCCCTCGGTCAGCTTCGCGTGCGATACGTGCGCCTCGATCAGGGCCATCGTGGTGATCATCGTGGGAGCGATGGCGAGGCCCGAGACGAAGAGCGCCACGGCCAGGAACGGCAGGCTCCCGGCCAGTAGGAGGGGGATCATACTCACGGCCATCGCACATACGCCCAGTACCCAGCGGCGTTCTGTCCGGCCTTCGAGGTGCAGCAGGCCGAAGGCGATGCCGGCGAGGCAGGATCCGAGCGCCCAGACGGCCAGGATGAGGCTTGCGGAGGACTTGCTTCCCTGCTCCTCGGCGAAGGCCAGGGTGGCCACGTCGATGGAGCCGAAGATCGCGCCGGTCGCGACGAACGTGGCCGTCAGGACCTGGAGGCCGGGGGAGCGCAGGGCCGAGGTGCGGTCCGAGTGCTCGTCGCGCGGGTGCGGCGCCGGCTCGGTGGACTTCTGGGCGGTGAGCAGCCACACGCCGACCAGCAGGCAGACGGCGGCGATCAGCGGACCGGCCTCGGGGAACCAGGTCGTGGACAGTCCGATGGCGATGATCGGGCCGAAGATGAAGCAGACCTCGTCGACCACCGACTCGAAGGAGTAGGCGGTGTGCAGCTCGCGCGGGGAGTCCCGGTAGATCACGGTCCACCGGGCGCGGACCATCGAGCCGACGCTCGGCACGCAGCCGGCGACCGCGGCGCACACGAAGAGCGTCCAGTCCGGCAGGTCGTACGAGGCGGCCAGCAGCAGCCCGGTGACCGCGGCCACGGAGATCAGGGTCGCGGGGCGCAGGACGCGCCGCTGGCCGTACTGGTCCACCAGCCGGGAGACCTGAGGCCCGATCACCGCGGCGGCGAGCGCCAGGGTGCCGGTGAGCGCGCTCGCCATCGCGTAGCGCCCGGTGATCTCGGAGATCATCGTGAGGATGCCGACGCCGACCATCGAGATCGGCAGGCGGCCTATCAGACCGGCGGCACTGAACCCCTTGGATCCGGTAGCCGCGAAGATCGCGCGGTAGGGATTGGGCAAGGGGGGCCCTCCGTAAGGGACGTCAGTGGCCCATACAGGTTACGACCGCCTCCTGGGCACCCGCACGGGGAAGCTCCGGACGATGGAACTTAGGTTCACCTTACCCATGGGTGGGGGCGGGTGGGCGGCCGGGCCGCTTCTCGGTCGAGGGCGCCGGGTGGCAGGATTCGAGGCATGTCAGACCAGCCCATCCCGCCCGCCGGCGGGCCCGCCGCCCCGTACGACGCCCTGCTGCTGCTCTCCTTCGGCGGCCCCGAGGGACCCGACGACGTCGTGCCGTTCCTGGAGAACGTCACACGCGGCCGCGGCATCCCGCGCGAGCGCCTCAAGGAGGTCGGACAGCACTACTTCGGCTTCGGCGGGGTCAGCCCGATCAACGCGCAGAACCGCGAACTGCTGGACGCGCTGCGCGAGGACTTCGCCCGGCACGGGCTGGACCTGCCGGTCTACTGGGGCAACCGCAACTGGGCGCCGTACCTGACCGACGTGCTGCGGGAGATGGTCCGCGACGGCCGACGCCGCATCGCCGTACTCGCCACCAGCGCGTACGCCTCGTACTCGGGCTGCCGGCAGTACCGCGAGAACCTCGCCGACGCGCTGGCCGCGCTCGCCGAGGAGGGGCTGGAGCTGCCCCGCGTGGACAAGCTGCGGCACTACTTCAACCACCCCGGCTTCGTCGAACCCATGATCGACGGGGTGCTGGCCGCGCTCGCCGCGCTGCCCGAGGACGTCCGGGGCGGCGCCCACCTGGCCTTCACCACGCACTCCATCCCGACCACCGCCGCGGACACCTCCGGCCCGGTCGAGGACCACACCGCCGGCGGCGCGGGCGGCGCGTACGTCAAGCAGCACCTCGACGTCGCGCGGGTGATCGCGGACGCCGTGACCGCCGGCACCGGCCGCACGCACCCCTGGCAGCTCGTCTACCAGTCCCGCAGCGGCGCCCCGCACATCCCCTGGCTGGAGCCGGACATCTGCGACCACCTGGAGGCCCTCCACGCGGCCGGCGCACCCGCGGTGGTCATGGTGCCCATCGGATTCGTCTCCGACCACATGGAGGTCCTCTACGACCTCGACACCGAAGCCGCTGCCAAGGCCGCGGAACTGGGCCTGCCCGTCGCCCGGTCCGCGACCGTGGGCGCCGACCCGAGGTTCGCCGGGGCGGTACGGGAACTCGTGCTGGAGCGGGCTGCCAAGGAGCGCGGCGAGGCCGCCGAGCCGTGCTGGCTCGGCACACTCGGCGCCGGCCACGATGTGTGCGCCGTGGGCTGCTGCCCGGCGCGGGCGCCCCGGCCGGCGGCCGCGGGCGCGGACAGTCCGTACGCGTGAGGAGCGAGACCTTGATCTCCGAAGAACAGAAGGCGGAACTGCTCGCCGTGGGCCTGGAGGCGGCCCGGCGGGCGGGCGCCCTGCTGCGTGACGGCCGACCGGCCGATCTGGCGGTGGCGGCGACGAAGAGCAGCCCGATCGACGTGGTGACCGAGATGGACATCGCGGCGGAGAAGCTGATCACCGATGTCCTGGCGGAGCGCCGCCCCGAGGACGGGCTGCTCGGCGAGGAGGGCGCCGACGTGCCGGGAACGAGCGGGGTGCGCTGGGTCGTCGACCCGCTGGACGGCACCGTGAACTACCTCTACGGGCTGCCGAGCTGGGGCGTGTCGATCGCGGCCGAGTTCCGGGGCGAGACCGTGGTGGGCGTGGTGGCCGCGCCGATGCGCGGCGAGACCTACCACGCGGTCCTCGGCGGCGGGGCGTGGACGGGCGGGCGGCGCATGGCCTGCCGGGCGTCCGCACCGCTGGACCAGGCACTGCTCGGGACGGGTTTCGCGTACGTCCAGACCCGGCGGGTCCAGCAGGCCGAGGTCGTGCGGCGGGTCATCCCGCTGGTGCGGGACATCCGGCGGGGCGGGTCGGCGGCGCTGGACCTGTGCGACGTGGCCGCGGGCCGGCTCGACGGGTACTACGAGCGCGGCCTCAACCCGTGGGACCTTGCGGCGGGGGAGCTGATCGCCCGCGAGGCGGGCGCCCTGACCGGCGGCCGCCCGGGGGAGCCGGCCTCGGGCGAGCTCGCCCTCGCCGCGAGCCCCGCGGTCTTCGCCTCCCTCCAGCCGCTGCTGGAGGAGGCCGGGGCCTGGCACGACTGACGCCCGGCGCGAGCCCTCGCGACGAGCGCGGACATGACGGGACCCCGGCCGCCCGAGGGCGGCCGGGGTCCGGCGTGACGTCTGGGACGTCAGGGAGTTCGATCAGAGGGCCGGCACGGGAGCCGAGACCGGGACCCCGTGTTCGGCGGCGAGGCGCTGGAGATCCTCCAGCTCCGCCAGCTCCACTTCCGCGAGGAAGTCGTCGCCCGCCTCGCGGGCCTGCCTGAGGTCCGACTGCGTGGTCCTGATGCGCTGCAGGAGACCCGCGGTGAATGCGTCCATGGTGGGTTCGCCCCCTCTTCGTGGGACGACGGCGGCACGTGGCGATCCGCCGTCAGGGAGTGGATGGGGTGTGATCTCGTCCTCCCCGGCACTCCGCGCCCAGAAACCTCGCGAGGCCGAAGAATCCTCACTTCCGCCCCGTCAGGCCCTCCGAGCACCGCCTTACAGCCGGTTTACGGCCGAAACGGGCAGGATGGACGACGCAATACACGTGTGCCCTTCTGGGCTCGAAGGAAGGAAACGACGTGCGCGTACTCGTCGTCGAGGACGAGCAGCTGCTCGCCGATGCGGTGGCCACCGGACTGCGCCGGGAGGCCATGGCCGTGGACGTCGTGTACGACGGCGCCGCGGCCCTGGAGCGCGTCGGGGTGAACGACTACGACGTGGTCGTGCTCGACCGGGACCTTCCGCTGGTGCACGGCGACGACGTCTGCCGGAAGATCGTCGAGCTGGGCATGCCCACCCGCGTGCTGATGCTCACCGCCTCGGGCGACGTGAGCGACCGCGTGGAGGGCCTGGAGCTCGGGGCGGACGACTACCTGCCCAAGCCCTTCGCCTTCACCGAGCTGACCGCCCGCGTGCGGGCGCTGGGCCGGCGCACCACCGTCGCCCTGCCGCCCGTACTGGAGCGCGCCGGGATCAAGCTGGACCCGAACCGCCGCGAGGTGTTCCGCGAGGGCAAGGAGGTGCAGCTGGCTCCCAAGGAGTTCGCGGTGCTGGAGGTCCTCATGCGCAGCGAGGGGACCGTCGTCTCCGCGGAGCAGCTGCTGGAGAAGGCCTGGGACGAGAACACCGACCCCTTCACCAACGTCGTGCGGGTGACCGTGATGACGCTGCGCCGCAAGCTCGGCGAGCCGCCGGTCATCGTGACCGTGCCCGGCTCGGGATACCGGATCTGACGCGCGTGGCAGCCACCCCGGCGCCACCGGCGGCGCCACCGAAACCGACCTGGGACCCCGGCCAGCCCGAGGGTCCTTTCCCTTGGCTGCGGCCGACCATCCGGATACGGCTCACCCTGCTGTACGGCGGGATGTTCCTGATCGCCGGCATCCTGCTGCTCTCGATCATCTACCTGCTGGCCGCGCAGGCCCTGCGGGAGGGCAACGCCCTGCCGTTCAAGATCGTGGGCGGCAGCCAGGTGCAGGTCACCAGCACCACCTGCCCCGGCGTGAACAGCGGCAGCGGACTGACGATCGACGAGTTCTACACCGCGATCAGCCAGTGCGCCCTCGATCAGCGCCGGCACGCCCTGGACGACCTGCTGAGCCGGTCGCTGATGGCCCTGCTGGGCCTGAGCATCATCGCCTTCGCCTTCGGCTACGCGATGGCCGGCCGGGTCCTCTCGCCGCTGGGCAAGATCACCCGGACCGCCCGCCGGGTGGTCGGCTCCGACCTGACCCGGCGGATCGAGCTGGACGGGCCGGACGACGAGCTCAAGGAGCTCGCCGACACCTTCGACGAGATGCTGGAGCGGCTGGAGCGGGCCTTCACCGCCCAGCAGCGGTTCGTGGCGAACGCCTCGCACGAGCTGCGGACGCCGCTGGCGATCAACCGGACGCTGCTGGAGGTGCACCTCTCCGACCCCGGGGCCCCGGTCGAGCTCCAACAGCTCGGGAAGACCCTGCTCGCCACCAACGAGCGCAGCGAGCAGCTGGTGGAGGGCCTGCTGCTGCTGGCCCGCAGCGAGAACCAGATCGTCGAGCGCAAGCCCGTGGATGTGGCGGAGGTGGCCTCGCGCGCCCTCGACCAGGCGCGCGCCGAGGCCGAGGCGAAGGGCGTGGAGATCCGCGGCGAGCGGGCTCCGGCCGTGGTCCAGGGCAACGGCGTGCTGCTGGAGCGGATCGCGCTCAACCTGGTGCAGAACGCCGTCCGGTACAACGTTGCGGAGGACGGCTGGGTGGACGTCACCACCGAGGTCCAGCACGGCCAGGCGGTGCTCCTGGTTTCGAACACGGGTCCCGTGGTTCCCGCGTACGAGGTGGACAACCTCTTCGAGCCCTTCCGGCGGCTGCGTACGGAGCGCACGGGCAGCGACAAGGGCGTCGGGCTCGGCCTCTCGATCGCACGCTCCGTGGCGCGCGCACACGGCGGACGGATCCAGGCGACGCCCCGGGAAGGCGGTGGCCTCGTGATGCGTGTCACTCTTCCTGTGTGAGACGTTGAGCCCGTGTTCGCTGCCGGCTGAATCGTTGGCGCATGCAGACACCGGTCACTGTGTGATCGATCACAGTGGCGAGTGTCGGGCCATGTGCGTTCAGTGACCCCACGGCGGCCGGAACGCCCGGGAAGTCCGGGTTTCCGGCCCCCTGGATGGCGGGAAATACACGGGGTGGCGTTTGTGCAAGACGGCCCCCGGACCGTGTACGGTCCCGGTCGTCATCCCAGCCAATCGCACCTCCCGGTGCGCGGCTGGGTGTCGATTGAGTAACAGACCTTGATGTGAGGCAAAATCTCCGCCTCAGGTCGGGCACAAGTCCGGCCTCTCGCGCGTTACGTGCGCTGAGACACCGCTAACACCCAGAGGGGGAGAGCGAACAATGGCAACGGACTACGACACCCCACGCAAGACCGACGACGACGTCGACAACGACAGCATTGAAGAGCTGAAGGCCCGGCGCAACGAGAAGTCGTCCTCGTCCGTCGACATGGACGAATTCGACTCGGCCGAGAGCCTTGAGCTTCCCGGCGCGGACCTCTCCAACGAGGAGCTGGCCGTCCGGGTCCTGCCCAAGCAGGCGGACGAGTTCACCTGCATGAGCTGCTTCCTGGTGCACCACCGCAGCCAGCTCGCACGAGAGAAGAACGGTCAGCCGATCTGTCGCGACTGCGACTGAGAGGCATCGGCCGTGGCTGGCTCGACACCATTTCGGAAGCTCCGCTTCCGGAAGTCCGGTGATCAGGCGGAGACGGCGGGAGCCACGGACCCGGTAACGGGTACCGCAGCCCCCGGCGGCCCCGTCGTCGAGGCGTCTGCCGTGTCCTCCGACACCGCTCCGGCGGTGCCGTCGGCCACGGAGGCCGACGAGGAATCCCGGCACAGGCCCGGGGCTCGTCGGCTGCAAGCCGTCAAGCACGGTGTACGCAGGGGCGGTGAGGGCGTCAGGGACGCCGCCCTGTACATCGCCGAAAGGATCATCGAGAACGCGCCACGCGTTCCGGTTCGGGACCTCGCGACCCTGCGCGCGCAGTTCCCGGGCCTCGGTCCCGATCAGCTCGCCGACAAGTTGATCTCGGGCGCTGCCAACGCCACCTCGACCGTCGGCGCGGGCATCGGCGCGGCGGCGATGCTGCCCGTCCCTCCCGCCATGCCGGCGGAACTCGCCGCGGAGATCACCGGCGTCGCGGCCATCGAACTCAAGCTCGTCGCCGAGCTCCACGAGGTCTACGGCCAGCGGCCGGCCGGCGGCCTGAAGGACCGCAGCTTCGCCTATCTGACCGCGTGGACCGAGGAGCGCGGGGTCGACCTGACCAAGCCGACCACGCTGAACGCGGCGCTCGGCGGCCAGATGAAGCGCGAACTGCGCCAGCAGATCACGAAGCGGATGGTCCGCAACCTGCCGAACCTGATGCCCTTCATGATCGGCGCCGCCGTCGGAGCGGTCATGAATCGCCGCGACACCCGCAAACTCGCCGAGAAGGTCCGTAGCGACCTGCGGAGCCGGGCGGTGTCCTGGGATGCCCTGCCCGCCCTGCCGCCCCTGGAGCACCCCACCCAGCCCCTTCCGGAGGCCACCAGGGCCGCACTGGAAGGACGCCGGCAGCCCCCGCCGCGCGACTGAACCGTCCGGGCGCGGGCCGACCGGACCGCCCGCCGGGCCGCGGCGGCCTCCCCTTACGGCGCGTCCGCGCCCTTCGCGGCGATGAGCGCCGCCCGCAGGGCCTCGGGCTCGCGCGTGGAGACGTACACGTACGGGGTCGGGTCGGCGGGGTCGGTGACCTCGATCCGGACCGCCGTGGGCACGTAGCTGCGCATCAGCATGAAGGCGCGGCTGTCCGCCTTGTACGTGCGCCAGGCGCGCGCCTGCTCGGCGTCCAGGATCTCGGGCTCGCCCAGGGCCGACACCGGGATCCGCGCGTCCCCCGCGGCCAGCGCCCCGTTCACCACGCGCACGCGCGCGGAACCGTACGAGCTCACCAGCAGCCCGGCCAGGGCCGAGCCGCCGACCAGTCCGGCCAGCAGCGGCAGGGTGCCCAGCGGCAGCAGCATCAGCGCGCAGGCCAGCCCGATCAGTGCGGCGATGCCCCACCAGGAGCCGGGGGCGGTCAGACGTTCGTCGTGGTGCGCGGGGGGGAGCGGCATACGCCAAGCCTGCCACGAGGCGACCGGCGGGTAGCCGCGCGGGTAAGGTCTGCGGCTGTGAGTGGACGAAACACAGCGTTGACGCCTCCGGCCGATGCCGCGGCACCGGTGCGGCATCCCGACGCCCCGGCACCCGGCGAGCTCCTCGGTGCGCACTACGAGCACTGTTTCGGCTGCGGCGGGGGCCAGCCGCACGGGCTCCACCTGGAGGCCCGGGCGGGCGAGGGTGTGCGCGTCACCGCCGAGTTCACCGTCAAGGCGGCGCACCAGGGTGCCCCCGGTCTCGCCCACGGCGGCGTGCTCGCCACCGCGCTCGACGAGACGCTGGGCTCCCTGAACTGGCTGCTGCGCGTCATCGCCGTCACGGGGCGGTTGGAGACGGACTTCGTCCGGCCCGTCCCCGTGGACACCGTGCTGTACCTGGAGGCCGAGGTCACGGCCGTGGCCGGCCGGAAGATCTACTGCACGGCGGTGGGCCGGACGGGCGGCCCGGAGGGCCCGGTCGCACTGCGCGGCGACGCCCTCTTCATCGAAGTGAAGGTCGACCACTTCATCGACAACGGACGGCCCGAGGAGATCCGGGCGGCGATGGCCGACCCGGACCAGGTCAGGCGCGCACGCGCCTTCGAGGTGAACCCCTGATGTCCCAGAACAGCAACGGGCCGCGTCACGACGTCGACGTGCTGATCCGCCGCATCGACCCGGACGTCCCGATTCCGGCCTATGGCCACCCCGGCGACGCCGGCTGCGACCTGGTGACCACCGAGGCCGCCGAACTGGCCCCCGGCGAGCGCGCCGTGCTCCCCACCGGGGTGTCCATCGCGCTGCCCGACGGGTACGCGGCGTTCGTGCACCCGCGTTCCGGCCTGGCCGCCCGGTGCGGGCTCGCGCTCGTGAATGCCCCCGGGACGGTGGATGCCGGGTACCGTGGGGAGATCAAGGTGATCGTGGTCAATCTCGACCCTCGCGAGAGCGTCCGGTTCGAGCGTTTCGACCGCATTGCCCAGCTGGTTGTCCAGCGGGTCGAGAAGGTGCGCTTCCACGAGGTGGCGGAACTTCCCGGCTCGGCCCGGGCCGAGGGGGGCTTCGGCTCCACCGGCGGTCATGCGGCCGTGGCCGGATCCGGCGCTGGTCAGCAGGGTGGGAATGGCTACGCTTCGGTCGTAACCGACCGGGAAGGACAGTGACGTGTTCGGACGTCGCAAGAAGAACGACTCCGCCAGGGACGGCGGCGCGGCCGAGCAGGTCGTTGACGGCGTCGGCGCCGACGAGCTCGACGACGCCGAGCAGCGGGACGACTCCGCCGCACCGCGCCGCGTGAACCTGCCGCCGGCCCCGCGTCCCGACGGCCCCTGGGACATCTCCGAGGTACCCGGCAACCCGGCCGAGGGCCGGGTCGACCTGGGCGGCATCCTCGTCCCCGGCGTCGAGGGCATGGAGCTGCGCGTCGAGGTCGCCGGTGACGCGATCGTCGCCGCGACCGTCGTCCTGGGCGACAGCGCGGTGCAGCTGCAGGCCTTCGCCGCACCCAAGAAGGAAGGCATCTGGGGCGAGGTCCGCGAGGAGATCGCCTCGGGCATCACCCAGCAGGGCGGCATCATCGACGAGGTGCAGGGCGCACTGGGCTGGGAGCTCCGCGCCCAGGTCCCCGTACCGCTCCCGGACGGACAGACCGGCGCCCAGCTGGTCCGCTTCGTCGGCGTCGACGGCCCCCGCTGGTTCCTCCGGGGCGTCATCTCCGGCCAGGGCGCGGTGCGCCCCGAGTCGGCGGGCGTACTGGAGCAGATCTTCCGGGAGACCGTCGTCCTGCGCGGCGACGGTCCGATGGCTCCCCGCGACCCGATCGTCCTGAAGCTGCCGAACGACGCCCAGATGGTGCCGGACGGCGTGCAGACGGAGGAGCAGGAAGGCTCCCGCTTCGGCGGCGGCATGGGTCAGCTGGAGCGCGGCCCGGAGATCACCGAGGTCCGCTGACCTCCCCTCCGATCCCGCCCTGGATCCCGCCGCGCGGCGGGGGCCCGGGACGGCCCGCACACACGTTTTCGGCCGGTGGGCCCCACTCTCGCGGGTGGGGCCCACCGGCTTTCGTGCGGGCGCGTCAGGGATCCGTCAGGGATGGGCGCCGGGGCCCCCGTCGGTGAGTGATCGGCGCAGGCGTCATCGAGAATGGGCGCATGGGACGCGGCAAGCTAAGGATCTATCTCGGCGCGGCGCCCGGTGTGGGCAAGACCTACGCGATGCTCTCCGAGGGCCACCGCCGGGTGGAGCGGGGCGCCGACTGCGTCGTCGGCTTCGTCGAGCACCACGGGCGGCCGCGCACCGAGGTCATGCTGCACGGCCTGGAGCAGGTGGAGCGCAGGGAGCTGACGTACCGCGACGCCCTCTTCACCGAGATGGACGTGGACGCGCTCCTCGCCCGCGGGCCGGGCCATCGCGCTCGTGGACGAGCTGGCGCACACCAACGTGCCCGGCTCGCGCAACGCAAAGCGCTGGCAGGACGTGGAAGAACTGCTGCGGGCCGGCGTCGATGTGGTGTCCACCGTCAACATCCAGCACCTGGAGTCCCTCGGGGACGTGGTCGAGGCGATCACCGGGGTGCGGCAGCGCGAGACGGTGCCGGACGAGGTGGTCCGGCGGGCCGACCAAGTGGAGCTCGTCGACATGTCCCCGCAGGCCCTGCGCCGCCGGATGGCACACGGAAACATATACAAACCGGACAAGGTCGACGCGGCCCTGTCCAACTACTTCAGGCCCGGGAACCTGACCGCCCTGCGCGAGCTCGCGCTGCTGTGGGTGGCCGACCGGGCCGACGAGTACCTGCAGCAGTACCGCGGCGAGCACGGCATCCGCTCCGCCTGGCAGGCGCGGGAGCGGATCGTCGTCGGGCTCACCGGCGGGCCGGAGGGACGCACGCTCATCCGGCGGGCCTCCCGGGTGGCCGCCAAGGGCTCGGGCAGCGAGATCCTGGCCGTGTACATCGCCCGCAGCGACGGCCTCACCGCCGCCTCCCCCAAGGAGCTCGCGGTCCAGCGGACGCTCGTCGAGGACCTCGGCGGAACGTTCCACCACGTGATCGGCGACAACATCCCCGACGCGCTCCTCGCCTTCGCCCGGGGGGTCAACGCCACCCAGATCGTGCTCGGCTCCAGCCGCCGCCACCACCCCTGGCAGAACGTCTTCGGCCCCGGAGTGGGCGCGACGGTGGCCCGCGACTCGGGGCCCGACCTCGACGTGCACATCGTCACGCACGAGGAGGCCGCCAAGGGGCGCGGCCTGCCCGTCGTCCGCTCGGCGGCCCGGCTGGGGCGGCCCCGGCTGGTCGCCGGCTGGGCGGTGGGCGTCATCTGCCCGGCCCTGCTGTGCCTGCTGCTCACGCACATCGACGCGGACCCCGGCATCGCCAACGACATGCTGCTGTTCCTGGCGCTGACCGTGGCGGCCGCGCTGCTCGGCGGACTCTGGCCCGCCCTGGCCTCGGCCGCCGTCGGCTCGCTGCTGCTGAACTACTACTTCGCTCCGCCGCTGCACCGGTTCACCGTCTCCGACCCGCGCAACATCGTCGCCATCGCCGTCTTCTTCTGGGTCGCGGTCTCCGTGGCCTCGGTGGTGGACCTGGCGGCCCGGCGCACCCACCAGGCCGCGCGGCTGCGCGCGGAGTCCGAGATCCTCTCCTTCCTGGCCGGCAGCGTGCTGCGCGGCGAGACCACGCTGGACGCGCTGCTGGAGCGGGTGCGCGAGACCTTCGCGATGGAGTCCGTGGCGCTGCTGGAGCGCGCGAACGACGTCGAGCCCTGGAACCGGGCCGCGAGCGTCGGCCCCCACCCGGCCGACCGGCCCGAGGATGCGGACGTGGACATGCCGATCGGGGACCACATGGCGCTGGCCCTGTCCGGGCGGGTGCTCCCGGCCGAGGACCGGCGGGTGCTCGGCGCCTTCGCGGCACAGGCCGCCGTGGTCCTGGACCGGCAACGGCTGGTCGGGGAGGCCGAGGACGCCCGCCGGATGGCCGAGGGAAACCGGATCCGGACCGCCCTGCTGGCCGCGGTCAGCCACGACCTGCGGACCCCGCTGGCCTCCATCAAAGCCTCGGTCACCTCCCTGCGCTCCGACGACGTGGAGTGGTCCGAGGAGGACCGCGCCGAACTCCTGGAGGGCATCGAGGCCGGCGCCGACCGGCTCGACCACCTGGTGGGCAACCTGCTGGACATGTCCCGGCTGCAGACCGGCACCGTCACCCCGCTGATCCGGGAGATCGACCTCGACGAGGTGGTCCCGATGGCGCTGGGCGGCGTACCGGAGGACAGCGTGCTGCTGGACGTGCCCGAGGAACTGCCGATGGTGGCGGTGGATCCCGGGCTGCTGGAGCGGACCGTGGCCAACGTGGTGGAGAACGCCGTCAAGTACAGCCCGGCGGGAGCGCCCGTACTGGTGGCGGCCAGCTTCCTCGGCGACCGGGTCGAGGTGCGCGTCGTCGACCGGGGACCCGGTGTGCCGGACGAGGCCAAGGACCGGATCTTCGCCCCCTTCCAGCGGCACGGGGACGCCCCGCGCGGGGCCGGGGTGGGACTCGGGCTCGCGGTGGCCCGGGGCTTCGCCGAGGCCATGGACGGCAGCCTGGCGGCCGAGGACACCCCCGGTGGCGGGCTGACCATGGTGCTCACCCTGCGCGCCGTGACCCGGGGGCGGGCGGCGGCGCCGGTCACCGTGGACGGGGAGCAGCTCGGCCGCGGCCGGACGGGGCCCACCCGAAGGACCCCCACCGACCCGACGGGCCCCTGTCCGGCGGGCCCCGACCCCACCGCCCCCGACCCCGTGAAACCTGATCCGATGCGACAGAAAGCAGGACCTCGATGACCCGGGTGCTCGTGGTGGAGGACGAGCCGCAGATCGTCCGAGCCCTCGTGATCAATCTGAAGGCGCGCACGTACGAGGTGGACGCGGCCTCCGACGGTGCGACCGCCCTGGAGCTCGCGGCCGCCCGCCACCCCGACGTGGTCGTCCTCGACCTCGGACTGCCCGACATGGACGGCGTCGAGGTGATCAAGGGCCTGCGCGGCTGGACCCGGGTGCCGATCCTGGTCCTCTCCGCCCGGCACAGCTCCGACGAGAAGGTCGAGGCCCTGGACGCCGGCGCCGACGACTACGTCACCAAGCCCTTCGGCATGGACGAGCTGCTGGCCCGGCTGCGTGCGGCCGTCCGCCGGGCCGAGCCCGCCGCGGGCACCGGCGAGGACGAGGTCGTCGTGGAGACGGCGGGCTTCACGGTGGACCTGGCGACGAAGAAGGCCGTCCGTGGGGGCCGCGACGTACGGCTCACGCCCACGGAGTGGCACCTGCTGGAAGTCCTCGTCCGCAACGGCGGCAAGCTGGTCAGCCAGAAGCAGCTGCTCCAGGAGGTCTGGGGCCCTTCGTACGGAACCGAGACGAACTACCTGCGGGTCTACATGGCCCAACTGCGCCGCAAGCTGGAGACCGACCCCTCGCACCCGAGGCACTTCATCACCGAACCGGGCATGGGATACCGCTTCGAGAGGTAGTGGGGACGCCGGTACGCTTCCTGTATGAGTGCTGAACCGCGTCCCGAGAAGCCCGCGAAGCCGGTGAGGCCGGCGGGCCGGTTCCGCCGGATGATAGAGCGGCTGTCCACCTCGCAGGAGGAGCTGCATTCGGCGGAGCTGCAAGAGGACGCAGAGGCCGCGGGATGCACGCGGATCTGCGACTGCCACGACCGCCAGATAGTCAAGGTGACCGGGACGCTGCGTACGGTCACCCTGCGGCCGAGGGCGGGCGTCCCCGCCCTGGAGGCGGAGCTGTTCGACGGCTCGGCCGGGCTGGACGTGGTCTGGCTCGGGCGTCGCTCGATCGTGGGAATCGAGCCCGGCCGACGCATGATCGCCTCCGGACGTATTTCCATGAGCCACGGCCGTCGGGTGCTCTTCAACCCGAAGTACGAACTCCGACCGCTCGGACAGGAGCAGTAACCGGTGACGTCACTCGACAAACCGACCACGCCAGAACCCGGCGCCGCGCCTTCGGAGGACCAGAAGGCGGTGACGCAGGCGGCGCTCTTCGACGCCTTCGGGGGCATCCGGGGCACCGTGGAGACGATGCTGCCCGGACTGCTGTTCGTGATGATCTACACGATCAACAAGGACGTGAAGATGTCCGCCATCGCGGCGGGCGCCGTCGCGGTCCTGCTCGTGATCGTGCGGCTGCTGCGCAGGGACACGGTCAAGCACGCCTTCAGCGGTGTCTTCGGCGTGGGCGTGGGCGTGGCCTTCGCCCTCTTCACGGGCAGTGCGAAGGGCTTCTACCTGCCGGGCATGATCTACGGGGTCGGGCTGGGCGTCGCCTTCACGGTGTCGGCGCTGGTGGGTTTCCCGCTGCTCGGCGTGATCCTGGGGCCGGTGTTCAAGGAGAACCTGTCCTGGCGCACCCGCAACCCCGGCCGCAAGAAGGCGTACACGAAGGCCAGTCTGGCCTGGGGCATCATCTTCCTCGCCAAGTACGCGATCCTCTTCCCGATCTACTGGTGGGGCGACGCGACGCAGTTGGGCTGGGTCCTGATCGCTCTGAAACTCCCGCCGATGGTGCTGGCGGTGTACTTCACCTGGCTGTTCCTGGCGAAGGCCCCGCCGCCGATCGACGTGATCGCGGAGTGGGAGGCCAAGGAGGCGGCCGCCGAGCAGCGCAAGGCCTGACGGCCTGCGGCCCGCACGGGACGACGCGAGGGGCGGAGCCCCGGCCCGCACGGCCGGACTCCGCCCCTCCGCGCTGCCCGCGCGCCTGGGGCCGGGGGGCGGACGCGCAAGCCGAAGGGGGCGGGCGACCACCGGTCGCCCGCCCCCTTCGTCGTCCGCACGTGCCCGCAGGACTAGCGGCGGGCCTGGAGGAGGTCCTCCAGTTGCTCCTCACGGGCCTGCGCGGCCACGAACAGCAGCTCGTCTCCCGGCTCCAGGGTCTCCTCCGCGTGCGGGGTGAGGACCCGGTTGCCCCGGATGATCGTGACCAGCGAGGTGTCCTCGGGCCAACTGATGTCGCCGATCTGGGTGCCCGTGACCGAGGAGTCGGCCGGCAGGGTCAGTTCGACCAGGTTGGCGTCGCCGTGGCTGAAGCGCAGCAGCCGCACGAGGTCGCCGACGCTCACGGCCTCCTCGACCAGGGCCGACATCAGACGGGGCGTGGAGACGGCGACGTCGACGCCCCAGGACTCGTTGAACAGCCACTCGTTCTTCGGGTTGTTGACGCGGGCCACCACGCGCGGGACCCCGTACTCGGTCTTGGCCAGCAGCGAGACGACCAGGTTGACCTTGTCGTCGCCGGTCGCCGCGATGACCACGTTGCAGCGCTGGAGCGCCGCCTCGTCCAGCGAGGTGATCTCGCAGGCGTCGGCCAGCAGCCACTCGGCCCGCGGTACTCGTTCCACGGAGATGGCGCTCGGCGCCTTGTCGACGAGGAGCACCTCGTGGCCGTTCTCCAGCAGTTCGCCCGCGATGGAACGACCCACCGCACCTGCCCCGGCGATCGCGACCCTCATGCGTGTGCCTCCTCAGGCCCTTCGGAGAAGGCCGCCTCGACCTTGCCGATCTCGTCCGTGCGCATCATCACGTGGACGAGGTCGCCCTCCTGGAGGACCGTCGCCGACGTGGGCAGCATGGCCTCGCCCAGGCGGGTGAGGAAGGCCACGCGGACGCCGGTCTCCTCCTGCAGCTTGCTGACCTTGTGCCCGATCCAGGCGGCGGAGGTGTGCACCTCGGCGAGTTGGACACCGCCGCTCGGGTCGCGCCACAGCGGCTCGGCGCCCGAGGGCAGCAGCCGGCGCAGCATCTGATCAGCGGTCCACCGCACGGTGGCGACGGTGGGAATGCCCAGACGCTGGTAGACCTCGGCGCGCTTGGGGTCGTAGATACGGGCGGCGACGTTCTCGACGCCGAACATCTCCCGGGCCACGCGGGCAGCGATGATGTTGGAATTGTCACCGCTGCTGACCGCGGCGAAGGCGCCCGCGTCCTCGATACCGGCTTCCTTCAGGGTGTCCTGGTCGAAGCCGACCCCGGTGACGCGGCGGCCGCCGAACCCGGCCCCCAGCCGGCGGAATGCGGTGGGGTCCTGATCGACGACTGCGACCGTATGCCCCTGCTGTTCCAGGGTCTGCGCGAGGGCGGAGCCCACTCTTCCGCAGCCCATGATGACGATGTGCACGGCCGTCCTTCCGGCTGTCAGCGCTCGCTGGTTCCCAGCCTCATTGCATGCTCTGGCATAACAGGGTCTCAGACCATGGCCCAAGCTACACACGGGCGGTCACGAGTGCGGGCTGTTGCGACCCAGTCGGGGAGGAATTGCGGGGGGATCGCGGTGTGAAGGGGTGGGGGGTTCGTCCCTTCCATTTCGAACGCTTACGATCCTCTCCGTGTCCAAACTGACCGACGTGCCCAAACGGATCCTGATCGGCCGGGCGCTGCGCAGCGACCGACTGGGGGAAACCCTCCTCCCCAAGCGGATCGCCCTGCCCGTCTTCGCGTCCGACCCGCTCTCCTCTGTGGCATATGCCCCGGGCGAGGTCCTTCTGGTCCTGTCGATCGCCGGCGTATCGGCGTACCAGTACAGCCCCTGGATCGCCCTCGCTGTCGTCGTGCTGATGTTCACGGTGGTGGCCTCCTACCGCCAGAACGTCCACGCCTATCCGAGCGGGGGCGGTGATTACGAGGTCGCCAACACCAACCTCGGGCCCAAGGCCGGTCTCACCGTGGCGAGCGCCCTGCTCGTCGACTACGTGCTGACCGTGGCCGTCTCGATCTCCTCCGGCGTCGAGAATCTCGGTTCCGCCGTCGATTTCGTCATCGAGCACAAAGTGCTCTCGGCGATGATCATGATCGTGCTGCTCACGCTGATGAATCTGCGCGGCGTGAAGGAATCCGGCAGCCTGTTCGCCATCCCGACCTACATCTTCGTCGGGGCCGTCTTCGTCATGGTCGCTTACGGCGCCTACCGGGGCCTCGTGCTCGACGAGACGATGTCGGCGCCGACCGCCGACCTGGAGATCAAACCCGAGCACGAGGGACTGGCCGGCTTCGCGCTCGTCTTCCTGCTGCTGCGGGCCTTCTCCTCGGGCTGCGCCGCACTGACCGGCGTCGAGGCCATCAGCAACGGCGTCCCCGCCTTCCGCAGGCCCAAGAGCAAGAACGCGGCCACCACCCTCGCCCTCATGGGCGGCCTGGCGGTCACCATGTTCTGCGGGATCATCGGCCTGGCCATGGCCACCGACGTCCGGATGGCGGAGCAGCCCGCCACCGACCTGCTGCAGGACGGGGTCCCGGTCGGCGACGACTACGTCCAGAACCCGGTGATCTCCCAGGTGGCCGAGGCCGTGTTCGGCGACGGCAGCTTCCTGTTCATCCTGCTCGCCGCGGCCACCGCGCTGGTGCTGTTCCTGGCCGCCAACACCGCGTACAACGGCTTCCCGCTGCTCGGCTCGATCCTCGCCCAGGACCGCTACCTGCCGCGCCAGCTGCACACCCGCGGCGACCGGCTCGCCTTCTCGAACGGCATCGTGCTCCTCGCGGGCGCCGCCATGCTGCTCGTGTGGCTCTACGACGCGGACTCCACCAAGCTGATCCAGCTCTACATCGTCGGCGTCTTCGTCTCCTTCACGCTGAGCCAGATCGGCATGGTCCGGCACTGGAACCGCCACCTGCGGTCCGAGCGCGACCCCGCCGCCCGCCGGCGCATGCACCGCTCCCGGGCGATCAACACCTTCGGTGCCTTCTTCACCGGCATGGTGCTGGTGGTCGTCCTGGCCACCAAGTTCACCCACGGCGCATGGGTCGCCCTGCTCGGCATGGTGATCTTCTACGGCACCATGTCCGCGATCCGCAAGCACTACGACCGGGTCTCCGCCGAGATCGCCGCGGCCGAGGGTCCGAGCGACGACAGCGTGCGGCCCTCCCGGGTCCACTCGATCGTCCTGGTCTCCAAGGTCCACAAGCCCACGCTGCGCGCCCTGGCCTTCGCCAAGCTGACCCGCTCCGACACCCTGGAGGCGCTCAGCATCAGCGTCGACCCGGTGGAGACCAAGGCCCTGCGCCAGGAGTGGGAGCGGCGCGGGATCAACGTCCCGCTCAAGATCCTCGACTCCCCGTACCGGGAGATCACCCGCCCGGTCGTCGAGTACGTGAAGGGCCTGCGCAGCGAGAACCCGCGCGACGCGGTCAGCGTGTACATCCCCGAGTACGTCGTCGGACGCTGGTACGAGCACCTGCTGCACAATCAGAGCGCCCTGCGGCTCAAGGGCCGGCTGCTCTTCACCCCCGGTGTGATGGTCACCTCGGTGCCCTACCAGCTGGAGTCCTCCGAACTCGCCAAGCGGCGGGCGAAGAAGCGCCAGGAGTGGAACGCCCCCGGCGCCGTGCGCCGCGGCCCGGTGGACACCCCGCGGCCGCCGAAGGACCCGGCCGGCAAGGCCTGACCCGGTTGGTGAACGGCCGGACGAGATCCACGTAAACTGGTGGGTCGGTCGTCCGGCCGTTCCCGTTTATTTTTTGGAGTCTCCCCACCATGACCGAGCAGATCGAGAAGCAGTCACTGGTCGGGGAGGAGTACGAGGTCGAGGTCGGCCCCGTCGCGCACGGCGGGCACTGCATCGCCCGGACGGCAGACGGCCGGGTCCTGTTCGTCCGCCACACCCTGCCCGGCGAGAAGGTCGTCGCGAAGGTGACGGAGGGCGAGTCGGACTCCCGCTTCCTGCGCGCCGACGCGATCACCGTGCTGGAGGCCTCCAAGGACCGGGTGCCCGCCCCGTGCCCGTACGCCGGCCCCGGCAAGTGCGGCGGCTGCGACTGGCAGCACGCCAAGCCCGGCGCCCAGCGCCGCCTCAAGGGCGAGGTCGTCGCCGAGCAGCTGAAGCGGCTCGCCGGGCTCACCCCCGAGGAGGCCGGCTGGGACGGCACGGTCATGCCGGCCGAGGGCGACAAGCTGCCGGCCGGGCAGGTCCCGCAGTGGCGCACCCGCGTCCAGTACACGATCGACGAGGACGGCGTCGTGGGCCTGCGCAAGCACCGCTCGCACGACATCCAGCCCATCGACCACTGCATGATCGCCGCTGCCGGCGTCAGCGAGCTGGGCGTCGAGAAGCAGGACTGGCCCCAGATGGCCTCGGTCGAAGCCATCGCCGCCACCGGCTCCAACGACCGCCAGGTCGTCCTCACCCCGCGCCCGGGCGGCCGCCTGCCCCTCGTCGAGCTGGACCAGCCGGTCTCGGTCCTGCGGGTCGAGGAGAAGGACGGCGGCGTCCACCGCGTCCACGGCCGCCCCTTCGTCCGGGAGCGCGCGGACGGCCGCACGTACCGCGTCGGCATGGGCGGTTTCTGGCAGGTGCACCCCCAGGCCGCCGACACCCTGATCAAGGCCGTCATGCAGGGCCTGATGCCGCGCAAGGGCGAGATGGCCCTGGACCTCTACTGCGGCGTCGGCATCTTCGCGGGCGCGCTGGCGGAGCGGCTGGGCGAGACGGGCGCGGTGCTCGGCATCGAGTCGACGAAGCGCGCGGTCGAGGACGCCCGGCACAACCTGACCGACTTCCCCCGGGTCCGGATCGAGCAGGGCAAGGTCGAGCAGATCCTTCCGAAGACCGGCATCACGGAGTGCGACCTGGTCGTCCTGGACCCGCCCCGCGCGGGCGCCGGCAAGCAGACGGTCCGCCACATCGCCGGCCTCTCGGCCCGCCGCATCGCCTACGTGGCCTGCGACCCGGCGGCCCTGGCCCGCGACTTGGGCTACTTCAAGGAGAACGGCTACAAGGTCCGCACCCTCCGCGTCTTCGACCTCTTCCCGATGACGCACCACGTGGAGTGCGTGGCGATCCTCGAACCGGTGCGGGAAGACGCCTGACCTGCGGTTTTGTCAGTGCACATTATGTGCGCTGTGGGCGTTACGGGCGATATCTTGACGCTGATCTGACGCTCGTTTGACGCTCACCGGAGGTGCTTCTTGATGGGGCGTCAGCATTAGCTGACGTAGCGTCAGCACCGGGAGTCGCCTCCCCGGCTGGGCCGTGTGGGCCGGGGAGGCGGCCTTGTGCATGCCGTGGTGCCGAATGCCGGGCCTTGCCGGTTCGATGTGCGAGAGCCCCTGCCGGTCACACTCTGTAGCAATTTTTGCTATCCGCTATTCGTGTCGGCGGTAGGGGCCAGGCCCCTCAGCCTGTCTTTTACCGTCCTGGCCGCCGTCCCCACTTCCGTGGGCAGAACGTCTAGCCGATGCCGGTCGAGGTGGGGTCAGGTCGTGTCCCTTCTCGTGGTGTAGCCGATCAATCGGGCGTTGTGTTGGTGGTGTTGGGTAGCGTGGGGGCGCTTTCGGGGAGCTTGGCGGGGTAGAGCTGGTCCATGCTGCCTTCGGGCAGGTAGCGGCGGGGGAAGGCGGTCCACTCGTCGTGGAGCTCGAAGGGCACGGCGGCGACCAGCCGTAGGAGCGCGTCGTCGTTCGGGAAGACCTGGACGACGTCGGCGCGGCGTTTGACCTCGCGGTTGACCGTTCCAGCGGGTTCGTCGACTGGATCTTCTTCCAATGTCGCTCCGGAAGGCCGCGAAGGCGGTCAGGTCGTCCTTGGCCCCCAGCAGCATCGCTTTGACCTTGGGGAACTGGGTGCCGAGCATGTCGGCGACGGTGTCGAGCTGGGTGCGGACCGCGTCGGCGGTGCGCTGGGCGAAGATCGTGCCCCCGGTGTCCGCGCCGAGGGCCTTGACCAGGGCCGTCGACAGACCGGGGACACCCCCCGGATGTAAGCCTCCATGATCACCGCGTATAGGGCCTGGTTGATCCGGCGCCGCCGTTCCAGCAGGGCGGGGAAGAAGCTCCCCGACCGGAGCTTGGGGATCGCGAGGTCCAGGTCGCCGGCCTGGGTGGTCAGCGCCTTGTCCCGGTGGCCATTGCATAACGCGGTGCGCGTGTCGGTGTGCTCCTTCCACTCCGCGCCGATCCTCGCGGTGGCCTCGGCCTCGATCCTGTCGATGACGTCGCAGCCGTCGGGGCATCCCTGGCCGAACCCCGCTGTCGGCGGGTCAGGGCAATGATGCCCCGTGACCGCAAGCACTTCCACCGAGGCCTGGATACGGGCACGCAGCCTCTCTGCAGGAGTTCCGCGAAGTCGGAGGTCCCAGGTATGCGCGTACAGGCTTCCCGCGCCCGGGAGCGGAACGGCGCCGCGCGCCGGCGGGCTTCTCGGAGCGCTGGAGAACCATTTGCGGGATTCGCTGGAGCGGGTTGGGTCAGCCCGGGCTCGGGCCGTCGTCGCTGAGGCTCGGGGGCAGGGGGCCGATGAGGTAGAGCTGGATGGTGGGGGCGATGAGGTCGGTGACGGAGGAGGCGGGGAGGGTGGCGATGGTGCCGATCTGCCAGATGTAGCGGTTCATGACCATGCCGACGATCTGGGTGGAGATGAGGCTGGCCCGCAGGTTGCGTTCGGTGTCGGGCAGGCTGTGGGAGACGACGGCCAGCACGAGTTCGGAGAAGAGCTGCCGCAGGCGTTGCAGGGCGGCGGGTTCCTGTGCGGCGGTGAGGATGATGGCGCGCAGGGTCTCGGCGGAGACGGGGTCCTCCCACAGGTTCAGGGCGGCCGCAACGAAGGCGTGCCCCCGGCGGTCCATGGGCTGTTCGGCGGCGGCGGCCACGGCTGCGCCGAACGCCTCGGGGGGTTGCATCACCTCTTCCAACAGCCCGGTCTTGGTGCGGAAGTAGTAGTTCACCAGGCCGGGGTCGACGCCGGCCTCCTGGGCGACCGACCGGAGTGAGGTCGCGGCGTAGCCGCGCGTGGCGAAGGCTCTGCGGGCGGCGGCAACGATCTTGTCCGCCTGCTCTCCGCGCTCACCCCGAGGTCCTCGACCGGTCACACCGCATCACCTTCCGTAACGGCTGGAAGAGGGGCTTCCCTCAGCGAGAGTTTCAGTATACGTTGAAATTAATTTCCACGCATGAGGAAATTAGGAGCTGCCATGCATACGATGAAGAACGAGTGGATCACCGCGTCCGACGGCGTTCGGATCTGCGCCGATGTGTACCTGCCGGAAGGGGACGGGCCGTTCCCGGCTCTGTACGCGGTGGCGCCGTACCAGAAGGACCTGCTGTACCTGCCGGCCGTGCCGATGTTCCGGTTCATCGAGACCGGCCCCCTCGACTACTGGACCGGCCACGGCTATGCCGTCGTGGTCGGCGACCAGCGCGGCACCGGCAGGTCCGAGGGGCAGTTCGAGCTGTTCGGCCCCGCCGAGCAGCGCGACTTCTACGACACCATCGAGTGGATCGCCGCCCGCCCCTGGTCGACCGGCAAAGTGTCGATGATCGGGGAGAGCGCCTACAGCGTGAACCAGTGGCTGGCCGCCGCGCAGCGCCCGCCGCACCTGACCTGCGCGCTCATCTACAGCGGATTCACGGACCTCTACCACGACGCGGTCTACCACGGCGGGGTCTACTCCATGGGGTTCCTCAACTTCTGGTCGACCGACAATCTCCGCGCCGGCGCCACGATCGGCGGCGGCACCGCGCCCCGGCCCGGCGGCACCGCCGACGTCGTCGGCATGACCCTGGACCGGCCCGTCTTCGACGACTGGTGGAAGCAGCGGGCGGTGAAGGTGGAGGACATCGACGTCCCGGTGCTGAACATCGCCTGGTGGTACAGCGTCGGCCTGCACCTGCGCGGTCAGCTCGACGGCTACGAACGGCTGGGGGGCACCGACAAGCGTCTCGTCGTACTCGCCGGCACCGACAGTCATGAGCGTTACTACCAGCCCGATTTCCTCGACACCCACATCCGCCCCTGGTACGACCACTGGCTCAAGGGCGTCGACAACGGCGTCATGGACGGCCCGGCGGTCCGCATCGAAGTCGCCAACTCAGGGCGCCCGCCACGGGAGGAATCCGAATGGCCGCCCCGGCGCGCCGTGCCGGTCACCCTCTACCTGGACCCCGAACCCGCACGCGCCGTCCCCTCACTCAACGACGGCAGCCTCTCCACCACCCCGCCCACCCGGCAGGCCTCAGCGGCGACCGCCTACGACTACCCCAACCCCGAGTGGACGGTGGGCACCACCGTCATCACCGAAGGCATCCCCCAACCCACCCGGGGCATCCTCACCTTCACCACCGCGCCCCTGAAACACGACACCGAGGTCACCGGGAAGATCACCCTGGTGCTGTACGCGGAGTCCGACCAGACCGACACCGACTTCCACGTCAAGATCTCCGAGCAGAAGGCCGTGCCCAGGCTCAAGAAGGCCCTCATGCGCAAGGTCGCGGAGAACGTACCGCCGCCGTCCGTCATGGTCACCCGCGGCTGGCTGAAGGCAACCCATCGCACCCACCCGCCCCAGCCGATCGAGCCGGGAAAAGTCGTCCGCTACGAGATCGAGGTCTGGCCGACCTCCTACCTCTTCCCCAAGGGCAGCCGAATCCGCCTGGAGATCGCCAACGGCGACTCGGCGGTCGCCGACGGCCTGTTCCACCACTACTACGGCCACCAGGTCGGCCGGACCCTGATCCACCACCACGCCGACCACCTCTCCCACCTCGTCCTGCCCGTCATCCGCCAACCCGCCAACTGACAACGGAGCATCCATCATGGCCATCACATCGTCCTCACCGAGACCGCCCGCCCGCCACCTCACCGACACCCCCGGCAGAGCGGCTCGACCGGCTGCCATCGGCATCGGCCTCCTCACCAATCTCGTCTACGTCGTCGTCCTCACCACCGTCGCCGGATACGATCTGATGGCCCCCGCAGGTTTCGGCCGGCCGGCCCAGACCGTTCAGATCGGCGTGGTGATCGCCGCCTCCGTCGTTCCTGCGCTGCTCGGCTGGGGACTCCTGGAGCTGCTGGAACGATTCATCCCACGGCGGGCCACCCTCATCTGGTCGACACTCGCGATCCTGCTGCTCGTCGGCGGTCTTCCCTACAACGGGGCCGGTGTCACCGCAACAGACCAGTTCCTGCTGGCCCTCATGCACCTGGTGGTCGGCGCGGCGGTGATCCCCGCATTCGTGATCACGTCGCTGCGCAAATCCTGACGCCCGGCTCGGGCCGCCCGACGAACGCGTGGTGCACATCGCCGAGGCCGCTGAGGAGGTCTGCGCTCCCTCCCGGCCGAATGGCGCCGCCCCGCAGGCCCTCGCCGACGCCAGCGCCCAGCCCCCTTCCCCACCCGGCCCACCACACGGGCCGCCCCACCCACGCCCGTCGGTAGCACGCACGCCGCGCCGCCGACTGGAGTCCGCCTGTCATCGGCCTGTTTGCACTGTCGCCCGCTGCTGACCGGCGTGGGCTGACGAGAGAAGTGAGGAATCCTTCATGGTCGTTGTGCGCGGCCGCCTGGGATGGCGGGCCGTTTGGCATGGTCTGCGAGCGATGGCGGACCGGCTGGGCGTGGGGGCCGGCGGGCGCGGCCCGTCCGTGGCGTGGTGGCGCCGTGATTCGCGGATGGCGACGGCGCTCTTGCTCCTGATGGCGACGCTTGCTGCCGGCGCAGTGGTGACGCCACCCGTGCCGGCGCAGGCCCAGGTGAACGGACACCATGCCCTTACCTGGAACAGCAACGGCGCGCGCTGGGATGAAGTTCGCGGGCTGACTGACCACTACGACGTGATTGCCATTCAGGAGGCAGGGACGCGGGATCCTGCAGGCACCGGCCAGTTTGATACGGGGACGGTGACCGGGAATTCATGGACTTCCCCCAGCGGCAACTGGACCGTGAACGAGTACACCTGGCGAATGGGATCGGGCACCCGAGGCCGGACGGTCTATCTGTACTACCTGGATATGCCGGCGACAGCCATCCGCAACAGCCTCGCGATCGTCTCGCGGGAGCAAGTCACCGACGTGTTCTTCGAGGAACCGCAACCCTGGGAAGGCGTCGCCACCGCTTCCCCCAGCGCGCCGACTCCGACGCCGCCCTCGCGGATCACTCCCGCAGCCGAGCCGAGCAAGTGCCTGCAGACCGCCTCCCCGGTCCCCGATTTGGCCAATGCCAACAACCGCACCGTGACCGCCTGCAACCCACGGACCAGCGACGGGTACTGGACGATCAAATCGGACGGCACCGTGCGCAACACTGCCCACGGAACGTGCCTGTACAACGACGGTGCCAATTCCAACAACGGCAATCGGGTCAGTACCCGTTCCCCTATCCCTCCTTGGGGTCCCAGCAGTGGTCCTACTCGTTCGGGAAGATCGTCAACCTCCCGACCAACAAGTGCCTGGATTCCACCCCACCCACCTCCAGCGACGGCGTTCCCCTGCCCGCGAACACTGCGGGCATGAGCCTACGAGCGTGCAACGGAGGCGCCAGCCAGAAGTGGAACATCGTCCCAACGGCCCCGCCCGCCACGCAGATGTCGGTCGCCGGCGACGGGACCAACGGCGCGCTGGTCGGTGAAGTGGATGCGAACGGCACGGCCTGGGTCCAAGAGGGTTCCGGCTCGTGGATCCAGGTGCCCTACACCGGGGTGACTCAGATCGCGGTGGCCACCGACCCCACCAACGGCCCGCTGATCGGGGTCGTGGCACACACTTACGGCTACATCAACCAGGGGAGCCCGACCAATCCCTGGCTATCAGCCATCAATTCGTTCTTCATCCGAAGTTCGCGGTTCTCTTTTTCGACCTCTCGCAGGCGGGCGCGCTCGGAGACAGTCAACGGCGATTCTTCGACGGGGTGCTCACGCCGGTAGGTGTTGACCCAGTTTCCAAGGGTTCCCTCGATGATCCCGAGTTCTCGGGCAACCTGAGCAATCGGACGGGACCCCTCGATCACCATCTTGATCGCCTCGTCCTTGAATTCAGGACTGAACTTCCTGCGCTGTTGTGCCACGTACCTTCTCCGTTGTTCCGGACAAAAATTCTAGTTGGCCCGGTGTCCGGAAACTTCGGGGCGCCTCAATGGAACATCTGTCCGCCGTACCGGCGGATCGTGTGGGACAGGCCCCACCCACGAGAACTACCGGCCGGCCCCCACTCAACCCGGAAGGCATCCGTCCCAGGCGCGACCCTTGTGACCGTCTTCGGGAACCTGGTCGACGACCTCGAACCCGGGTTCGCCCCAAGGCGCAGTAGCCGCCGCGTGCCGCATCGCATCCGTACCGCGCACGACCCATTGGCCCCACACAACTGCTCACAGGTGCCATTCCAGCCACTCATGCATGAGCAGCACCTTGATCCCGACAAGGAGTCCCGCCCCCGTGACCGCTTCCCTCGACACTCATCGCCTGATCGTCACCCTTCCGAACCAGGGCCCCGCCGACGTCCGCTCGAACCTCCCGCGCGCCACCGCCGCCGCCATGCTGCGCCGTCTCGCCAACGAGCTCGACGCAGAGCGGCCGCTCGCCGTCCTGCCCGGGGAAGCCTTCGCCGCCCTCACCCAGCAGCTCGCCCGCCGCCACCGCCCCGCCGAGGCAGCCCGGCTCGCCGCCACCGCCCTCGCCGACCACACCCGCGAGCTCGCCGGCATGCTCTCCGCCGCCCTCGACCGAGGCATCCCCGCGGAAGCCCCGTCGGTCGGCCGGCACCTGGTCTCGATGCTGCGCAGCCACGCCATCAATCTCGACAGGCCGCCCCGGACCGCCATCGACGACGTACTCGACCTCGCAGCCGCCCGCCGCGCCCGCCTCACCCGCCGGACGCAACGATGAACAGCGACACCACCCTCGGCGTGGCCGCCGCCGTCGACGCCCCCCACCGGGCCCGCGCCGGGCGGGCAGGCCCCGGCCGAGGCCGCAGTGGGCGTCAGCCACGACGAGACGGCTGTCCTTGCCCGCGTTGCGCAGTGGTGGTGGTCATGGCTGTCACGGGTTGCCAGGCTGCTGCCGTCAGGCGCTCATCGCGACCTGACAGCACCATGGACGCGACCCTCCACTCCCCCTCAGCTCGGGGCACGCACCACGGCTGAGCCCGCGCAGCAGCCGTCCACCGCTTGCTGTGTGCGCCTGGCCGACTTCGCGGGCGCCATCGGGCCCAGAATGCCCAGACGGATGCGAGAAAGAAGCGTCAGCGCACTGCACATATCGCCCGCTCTGCCCGTAACGCACATAGGAGCCCTGTCCAGTTTGCTCCATACGGGCCGCTGACCTGCGGTTTTCTTCACATGTTTGCGCTAGATCTTATTCCGATGACGCACCACGTCGAGTGCGTGGCGATCCTCGAACCGGTGCGGGAAGATGCCTGACCTGCGGTTTTGTCAGTGCACATTATGTGCGCTGTGGGCGTTACGGGCGATATCCTGACGCTGAAATGGCGCTCATGACGCATATTTGTCGCTCGTCCTGATGAGATGTCAGGTCATTTGATGGGCAGATCGCAGACCTCGGACTGCCCTAGTCGAAGGGCCCCGAAGGGTGGAGGGGCGCCGCCGTTCGAGCTCCTTCGCGTAATTTCGGGACGAGGATCGGTGCCTGCTGTGTGAGTCCGTTGCGGTTCTGCACACACTCTGGTCGGCCGACCGGGTCGAGAGGGCCGAAGGGGCCAATCTGGCTCACTCATGCGCCACGGAGAGCGACCAGACGGCGACGGGGCGCCTGCCTCCGTGGTCGGGGCCTCAGCTGTCTTCCGCGCGGGGACAAGGCGAGGGTCCTCTGGGTCAGCGTAGGGGCTGAGGATCTTCGCGGCGACCAGCAGCAACATCAGCTTGCCGTCCCGGTTTTCGAGGTCGTTGCGCCGCTCGCTGCGGACGCGATCGGCCAGAGCCGGGACGGCGAGGGAGGCTCCCAGATTCGCTGCGTCCAAGCCGCGGGGGGCGATGCCCCAGTCCTCCCAGTCAAACAGGCAAAACACCGACGCCGTCACATGCGCCCAGTTCAGATCCGCGTGGGCCGGACGCCATTCGACCACTGCCGTGTCCACGCCGGGGAAGACGCTGTGGACCGTTCCCGTGACCAGTTCCTGCGTGAGGGTCTCGGTATCCGGTGTTGCGACCCGGTTCGTGTGCTGCTCGGCAAACGTGGGCGCCGACCTGCGACCAGGTCGTACGGCGTGGCGGATCGAGGCGGCTGCCCTGGGGATGGTGAGGAGCCTCCAGTCAGTGTGGCCGCGGTGGGCGGTGGGGAATTGACGGCGGAGCATCGCGGTCACTGAAATCCTCGTGAGGGGTCAGGAGTACGTCCCTGGCGTCACGGGAATCACCTGCGCCCAGCGCCATCTGGGTATCAGCGCGGACAGCGCTGCGAACCAGAGCCGGTCCGCCTGCTCGTACCGCACCGGGCCCGCAAGTTGCCTACGCAGCACCGCGTCCTCGTGCCGGAGCGCCAGCAATTCAGCGTCCTTGGCCGCCTACCGACGCAGCAGCACCGCCGGGACCGACAACAGCTTCTGCGTCACCCGATACACCAGCGAGACGATCATCCCGGCATGGTCCCAGTACCCCAGCAGTTCCCGCCAGACCCCCTATGAGCTGCAGCGACGCATTCCTGAACGGCTCACGCTTCACTCCGTCAGCGTGCCCGCTCCACGCGGCGCTCGTCCCACACCGGCTCCGGCGCCTCGCGTACCCGGCCGTCGCTGCCGAACACCAGGAAGCGGTCGAAGGACCGTGCAAACCAGCGGTCGTGGGTGACCGCCAGGACCGTCCCCTCGTACGCCTCCAGCCCCTCCTGCAGGGCCTCCGCCGATTCCAAGTCCAGGTTGTCGGTCGGCTCGTCCAGCAGCAGGGCGGTGGTTCCCTGCAGTTCCAGCAGCAGGATCTGAAAGCGCGCCTGCTGCCCGCCGGAGAGCCGGTCGAAAGCCTGGTCACCCTGCCGGTCCAATTCGTAGCGGCGGAGCGCCGACATGGCCGCGCCCCGGTCCCGGGCGTGCTCGGTCCACAGGATGTCCACCAGGGTGCGCCCCATCAGTTCGGGATGCGCATGCGTCTGGGCGAAATGACCCGGCACCACCCGTGCGCCCAGTGTCACCGTGCCCGTGTGCGCCACGCCCTCCCCGGCCAGCAGCCGCAGGAAGTGCGACTTGCCCGACCCGTTGGAGCCGAGCACCGCCACCCGCTCGCCGTAGAAGATCTCCAGAGAAAAGGGCTTCATCAGCCCAGTCAGCTCCAACTGCTTACAGGTGACGGCCCGCACGCCGGTGCGCCCGCCGTGCAGACGCATCCGAATCTCCTGCTTGCGCGGTGGCTCCGGCGGCGGACCGGCCTCCTCGAACTTGCGCAGCCGGGTCCGCGCCGCCTGGTAACGAGAAGCCATGTCGTCGCTGCGCGCGGCGTACTGCTGTAGGTCCCGCACCAACTTTTTGAGTTGGGCGTGCTTCTCGTCCCAGCGGCGGCGCAGCTCCTGAAACCGGGCGAACCGTTCCTGCCGCGCCTCGGGGAAGGTGCCGAAACCGCCGCCGTGCACCCAGACGTCGGAGCCGGCCGGGCTCGGCTCCACCGCGATGATCCGCTCGGCGGCCCGTTCCAACAGCTCCCGGTCGTGCGAGACGAACAGCACGGTCTTGCCGGTCTCACCGAGCCGGTCCTCCAGCCACCGTTTGCCCGGTACGTCCAGGTAATTGTCGGGCTCGTCCAGCAGGAGCACCTCGTCGGGACCGCGCAGCAGCACCTCCAGGACGAGCCGCTTCTGCTCACCGCCCGAGAGCGTGCGAATCTGACGCCACTGCGCCTTCTCGTACGGCACGCCGAGCGCGGCCATGGTGCACATGTCCCACAGGGTCTCCGCCTCGTAGCCGCGTGCCTCCGCCCAGTCGGCCAGGGCCTGGGCGTACTTCATCTGAGCGGCCTCGTCGTTCACCGTCATGATCAGGTGTTCCGCCGCGTCCACGGCCTGCGCGGCTTGCCGGATGCCCGGCGGCGCCACCGACACCAGCAGGTCGCGGACCGTGCTCTCGTCCCGCACCGAGCCGACGAACTGCCGCATCACCCCGACACCGCCGCTCGACGTGACCGTGCCGCCGTGCGGCTTCAGCTCGCCGGACAGCAGCCGCAGCAGGGTCGTCTTGCCGGCGCCGTTCGCGCCGACCAGGGCCGCCACCGCTCCCTCGCCCACCCGGAACGACACGTCGCCGAGCAGTGTCCGCCCGTCGGGCAGGTAGTACTCGAGGTGAGAGGCCTCCAGATGTCCCATGTTTCCTGTGTCCTTGTCTGCTGTACGTGTACGGATACGGCGTGGTGCGTCGGCGCGCTGTGTGGGCGGGCGGCTCCCGGACCACGGTGCCAGGCAGGCCCGGTCGACGGCTGCTCATTTTTTTCCGGGCCGCCGGCGGACGGGTCCCCGGGGCCGCCGGGGCATCCGCTCAGGCCGCCTGGTCGAGGACCTCCATCCGGAAATGGTCCAGCACGGCTTGCATCCGGGAGACGGTTTCGGCCACGTCGCTGCCCTCCACGTGTACACAGCCCGACGACGCGTGGGAGGCGCGCTGCGGTGTGACCTCCGTGCCCGGCACGAGCAGCACGCCCGCCGAGCACGCCGGGCAGCCGCCGTAGTTCCGCGAGCGGGGTGACCGCCACGACCCGTCCGGTGAAGTGTCGATGCTGGAGAAGGAGTCGGTCGGCTTGAGGATGAGCGGCCAGCAGAGTTTCCCTGGCATGCGCCCGGATGTCGTCGAGCGTGGCGGCCGTGCGGTATCGGGCGCAGGGGATGCCCAGCTCGGGGAAGCGGCCTTTCATCCGCGGCTTGTGGCGCGGCCAGGCGACCTGTTCCTCGTCCAGGTGCGGCAGCCCGGCGAGTGCGGCAAAGGCCTGCGAGATCTCCTGCAGCGGCTCCTGCGGATTGCAGAAGTACCGGGGCGGTGACGACTGCCGCGCCGCCCAGTCCCGGTAGCGGGCCGCCTCCCGCTCCAGCGGCACCCCGTCGGCGAAGGTGAAGGACGGCCGGTGCTTCGTGCGTTCGCAGTACTCCGCCGGCAGGTAGGTCCGGCGTTCGAAGCGGAGCAGGGTGACGTCGAGTCCGGCCGGCCGATGACGTAGTCCGTGAAACTGCCCGGACGTCCGTCGACCAGCAGGAAGGAGGGAGGGGGATCGGTCATGCGGAAGCCTTGGGTGGGCGGAGGGCGGTGGAGTCGTACCGTTCCGGGTCCGCTGGATCCGGGTGGCTAGGGCCGGGGATGCCGTACGGGGCCGTGAACCGGTGGCGTACGGCGAAGGCGATGGCGGCGCCTGCGAGCAGGGCGGCGACCGCGGCGACGAAGCCCGCCCAGGTGCCGTAGGCGCCGACGAGGAGACCGCCGAGCTGAGCGCCGACGGCGGTGCCGACGACGTTCACGGTGATGACCCAGGTGAAGGCCTCGGTGATGGCGCCTGACGGGGCCGTGCGCGCGACGAGTTCGTACTCCACGGCCGTCACCGGGGCGATGACCACACCGCCGAGGGCGAGGGCCACGCCCATCGACCAGTTGTCCCAGGCGAGCAGGGGCAGTGCGGTGAGCGCGGACAGGACGAGCAGGCCGATGGCGAAGGTGCGTTCGGCGGGCCACTCCCGGGTACGGCTGCCGTACCAGAGCCCGCCGACGACCCCGCCGACGCCCCAGGCACCGAAGATCAGGCCGACGCTGTCCGCGGAGCCGTGTTCCTCGGCAAAGGCGGGCAGGACCAGGTTGAACACGCCCATGGACACGGCCGCGCAGACCAGGACGGCCAGCAGCCGGACCAGGCCCGGCGAGCGCAGCGCCCCCAGCAGGTCGCTCTGGGTCTCCGTGGCGCTCCAGTTGCGCGAGGCTTGCGTGGTGGCGAAACCGATGGCCCCCACGCCCGCCAGGATCCCGCCGACGACCAGGGCCGTGGCGGGGGTCCCCCAGAACAGCACGGCGCTGAGCAGCAGCGGTCCGCCGATGACGAAGACCTCGCTGAGCACCGCCTCCAGGGAGAAGCCCGCCTCCCGGCCGCTGGGCAGCGCGCTCCACAGCGACCGGACACAGCCACTGATCGGCGGGATCGTGGCGCCCGCGACGCTCGCGCACACCAGCTGCGGGATGCGGGCGTCGGGCGCCGTGCACACCAGGCCGATCAGCGCCAGTGGGTGGACGACACCGGTCAGGAGGAGCAGGGGAGTCTGGCCGTGCACGTCGACGCGGCGGGCGACGACCGGCGCAAGCACCGCACCGCCCAGCGTGTAGCAGGCCAGCAGCAGGCCCGCGGAGCCGTAGCCCGTGCCGCGCGAGGTGGCGAACACTACGAGGGCGAGCGTGACCAGGTACAGCGGGAACCGGCCGACGGTGCTCCACAGCAGTGGGGCGCGCATGGCCTTGTCGCTCAGGACGGTGAGGAACCGGTTCCTGGCGGGCGGAGTCTTGGAGCCGGTTTCGGTGGACGGGTCTTCGGGCCGGCTGTCGGATGCGGCATGGGTCATGGTCTTCTCTCGGTTCTCGTGGGGACGGTCCACGACGAGGGATGGTCCGCCGGGCAGGGAGGTTCCGTTCAGAGCGCGGCGACGACGGCGGCGATCTCCTTGGCCAGCAGGATCTGTTCCGCCTCGTCGAGTTCCGGGGTGAGCGGTACGCACAGGGTGCGGCTCAGCCCGTCGCGAGTTGCGGCGAAACCGTCCCGGCTCAACGGTGCGTAACGGTCGTCGCCGTCGGCCAGGTTCCACGGGAACCCATCCGCGTACAGCGAGGCGCGGCCCGCCACCACCGGGTGCTCGGGCAAAAGGTACTTGTCCAGGCTCCAGCAGGGCAGCCCCCGTTCCTCCAGCCGCTCCATGGCCCTGTCTCGCAGCTGTCGCGACTCCAGCAGCAGCCGCACGCTGGTCTTGACGTCACCGAGGCGCTTGGCGATCACGGTGACGTCCGAGCGCTCGCCGAGCGCCTCCAGCGTCAGGGCGTAGTGCCGCTCCAGAGAGGAGAGGATCTCGTCCAGCCGCCGGAACTGCTGGAGCTGTACGGCGGCCACGGCCTCGTTGGCACACAAGTTCTCGCCGTAGAACGCGCCGGGGTTCCAGCCCGGGTACTTGCCCTGCTCGCGGGCCGAGCCATGGTCGGTGTAGGACCGCAAGACGTCCCAATGAGCGTGGTCACGGACCACGACCAGGCCGCCCTCGCCGGAGGTGAGGATCTTGGCGTGGTGGAAGCTGAACGTGCCCGCATAGCCGACGGTCCCGGCGTGCCGCCCGTCCGTGTGGCGTCCGCCTATGGCCTGCGCGGTGTCCTCGATCAGGTACGGCACCCGCTCGGGCAGGTCGACGACGGTGCCCTCCATGTGCGCCACCACGACTCGCTCCGCGTCCGCGGGCAGCAGCGAGGCGTCCAGGCCGAACCGTTCATCGACGTCGACGAGAACCGGAACCAGTCCGCAGGACAGCACGGCACCGGCCACCGCGACGAACGTGACCGCCGGTATGTACACGGGGTCGCCGATCCGCGGTCGGGTGCCCATCAGCGCCACGCGCAGGGCCTGTGTGCCGTTCGGCACGGTCAGCGCCCGCCCCGCGCCGAGCCGCTCGGCCGCGTACGCCTCCAGCAGGTCGGCGTTGCTCGGCGCGGGGGCGCTGTACCGGAAGAGGACCTTGTTGTCGAGGGACCGGTGCAGTTCGGGGGTGTCCTCCAGGGAGAGGTAGTTGGCGCCGTAGGGGAAGGGACGCAGCATCAGCAGGCTTCCGTTCGAGGTGGGTTGACAGGGGCTGCGGGGAGAGGCCGCGTCAGAACGGGGCGAGCAGGAGCTGCCGGACCTGACGCGCGACGCGCTGGGCGCCGCGCCGGTCGTCGCCGGCGTGCTCCAGCGCCCGGGAAATACGGTTCCAGAGCGGGTCGGCACCTCGGACGGCGCGGTCGGCCGAGGTGTCCGGTGCGGCCGCATCGAGCACCTCGACGCCGGTCGCCTCCGTGATCCCGGCGAGCCGACTGGCCTGGTCCGCGTCCAGAGCCGGGAGCAGCAGCAGCGGGACCCGGGCGGCGTGCGCCTGGTTGACGGCAGTCAGCAGGGGCGAGGAGACCAGCAGCGACGCCTCGGCCAGCAGCCGCTCCGTGGCGGCCTCCTCGACCCCTGCGACGGGCAGCGCGCCGGTGTCCTCTCCGGCCGCGGACAGCAGGGCGGACCGCACGGGCACCGGCGCGTCCAGGACCACACCGAGCAGCGGTTTCCCGTCGTACCGTGCCGCTTCCGCGGCGGCGCGCAGGGCCGCGCCCGCCCGGGCGACGGCCGCGTGGTCGTCGGGGTGCAGATCCGGTGTGGACAGCTGGACGACCGCGCCGCGCGCCGCACGCGCCCGGGCGGCCCGGGGCGGGGCGATCGTGCCGACAGTGTGCACGCCCTTGGCGCGCTGCCCGCCCAGCCAGCCGGGCCGGTGCAGGCAGCGGACGGTCGACGGCGGCCAGGTGCCGCCGGGCGGGGGGCCACCGGAGGCGACGAACACAACTGGTACGCCGGAGGTGCTCAGGCGCGCGGCGAGCACATCGTCGTCGCACACCACGGCGGCCTCGGGGGCGGGGGCGGCGTCCGGCTCAGCGGTCAGCTCGACTTCGGAGAGGTGGGCGCTGACATGGCGCAGCGCGGCCTGGGACTCCAGCGTGGATCGGGCGGCGGCGAGCACGCGCGGCCGCGGCGGGGCGGTGGTGGGTGAGGACATGGTGGCTCCGGGCGCGGTCGGTTCCAGACGCGGGCGTGAGGGGAAGGCGGGGCCGTCAGTAGTGCCAGGCCGGTACGGCGCCCATGCGGGCGAGGTCGTCGCTGTAGCCGGCGGCGGTCGCGGAGCAGCCGCCGCACATCGTCGGACCCTGCTGCTTGAAGAGATCCGCGTGGGTGCGGAAGACCGGGCTGTCGAGCATGACCTTGCCGTCGTCGGTGCGCAGCGGCGCGCCGCCGGGGCCCTCGTCCCCCTCCTTGTGCGGAAGGCAACTGCACGAGAACATCCGGCCGTTCTTGCCGTCCAGGTAGATCACGTCGTCGGTGACCAGACACAGCGGCTCCGATGCGCGCGGCGGCAGGGACTCCTCGAAGAAGGCCTTCTGCTCCTCGGGTGTGTCGCCGTAGAAGCGCTTGCCGAGCGGTACGAGGGTGGTGGCCGGGTCGGCGGCGTAGATGGGATCACAGGCGGCGATGACCTCCTCCGCCGACGGATAGCGGATCTCACGGTCCAGCTTGATCGCGGACAGCTCCCACTGCTGAACGCCGAGGTCGGTCAGCACCCGCTGCAGGTCGGACATCTGCGCGAAGTTGTGCGGCCCCACGACGGAGTTGACGCGCGGGATGATCCCCAACTCCTTTGCCCGGCGCAGCCCTTCCAGACCGTTGTCGAACATGCCGGGAGAGCGGCGGTAGACGTCGTGGGTGGCAGCGGAGGAGCCGTCCAGGCTGACGATCACCTGGGCCAGCCCGGCGTCGGCGAGCCGGTCGACGAAGCGGGGCAGGAACATGCCATTCGTGATCAGCGACATGCGCATGCCGTGCTCCGTGCCCAAGCGCACCAGATCGACGACGTCCCGGTGCATCAGCGGCTCGCCGCCGGTGAAGCGGACGTAGCCCACCCCCTTCGCCACCGCTTCCGGCAGCAATTCGGCGAAGTCCTCCGGGCTGAACCGGTAGGTGTCCCGAGACAGGGCGAACTCGCACATGAAGCAGTCGGCGTTGCATGCCTCAAGCACACGGATGAACAGATAACGGTGTCGTTCCTGCATGATCGGTCAGCCTTTCAGGAAGGGAGGTCGGCGGGGCGGTGGCTGGTGCCGCGGCGGGCCGCGGTGGCCAGCACGATGTCGGCGACCTGGGCCGCGCCACCGGTGCCGACCAGCCGGGCCAGGGCAATCCATTGGCCTTGCTGCCGCTCGACCGCGGCGAGGCAAGCGCCGATGCGCTCGGTCAGGGCCGCGCGGACTGGTTCGGGGGTGCGGGCGGCGCGCGCGATCCCGCCGTAGATCAGTTCCAGGGCGGCGTCCTCGCCGGGCGATCCACCGCCGTCCGCGACGTCACCGGATGCCGTGACCAGGCGGGCGTCGAGCACCTCGTGGGCGCGGAACACCTCCTCGGGCCACTCGGCGACCGGCGCCTCGGTGGCCTGGGCGTAGAAGGAGGCGTTGAGGATCTGGCTGATGTTCTGCGGGGGCAGGCACACCACGGGCACCCCGCGCGTGCTGGTCTCCAGCAGCGTGGTCAGACCGGGGGAGGTGAGCAGGACGTCGGCCTCGGCGATCTCGGCCAGGAAGCCCTGGTGGCCGAGGGCGCCGCTTCGTACGTCCAGGCCCGCCGGAACGGTGATGCCGTCGAACACCCCCTCGGGCACGTTGCCGCACAGCGTGACCTGCCGGACGCCCCACGCGGCGAGAGCGCCGAGCGCGGCCGGGACCGTCAGGGACAGGTAGGCGGAGGGGTCGTCCAGCAGCGGTGACAGCAGGCCGCCCAGGCTGACCACCGCGCGGCGTTCGCCGGCCGGCCGCATCTCGCGTCCTGTCCGGACCGGCCCGGGGACGATCACCGACTCGACCCAGCGCAGGTTCTCCACACGGGCCAGCACGGGCCAGGCCGGACCCGGCAGCCCGGGAACCAGCTGCGCGCAGTAGACGCTGGCTCGCAGCGGCAGGCTGTCCAGATCGTCCTTCGTCCACAGGAAGGGCAGGCTGTCGACGAACACGACGGGGCAGCCGGCGTCCTCCAGCGCCACCGCGGCGGCCCGGTCCAGGACGCACACGGCGGCGTCGAGGGCTCGCTCGTCCACCAGGGCGCGCAGCGCCCGCGCATCCGTGAGGTCGACGTCGTGCCACTCTTCGACACCGTGGCCGCGTACGATCTCGCGGCCGAGCCGCGAGCCGATCCCGACGAAGCGCACGCGGTTGCCGAGCTCCGCCCGCAGCGCGTGCACGATCGCGCCGAGCTTTCCGGCGCTGCCCCAGCCGAACTCGACACCGCACAGGGCGACGGTCACGGCGGTGGGCGGCTGGGCGGGCCCGGCGGCCGCGGGGAGTGTCCGCAGTGCGGTCGTCATGCCGGCACCACCGTTTCCGCAGCGGCCGGCTCCGCCGCGGGCGTGTCGGGGCGGTCCGTCGCGTGCCGGTGGTAGGCGAGGACCGGGTCCAGTTCCGGTGCGCTCCACGGCCCCGGCCGGACGCCGAGACCGGCCGCCCAGTCCAGGGCGGTGTGGACCGCTCCGTCGAGGCACTGCGCGGACCAGCTGCCGTCGAACGGCAGCTGCAGCACCGGGGAGACCTCGCCGAGTGCCGAAATCATCGGACTGTAGGTGGTGCCGGGGTCGAGCAGCAGGCCGACGGGCTTGCGCAGCGCGGAGGCCCAGCCCAGTTCGAGCGCAACGCCCGTGGAGGGCGGGGTTCCAGGGTAGGCGAGCACCAGGTCGGCGCACTGCATCGCGCGGAAGTCGGAGGGGACGCACTCCTGCGGGGGTAGACCCCATTCGCCCCACCCCTCGTTGTGGTGGGCATTGAAGACTGCGTGCCCGGCGTCGAGAAGTGCCTCACGCAAGGCCGACAGCCGCTGTCGCCACTGACGGCGGACCACGCCATCGGCCGGATCGATGAACTGCACGAACGGCGCGGCGAGAAAGACACGCAGGCCACCGGTGAGGTTGTCGCCGGTGCGCCGGCCGGCCGCGGTGTGCGCCGCGGCAGCGGACGTAGGGGGCAGGGGAGTGGTGCCGCTCATGCCTGTTCTCCCGCCTCGGTCAGCCGGTCGTACTTCAGGGCATTACCGCGTGCCAGCTCCACCGGGTAGCGCTGCTCGTTGAGGGCGAGCTTCTCGCGGGCGGCCGCGAGCAGGTCGATACCGGCCGAGCGGGACAGCCGCAGCAGATAGTTGAGGATGTCGGCCAGCTCGTGGGCGAGTTCGCGGCGGAACTCGGGGTCCTCGAAGGGGCGTGCCGCGGCCTCCTCCGGGGTGAGCCACTGCAGGAGCGCCAGCAGTTCCCCGCTCTCGCCGCCGAGGGCCATCGCCAGGTCCTTGGGGTTCTGGAAGGCGTCCCAGCCGCGTGCGGTTACGAAGGAATGCAGTTCGTCGGCGTACTGGTCCAGGTCATTCATGTGCGTCTCCGGTGCGGTGTGGCGCTGCGGGCAGGGTCAGGCCCCATTGGACGGTGCAGGTGTCGGGGTGGTACGCGGCGGGCATCAGGCCCTCCAGGGACCAGCGGCGGCTCTGCATGAGCGCGGTGATGGCGGGATCCGGCGGCTGGTGGGTGTAGAGCTTGCGACCGAGCCCGCGGTACAAGTCGGGCAGCCGGTCCAGGAGCTGGGCGAGGACGGCTGGACGGTCCGCGCACAGCGGCATCATCTTGACGGACAGGCCCTTCTTCGGGCCCGCGGCGGCCACTCCGCGCACGGTGCCCGTTTCGTCCACCGCCACGTGGATGATCTTGAACTTTTGGTTGAGATCACCGTGGTGGCGACGGTCGTGCCCGGCAATCAACGCATCCACCCAGTCCGCGTTCACACCCCGGTACGCGGGCTGCATCACGCGCAGCACGAGGTCGCGCAGCCCGGGCGCGTCCTGTGGCCGGAAGAGGCGGATGCGGGTGCCGCTCACGGCGCCGGTGTGGTCGTCCCCGGCGGGCTCCGTGCGCAGGGTCAGGTCCTTGTAGAGCATGCGCTCGGTGCTGTCCGACTTGTACTGGCCGGGCGCGCTGCCCGCCGGCACGAAGGCATGCCGGAGGAAGAAGTCGATCGCGGCGGTGTTGGCGGCGGCGACCGTGCAGTAAAGCTGCCGGGCCCCCGCCTTGCGGGCGAAGTCCTCCGCCGCGCGCAACAGCATGGTGCCGAGCCCGGAGCGACTGCGATGCTCCGGCACGAGGATCAGCGGACTGATCTTCACTGTGCCCTGGCGCTTGACCACCATGTGCAGCACACCCAGCCGCTCGGCGTCGGGCGTGTCGTCCGAACACAGCATGAAGGTGCGCTGGGAGCGGGAGAAGTGGCCGAACGGGTCGTGTCCGGAGGCGAGGTGCGCATCGAGGACGCGATCGGCGTGCGCGGCGTGGTCACCGTCGTAGAACGGGCTGAGCGCGCTGGTGAAGAGGGACCTGAGGAAGTCCCGGTCGTCCTCGCCGGCCGCGCGGATGCGCAGGGAACCGGCCGGGGGCGGCTCAGTCGTGGGCAGGGGCGTATGGGTGAGGGCTGTCACCGTGTGACCACCTTGGTCTGGGTCTTTGGGCTGCTGTCGCTGTTCACACCAGGTGCCGTCCGGCCGAGGACTCCCGCCTGGCACGGGACTTACGCATTCCCGGGTGGGCACGGTCTTCTTCAGCCAGTGGTCGGTGCCGTGGGGCTCCGCATCGTGGGTCGCCGTCTGTCGCGGTAACCCACGCCCTGTCGTCACCGCGCGCGCCCGCTGCGGCGGCCGCCGAGGCATCCGGGACAGGGCCTCGGCATCACCGCGGCTCTCTCGTTCGTGACAAAACGCTAGGCGCGGCCGAACAAAGTTGTCAATCTTTCTTGAGAGTTGTCAAGCTTTGGCAAGTGATCTAGCTTCGACCTGACCGAGCGGCCGCCGCCGGCTCCGGGGACTCCCCGTTCCGAGCCGGTCCGACCGCGTATTTGTCAGCCTCCGGTGGGCCTACAGCACCACCACCAACATTCCGGGGGAATACTCATGGAAAACGCCCGTCGTCGCACCACCGTCGCCGTCCTGTCGGCCGCCGTCCTCGCGCTGGGTGCGGCCGCCGTCGGCGCCGGCACGGAGGGCCCTGCGGCCCAGGCCGCGCACGTGAGGATCGACTGGCCGCTTCACGGCGCGCACGACGTCAGCGTGCAGTTCGCTCCGGCCGTGACGGACCACATCGACTGGCCGTAACCCGCGGGGCACCCGTCGCGGGGAGGGTTCGCGCCGCGTGCGGCGTCCCACGCCGGGCGGACGCGGTGTCCGGGCGGGGCTGCGCAGTCCGCAGCCCCGTGCCGGCCCGGTTTGCCGGGGGTCGCCGCCCCCTCCCCGGTCATGAGTTGCCAAGAGTTGACAACCCTGTGTCCCACGCTGAAGATGGTTCCGTTCACGGGGACCCACAGGCTCAGGGATGGCTAAGTGCTCGAACAACCCCAGTTCGGACAGCTATTGAGAACTCTCCGGCAGGAACGGGGCCTGTCCCAGGCCGAAGTTGCCGATGGGGGCATGTCCACCGCGTATCTGTCACGCCTGGAGTCCGGGGCCCGGCGCCCGACCGCCAAGGTGCTCGACCATCTCACCCGGCGACTGGGCGTGCCTCCGTCCGTTTTCCAGGGCACCCACACCTCGCTCCTGGGTCAGGCCCTCGCCTCCGCCAGTTCCTCGGACGACACCGACGACGCCATACGGTTGCTCGGCGAGGCCGTCCAGGCGCACAGCGGCGAGGATCTCTCCCTGCGCTGGCTGTCCCTGTGGAAGCTGGCCCAGCTGCACGCCAAGCGGGGCAGGCGCCAGGGCGAACTCGCCGCGGCACGCGAACTCACCGAGCTCAGCGACCGCCTCGCGGTGTCCACCCTGCAGGTGCGCTCCCGCACTCTCCTCGCCCGCTGCCTGCGTGCCGTCGGTGACATCGACGAGGCCCGCGCCGTCGCCCAGACCGCCCTCGTTACCGCCGACAACGGGGCCGTCCCCGTGGCGGACACCGTCCGCGCCCGACTGGTGCTCGTCTCGGTCGAGGCGGAGTCGGGCCTGATCACGGAGGCGCGCCGGCTCGCCGACCAGCTGCTGGAACCGATCGACGTCCTGCCCCCCGTGCTGCGCGCCGAGGCCCTGTGGTCGGCCGCCAACGTACGCATCCGCCAGGGTGACCACCAGGGCGCCGCCGAGCTGTTGCAGCGGGCCCTGACCGACCTGCCCAGTCACGACGACCTGACGCTGCGGCTGCAGCTGGCCGCCTCTTCCCTGTACCTGCAGATGATCCCGCGCCGGGTGACCGAGGCCCAGCAGTGGCTGGCCGAGGCCGAACGCGCCCTGGGTCTCTTCGGAGGCCCGCTGCACCGCCAGGAGGTTCTCGTCATCAAGGCCCATCTTGCTTTCCACCAGCGCGACTTGGCGTTGGCCAAGGGGCTGTGCGAACTGCTCGCGGACGCCCTGCCACAGCTGACCTTCCGCGACCGGATCCGACTTGAGGTCCTCGCCCACCAGATCCGCATCCTCGAGGGCGACCGCGAAGCCGGCGTCCGCCGTATCGAGGAACTCGCCCAGGAGGCCCAGAACGCCTCCAACGTCCACCTGTCCTCTGAGATCTGGCGCACGCTGGCCGAGACCCTGGCCTGGGCCTCGGAGAGACAGGCCGCTCCCGGCCTCCGGGAGCCCTCGAACCTCCACGAAGGAGTCACCCGCTGATGCAGTCCGCGCTCCACGCCGACGCCGACGGGACGGCGGTCCCGGCCTCGTCCCCCTTCCAGACGGTGGACGACCCGGCCACGTACACCGCGGCCGTCGAGCAGTTCCTCACCGACCCCTCGCCCGCGACCGTCCCGGTGTGGACCGGTGGCCGCCCGGACCTCGTCGCCTCCGCCCGGCGCGCAGCCACGGTGTACGCGGGTGTCCGCCGCCCGGCCCCCCACGCACGCGGCATCCTGCTGAGCCCCGGCATCCTCCCCGCCGGGCTCGCGGCACTGATCGCACCGCTGGCCGAGGAGTGGCTCGACGAGAAGGAACTCGCAGCCGAGCTCTTCGATGAACCCGGCGCGCGACGCCGGGCGCCGGACGAGGGGGAGGGCCCTGGCGATGGCAGCACCACGGAGGCCGGACCCGCCCCCGCGCGTTCCCTGGTGATCGCCGGCCTGTACGAGCACTTCACCCTCGACCCGCTGTGGAACGCCCTGTTGGCTGCCGCCCGCCGCGCCGACATGCAGATCACCTTCCTCACCGGCCGTGACGCTGCGTCCCTCGCCTGGTTCACCGCCAAGCAGTACGCCCACATCGCCACGGACGTCCAGCAGCTGGGCCTGTACACCTCCACCGACCGCCCCCTGGCCCAGGCGGGCATCCACCTGCGCGACGAACGCGGCGTGGAGAGCGAGGACATCAAAACCGAGATCCTCGGCACCCGCTGGAGGCGAATCCTCTTCCAGGGCCACGGCAAGGACGACTCGATCAACCTCGCCGACTTCACCGTGTGCGGCCTGAACGAGACCGCCCCGCGTGCCCCAGGGCTTCTCGGCCCGGCCTGCGCCTACGGCCCCACCTGCTACAAACCCATGGACAAGCTGATCCAGCTGCGCGAGGTCCGCGCCGCCGAGATCGTCCTGAGCTCGTGCAACAACGCTCCCTTCGCCGACACGGCCAGCTACGACCCGAAGTTCCAGCTGATGCTCAACGCGATCGACGGCACCGCCAAGGACGTCGTCGCCGCAGTCACCATCCATGACTCCGACCGCGTCGAGAACCGGGTCTGGATGGACGCCGCCCTCTCCGGAGCTCCCTCCGCCCCGAGCCTGAACGCCGGCATATCCACCGCCCAGCCCTTCCCCGCCTACCTCCACTTCGGCATGGCCGCCGACGACGCGAGCCCCACACCCGAGCCGCCGTCCGTGGACCCCGAGCCGCTGCTCCTCACCACCTCGGCCCGCCTCACGGCCTACCTCGCCGGCGGGCTGCTGCCCCCCAACAACCCGCTGCGTCCCCGGCTGGACAAGCTCGCCGCCAAGGTCGACGGACTGGTCACTCGCCGCTCATTGGCGGTGCGTGACCAGACCGGCACGATGCGCAGCCTCCTCGACGATCTGCAGTCCCTGGACCACGCCATCGCCGCACGGATCGCCGAGGACCCGGAGACCGAACTCAACGACTACCCGGCCCACTTCGGCGACCGCAGCCGCCTCGACGCGTCCTCCGCGGCACAGGTGCAGTGCCACTGCGGTCGGCCCGCCGAGCGGTACACCCGCAGAGCCCTGGTGCCCACCGCGCTCGACACCGAGTGCGTCATCTGCCCGCGCTGCGGGGACGTCTCCTTGCGCCTGCCCGGCGCGCCAACGGTCCTGGTCTACGCCGACGACGAGGTGCCCCAGGGCGGCGTCCTCCGGGTACGGCTGGTGGTTCGCGGCGCCCGCACCGGCCCGCTGCGCCTCGGCGTCTACGTTCCACGCTACCTGCGCGCCGACTGCGCGGTGGAGCCGGCCCTGCACAGGATCCGCGTCGCGCCCGATGAGGACCGTGAGGCCGAGTTCACCTTGCGTCTGTCCGCCGGCACCTCGCCCCAGGCCTACTATCTGACCGCGTACGCCGTGCAGGACCTGGCCGTGACGATGGCCCGCCGCCACTTCGGCGTCGTACCGGGCTGATCTATCGGAGTCCTACCAGTGCCTTGGCCAAGAGGCGCCAGATGTCGGCGGCGAGATCCAAGCTGCCCTCGTCACGGGCGCTGGACGCCACTCGTTCGAGACTCTCCGTACCTTCGGTCGTCTTCCCTTCACTGATGAGGAGCAGGCCGTCGAGCGCCGCCAATCGCGCCTTGTCACGGTATGTAAGCAGCAGCGCGGAGTCGTGCAGGGCTTCGTAAGCCGCTCTGGCGTCGGACAACCGGCCTTCGTGGTAGGCCAGGTAGGCAAGGAGAAGCTGCATTTCCTGGCGGTGCAGAGGACTTCCGGTGATCTCGACCGCGTGGGAGGCCTCAACGAGCCGACGGCGCGCCATCTCCGTCTTGGGCGGAGACAGTTGCAGATACAGGGAGGCGGTCGCGAGCCTGGCGCGGAGCCAGAAATTCGCATCGTGGTGAGTGGCGAGCAGTTGCAGCGCTTCTTCCAGGTGCCGCTCCGCGGTCGCGTAGTCGCCCAGCCGGACCCGGACGGTTGCCGACGCCCACAGTGCCTCGACCCTCAGGTCGGGCCTGTCATTCGGAACGAGGCTGCGCAAGTCGTCCGCGTAGGACAGGGCAGCGGTGAGCTGGCCGTCCTCGGCCTCGACGGAGATCATCGTGATCAGAGCACCGGCGATCTCGGGCGCATCAAGCGGCGTTCCGCGAGCGATCTCCAGGGCCCCTGTTGCGATTTCCCTTGCCCGACGCATCGCTCCCGTCGCCCGGAGGGAGCGGCCCAGCCGGGACCGGGCTCGGGACCTCAGGTCGTCGAGCCCCAGGTCATCACTGAGTGAGACGAGGCGTTCCAGGTAATCCTGTTCCTCTTGTCGGCTTCCGGTCCGTCCTGACACATCAGCCAGCAGCCAAAGAGCCTGGGCGCGAAGGAGCGGGTCTTCCTCGGGATCGAGGGCCCCGTGTTCCGCCAATGCCTCCACTGCCGCGTCCGACCCCGCAGAGGTCGCGGAAACGAGAGCACGTGCAAGCGAACTGACGTCCCTCGGCTCTCCTGCGAGCTCCTCCACAGTGATGTTCAGTCGCTGGGCGAAGTAGGCGACCACCTGCGCGGTGGGCGGCCGGGCGCCGGATTCCAGGCGGGAGAGGTAACCCGGCGACATGCCTTCACCGGCAAGGGCCGCCTGCGACAGGTGCCGCTCGGTTCTCAGTTGCTTGAGGCGGCGCCCGAAGTCGGGCTGCTTCAGAGATTCCACGTTCCACTCGTCACGTATTTGCAGGGCGACTGTGTCAGATCACTAAGAACTCGCTACACCATTGCCAGCTGTGGCAAGCTGTTGGAAATTCCTGGCACGACAGCCGTGCTGAGGGGGCTGTACCCACTACTTTAGGCCACACGCTGTGATGGAGGTTCGCCAGCTCGCCACAGCGACCCTCCTCCCCGGTCGATGTCCCCCTGCCCATGGCTGCGATGCCCGCTTCCCGCTCCCCATACCGCGAGGTCGAGGAGCTGATGCCCGAGCGCGGCGTCGAGGTCTCGTACGGGACCATCCGCCAGGTAGTGGGCCAAATTCGGCCATGAGAATGCGAACCGGCTGCGCCGGCGCCGCCCGTGGCCCGGGGCGGATGACACCTGGATGAGGCCTTCGTCAAGAGCAACGGCAAGTTGCCCCCAGGCACATCGCAGGCAAGAGAAGTTGTCAAGAGTTGACATCGTTTTGGCAACTGAAGCAACATCGTCTCAGTGCCGAGGATCTCCAGCCATGCGGGCCGGGGCCTTCTTTCGGCTGAAGCAGAACTGTGGCGGGGTTCGACCGCTGCCGTTGGACCACAGGAGATACGGAGGAGGGTCTAGATTGTCAGCCCTTCATGCAGACGTGGAGCGCCGGACGATGGCAGACGCTGATCGACGTGGCGCACCACCCCTGGACGGCCCGGGGCAGCCGGTCCCCAGGACCCTCGCCGACCACCTGGCGAACTACGCTTTGCTCACACCCGACGCGCCGGCCATCCAGCATGGCGGTGCCGTGCTGACCTACGCCGAGCTCGACGAACAGGCGACGCAGCTCGCGATCCGATTGCGAGACCTGGGCGTCGGGCATGGAGCGCGGGTCGCGGTGGAGATCCCGCGCTCGATCGACCACTTCGTGGCGCTCCTGGCAGTCTTCCGGGCCGGTGGGACCCACGTCCCGATCGATCCGGACCAGCCGGCCGAGCGCAGGCAGTCGATCGTTGAAGCCGCACAGGCCCACGTTCGCATCGGTCGCGGCCTGAGCACTGAGCGTCTGTCGGCGTTCGCGGCGACGGCGGCAGCGCCCGATACGCATGATGATCTCGCCTACATCATCCACACTTCGGGCTCAACCGGCACGCCCAAAGGCGTGATGGTGAGCCACGAGGCGTTCCTCCACCACCTGACGAGGGTCGGGGACGTCTACGGTTGCAGCTCCGGCGATCGGATCCTGATGGTGGCGGGCCCGGTCTTCGACGTGTCACTGGAGCAGCTCGGCCTCGCGGTCCTCAGCGGCGCCACGCTCATCCTGCCCGACGCAGATTTCTGGATGCCGCAGGAGATTCCCGGCAAGATCGCGGAGTTCGGCGTCACGGTGGCCGACATCTCGCCGGCCTACTTCCGCGAGACGCTTGCCCATGTAGAACGCCGCGATCCCCGCCTGCGCACCCTGCGGCTGCTCAACATCGGCAATGACGTCATCCGCTACGGGGACCTCCAAGAGTGGTTCGCCAAGGACGTTCCGGCGGATGTCATCTGCTGCTACGGGCCCACTGAGGCCACGATCACCGCCACGGTGTACCCGGTCACTCCGGCGATGGCTGAGGGGAAGAACCCGTCGGCGTCGGTCCCGATCGGGTCGCCGCTCCCCGGAACTCGTGTCTACGTGCTGGACGAACAGCTGCACCCCGTCGGGGACGGTGCTGTCGGGGAACTGTTCATTTCCGGGCCGCGAGTCGCCGCCGGCTATCTGCACCGCGCAGAGGAGACCGCCGCCCGCTTCCTGCACGACCCGTTCGCGGGTGAGTCCGGTACACGCATGTATCGGACCGGGGACATGGTCCGCAGGCGGTCAGATGGCGTTCTTGAGTTTCACGGAAGACGGGACGGCCAGGTCAAAATCCGCGGTTTCCGGGTCGAGCTCGGCGAGGTAGAGCACGCTCTGCGTGCTCATCCGGGCGTCCGCGCGGCTCACGCTCAGGTCGAAAAGGACCGCGACGAGGTCGCGATCACGGCTTACGTCGTGGGAGACGTGGATGTGCGGGAGCTCGCCGAGGACCTCCGGAAACGGCTCCCGGACCACATGGTCCCGGCGAAGTGGGCAACGCTCGACGCGCTGCCGTTCACGCCTGGGGGCAAGGTCGACCGGGCGGCGCTGCCCGCTGCCGGGCGAATCTCCGCCGACCCGAAGGGGGCCCGGTCCTCCTCCCGCACCGAAGCCGAGCTCTCGGAGATCTGGGAGTCGCTGCTGGGCACTGCGCCGGCCACTGGGGCAGACGACTTTTTCGATCTCGGTGGCGATTCGCTGAAGATCTCACGACTCAGTGCGCGCATCGGCGAGGTGTTCGGAGTCCGGGTTCCGCTGCGTCAGCTCATGGAGCACAGCGGTCTGTCGGATCTCACGGAGCTCGTGGAGGACCTGGTACGGCGCGACTCGGCCCGTCTCGCCGCCAAGGAGACCTTCAAGACGCGTTCCACAGCGTTCGACGTGACGGTCACGGTCAGCGATCCAGGATTTCTCGGGACGCCGATCGGTCACCGTCGCACCTGGATGCTGGAACGTTCCCTCAGCGAATTCCAGTCGGATCTGGAGCACCTGGACCGGCTCGTCGCGTCGCAGAAACGCGGCGTCGACCGACCTGCCATCAATGGGTCCTGGGATCGGAGCGGAGCTCGGTACACGCCTTCGGAGCTCGTCATCGAGGACCAGGAGGTCATGCAGGACTGGGAGCGCCCGCTCATGCGGGCGATGGCGGCCCACGTCACCGAGAGCCGAGGGCACGTGCTGGAGGTGGGGTTCGGCATGGGAATCTCGGCCACCTTCATCCAGGAGTTCGAAGCGGCCTCCCACACGGTCATCGAGCCGAACGAAGACGTCATCGTCGAGTTCAAACGGTGGCGCGAAGGCTACCCGGACCGCGACATCCGGCTGGTTCGCGGGTTCTGGGACGAGGTGATCGACCAGCTCGGACAGTTCGACGCGATCTTCTTCGACACCTATCCGACCAACGAGCGCGAGTATCGCGACACGGTCGTGCACAGCACCAACTATGCGGAGAACTTCTTCGAGGCGGCCGCCGCCCATCTTCGGACCGGAGGCGTCTTTTCCTACTACACCAACGAGATCGACACCGTCGGACGCTCCCACCAGCGCAGCCTGCTCAGGCATTTCTCCTCGTTCTCGGTCGAGGTGGTGCGCGATCTCGCGCCGCCGAGTGACTGCACCTACTGGTGGGCCAACTCGATGGTCGCCGTCAAAGCCGTTAAATGAGAGAGGCGGATACACCCATGCCCCCCAAGACGCTCGTGACCTATGTGCTGAGCGAAGAAGACAACGAGGCGTTCGACGCTGTCATCGACGACATCGTGCGAGCGGGGCACGACCCGAGGACCGGTGACCTGTACGACCTCGCGTGGCGGTATCTGGCTGGTGTCCCCGTGGGTCTGCGCGAGGCGCTGAGCGGTTTCCGCACCGCGGAGACCGGTAGCGCGTTCGCGATCCGAGGCTTCCGCATGGACCCGGACGGGATCGAGCCGACCCCGGCGAGCTGGGCCGATGCCGACTCGTTGCGGAGGGAGGAAATCTTCCTCGCGCTCACCGGTATGTGCCTCGGCGAGGTCTTCGGTTGGTCGACCATCCAGAACGGCAGTCTGATCCAGAACGTCCTGCCACTGCCGGGCGTCGAGCAGGAGCAGAGCGGCCACAGCAGTGACGTCCTGCTCGGGTGGCACACCGAGGACGCGTTCCACCCCTATCGGTGCGATTACGTCGGCCTGCTCGGCATCCGTAACCTCGACCGGATTCCCACGACGGTCGCCTCGATTCGGGACATCGAGCTCAGCGAAGAAGCCAAGAAGATCCTCTCCGAGCGCCGTTACGTGATCTATCCCGACACCGAGCACCTGGGCCAGACCCCCGACAACGGGACCCATTTCGGACTGTCGGAGATCCAGAAGCTGCGGGACGATCCGGAGCCCGTGGCCGTCCTCTTCGGTCACCCCGATGAGCCTTACCTGCGGCTTGACCCCTTCTACATGGAGACCTTCGGGACCGACCCCGAGGCCGAGGAGGCGCTCAAGGAGATCTGCGAAAAGCTCATGATCTCCGAGTACGACGTCGTTCTCGGGCCGGGCGACATCGTCTACGTCGACAACTTCACCGCGGTGCACGGCCGACGTCCCTTCCGCGCGAAGTACGACGGACGCGACCGCTGGCTCAAGAAGCTCACGGTGACGAGGAACCTGCGCGCTTCGCGCGGTCTGCGTCGCTCATCCTCCAGCCGAGTGATCGGCTGAGGTAGGGGAGAGGACTGCGCCCAGGCCATGGGCGCGGTCCACCCAGACGGTGCCATGGTCGGCACCCAGGGATTCGCGGGGGCCTACAGCTTCACTACGCCAAGTTGCGCACTTCGGGACGGGGCGGGCTGGTGCATGTCCATGAGACCGCGGACTGGAAGACCATGCGCAGTTCCCCAACCACCCTGTTCTCAGAGACCGCAAGTCGCTCTGCTCCGACGGCTTCCCCCGGAACCTGGCCGAGGGCGACTCATGCGCGATCTTCCGTGACGGATTCGCCCGGACCGGGGACCTTCTGGCCCGAACGGATCCGCTTCAGCGCCCTCGTCCGCTCCGTCCTCTCCGGAGAGAAATCATGCGTCCCTGTCTCCTGCTCGTCGATGGCCGGCCCGGCACCTTCACCGATCACGTCCTGAGCCGAGACGATCTCGACCTCGTGCTCTTGAGGTTCGAAGAGCACCTCTCCTCACTGCCCGCTGACTACCTCCTGCGCACGGCGGACATCCCCACGTTCACCATCGCCGCGGACGCCGACCTCCGGCAGGAGGCTGAACGCTACCTCGTCTGGGTGGCAGGGCTCCCGGCACGACCGGCCCACTTCTGCAATCCACAGGAGCCCCTGCAGGAGGTATCCCAGCGGTTCGCCGGCCTCGTCGGCCTGCCGCACCTCGACGCCGAGCAGGTGGCCTGGGTCCGGGACAAGACCGCAATGAAGCGGCGGTTCCGGGAAATCGGCGTCCCCTGTGCGGAGTTCGCCGAGGTCGCGGACGGCGACGACGTCCTCGCCTTCGCTGCCGCGCACGGATGGCCGCTCATCCTCAAGCCGGTTGACGGCTGGTCGTCCATCGACACCTACAAGCTCGACGACGAGCGCGATCTCGCGAAGCTCCTTCCCCTGCCCGCCTCGCGGCGGTGGATGGTGGAGGAGTTCCTCACCGGACGCGAGTACCAGTTGTGCGCTCTCGTCGCTCGCGGACGGGTCCTCGACACCTACATCTCGTGGACGCCGTGCGCGCTGCTGGAAACCGTCTACGGCGGCATCAACGGCTCCATCAGCCTCGGCGTCGACGACGAACTGGGCATCGACGCGAAGGAACTGGTTCAGCGCATCGTCGACGGCATGCGCATCGACCACGGCTACCTGCACATGGAGTTCTTTCGATCAGACGACGGCGGCGTCCACATGAGCGAGGTGGGAGCCAGGCTCGCCGGCTGCGAGCTGCCCTCCAACCACGGGCTCGCCCGGAACTTCGACATGATGGCTGCGACGCTCGACACGTACCTGGGCCGCGTGCCGTCGCTGGAGTACTCGGCGTTGCGCTGTGCCGGAGACCTGTTGCTCCCCTACAAGCCCGGTCGCGTCGTCAAGGTCACGCCCCTGGAGACGTTGCTCTCCATGCCCGGGGTGGTTCACGGCCGGATGAATGTCGCGAGCGGTGACGTCCTGCCGGATCAGCGGGCCTCCCACGCCTCCGCCGGCTACGTGCAGATCGTCGGCCCGGCCCGGCAGATCGTGGAGGACCGGATGACCGAGGTCTTGGGTGCCTTCGAACTGGTGACGGAGGACGCGCCATGAAGGCCTCCGCCTACGGCCGTCTCGTCGCGAGACCGGAGATCAGTGCCGCGATGTTCTGGTCGTTCGTCGGCCGTCTCCCCCTTTTCCTGGTGTCACTCGGGATCGTCCTGTTCATGACGGCCCATGGGGGGTCCTACGCGCTCGCTGGGCTGGCACTGGCCGTTTACACCATCGGCGGGGCAGTGCTCGGACCGCTGGCCGCCCGGCAGGTAGATCGCCGCGGCCGAGCCGGGATGCTGAAGCTCACCGCAGTCGTCTACCCCTCGGCCCTGCTCGTCTTCGTGACGACCATGACGGCAATGCCCGCAGTAGGGGTGCTGGCAGCAGCGGTGGCCGGTGGTTCGCTCCCTCCCGTCAGCGCCTCCTACCGTGCGCTGCTCTCCTCGCTGCCCTTCGAGGATGAGGAACGCACCTCGGCGTACGCTCTTGAGGCCGTGACGATGGAGGTCCTCTACATCGTCGGACCCCTCATCCTCAGCGGGCCACTCCTGTTCTTGGATCCGGCCGTCGGTCTGGTGGTCGGCGGCCTGCTGGGTTCGGCGGGGGCGGTGGGTCTGGCCCGCAGCGTCCCTGAAGCCGGGCCGGCGGCAGGCGAGAAGTCCGAGGAGCACTGGCTCGGCCCGCTTCGCTCCCTCGGACTTCTTGTGATCATCGCAGTGATCGCCTGCGGAGCGTTCGCGGTCGGCCTGTACAACCTGGCGCTGCCGGCATTTGCTGCGGATGGGGACGGATCCGGCAAGGTCGGGCTGCTTTTCGCCTCTTGGGGGGTCGGCAGCACGATCGGCGGTCTCTGGTACGGCACCCGGAGATTCCGCTCACGGATGCACAACCGGTTCGCACTTCTGGTCGCCCTGTTCGCGGCGGGGCTTCTGCTGCCGCTGGTCGCGACGGATTTGTGGACGATGGCGCTGGCTCCGGCCGTCGGCGGGACGGCCTTGGGGCCGCTGACGGCGGTTCAGTACGAGCTGGTCGGCATCCATGCGCCCAGCGGCACCACTGCGCAGGCATTCACCTGGGTCATGACGGGGACCGTCGCGGGCAGTTCGCTCGGCACACAGCTCGGAGGGCTCCTCATCGAGGACTCCGGGGTCGGCGGGGTGCTCACGCTGGCCGCGGTGGGCGGATCCCTGGCCGCACTCGTGGCCTGGGTCGGCGGGCGCCGCCACCTCATGGCCCGGCCTGGCGAACGACCCGCCTGACGCGCTGCTCACGCGTCCCGGAGATCACTCGAACACGTCTCACATTGCCCGACCAGACAAGGTTGATGTTTGATGACAATCCTCACGAATAACAAATTCAGCGATGAAGCCTCACCATGTCCGTCGGGTCCCGTCGTGGCGCTCGCGACCGAAGACGACCGGGAATTCTTGAGAAGCATCTTCGCGTCAAGTCTCGACCCCTTCTACGACGGGGATCACGAGGCGCACGCGGACAGGGTCCTCGACGCCCATCTCGCCGCGGGAACCGACAGCTACGGCCATTTCTCAGTGGCGCAGCGAACCTTCGTTCTCTGGTCGGACGGCTCGCCGCAAGCGCAGCGACTGGGCGTCCTGCACCTCGCGGTCAAACGGCAGGGAACTGTCAAGATCAGCCCGCTGATCCTGATTCCGAGCCATCGCCGGCGCGACGGTTTCGGGAGCATGCTCCTGCGCACCGCCCTGGCTTTCGCCTGGGAGCAGGGCGCTCGGCAGCTCTACTGCACGGTCGCCGCGGAGAACACGCCGGCCATCACGTTCTTCACGCGCCATGGGTTCAGGATCGCCGGGGAGTCGCCGAACCAGTACAAGCCCGGCACGACCGAGCTGATTCTCTACCGCGGGCTCGTCGCGGCAGACGGCGAGTCGCCGTGTGACCTGCGCATGCGCCTGTTCGAGGACGGCGACGCGGCCGTGGTGCGCGATCTCATCCTGGATTCGATGCCCGGCGCCTTCCAGGGCGTGGACGACGACTGGGTCCGGGCGCTGTTCGATGGCCATGACCGCCGGTTCGGCAGGGACCTCAATCAGAAATACAAGATCATTTATGTGGCGGTGGACTCGTCCGGGGCGATCCAGGGAATCGTCGCCGCCGGCCCCAAGAAGGGCGACCCGGTGAAGCTCATGCCGCTGTGCGCGAAGTCTCCCGAAGCGTTCGGCTTCATGCTCGACGAGATTCCCCGACTCTTCAAAACCCTGGGCCGGAAGCTCTATACGCACCTTCCGGCGTCGCCCGCGACCACCGCCCTCATGCAAGGCGGCGGATGGCGGCTCGAAGGGCTTATGCCCGCGGCCTATCATCCGGACTGGTGCACCGTCCAGTGGAGCCTCTGCTTGTGAAAACCTCACTGGGCGGTGAGAGAGCGTGCATCAGTATCGGCCCCGCGGAGGAGAACGATGCGTTCCTCGCCGTCACCGCTGTGCTCGCGAGAGGCCGGGTGGTTCACTCAGAGATGGAAGAGATGGTGGGGAGATGAGAATTCGTCGCGCTCCGCGGACCTCGTCCGAGGTCTGGTTCCGCTGCCCCCGACCCATGCCCGGTGCCCAGGCGCGGCTCGTCTGTTTCGCGCACGCGGGCGGCTCTGCTGCGGCCTTCCGCTCCTGGGACATGGGACCCGACGTCGAGGTGGTTGGTGTCCAGTATCCGGGGCGGGCCGATCGATTCGGAGACCCATTTCCCGAGGATCTGGAACAGCTCGGCCGCGAAGTCGGCGAAGCGATCGCCACGCTGGACGAGCGCCCGACGGCCCTGTTCGGTCACAGCCTGGGCGCTCTGGTCGCCTATGAGGCGGCTCGTCATCTTGAGGAGATCGGTCAGGCACCCGTTTATCTGTTCGCCTCGGCGTGCCGTTCGCCGCAGGTCGCCGACAGTAGACCACCCATCGCAAGGCTGGACGACGCGACCCTCGCCGCAGAACTGATGAAGATGGGAGGCACCGATGCTCTGGTCCTAGCGGATCTGGAGCTGCGCGATCTGGTTCTACCCTATATCCGTGCAGATTTCGCCCTGCTTGAGGCTTACGCCCCCTTGGCGGAACCACTCGCAGTGACACCGGTTCTGGCGCTCAACGCAGTTGCCGACCCTTACGTAACCTGCGCGGAGATGGCCGGATGGTCGGGGGTCACGCAGGCCGGGTTCCGGGCGGAGAGGTTCGCCGGAGACCACTTCTATCTGGTTCCGAGGCAGGAGGAGGTGCTCGCCACCCTCCGCGCCGCCCTGGGTGTGTAGAAGGGCCGGGGTTGAGCGGCAAGGGGAGGCTCCCCCCATGCAACATGACCGATCCGGCCATCCGTGATGCAACACCTATCCCATCATGTCGTACCGGCATGGGCGTCGGACGTTGATCCGGACCGATTCTGCGGGCGGCACCCGCGAGTTCGTCGCCTGGTTCGCCCAGCGCGGCCGGTGGCTGTCCTACTCGGTCGGCATGGCGATCACCCCCGCCATCCACCAGTACGTGCTGAAAGTTCCCGATCACGCCTGGACGCCCGCCGTCGAGCCCGACGGCAACATCCGCGACGGGGCCTGGATCGCCGAACTCGCCGGTGACGTCCTGACCGGCTGGCCGAAGGGGATGCGGCTGATCGTGCGGAAGGAACGACCGCACCCCGGTGCCCAGTTGCGGATCACCGACGCCGACGGCCTGCGCCTCACCCGCTTCGCCACCAACACCACCGAGATGCCCATCGCGGCACTGGAGCTGCGGCACCGCCAGCGGGCACCGGCCGAGGACCGGATCCGTGCGGCCCGCGCCAACGGCCTGCGCAACCTGCCCCTGCACGACACCGCCCAGAATCAGATCGGATCCGCGGCGTTGGCTGGAGCTTCGGCGCTTTCGTGGCTTGCTGGAGTCCGGGGCGATGAGCCTGTCGGAGATCGCGAGGGAGACCTTTCCGGTGAGGGCGTCTTGGTGGGCGCCGGCCGGCCGGCGACAGTCGGGCCCGGCGCGGGCTGCCACGGCCACGGCACCCAACGGCAGTTCTCCCGAGCACGACTCGCGGGTGAACGTATCCGCGGCGGGCGACCAGCACTACAGCGCGATGGCGTCGCGCGGTTACCTCGGCGATCCGCCGACTCGTCCGCCGAACTCCGGCCCCCGTCATAGCGAAGGCGCTCGGCTACCACGACAAGACGTCCTCAACGCGGACGACGTGGAGTTCCGTGCCGCCCCGATGGCGCTTGGAACGTCCGAACAGACCGACAGCGATCACCGACTGATCGTGAGGCTCATCATGGCCGACATGGGTCGGGACGTCGTTGTGACGCTGTTGACGACCCATCCCGCGGCGTCCTTGAGGTCCATCACCCCAAAGTCTGCTGCCGAAGACCCGGCATCCGCCGGGCGAACTTCTACCGGATCTCGGTGGCCTGTTCAGCAAGCTCTCCCTCCGGAGCGGTCAGCACGACACAGGTGCCATGCTCGAATAGCACCCACGATTTGCCGCGGCGGGCGAGAAGCCGCTGTCAGACGTCTCTCAGCATCTCGGTGTTCACGGCGGCGATCACGCCGCAGAGCACCGACACAGGATGACGATCGACCGGCGCCCTGTGGCGACTACCCGACTCCTGAACATGCGGGCCCACCGGGTGCCAAGGCTGAGCCAGGACTCCAGGGCCGAGACGCACGGCCCGGCTCACGCCGATCCCCCGTGCCGGGGGCATGAGAGCGACGGGATACGAGACGACGATCCGGGCACAGGAGGGCAGTTCGGGCCCGGGCTGCGCGGCCCGCCGACAGTTGGACCCGTCGCGCATCAAGGCCTTCGCATCGCCGAGTCGTCACCCTCTGGCGGAGCGAGGGATTCCTTACCGCTCGTAACAGGGGAAATTCGTCCGGTAGTAATTAGATGAATCACTGACTGAATTTCCGTCAGCAAGCCTCACCTTATTATCTCGATTTCATAACGACATCACGGAAATGGCCTGGACCTTTTCGTGTCTACACGCGTAACCGGCCTGATTTCAAAGCTAATTGATAGATCATCAGATGCAGCCATCAAGGTAACAGTCAGATATCTCGAAGTGCATTCCCGTTTGTCCGAATTCTCCACCGCACCCGTCTGGCAGGCTTCCGTGCACCCACTCCTCCGGCCACGATTTTGAGGTGCGCATGACGGGTTACCGTCGAAAGGAACGTGAACACCGGCGCAGACCGCGCCGGTTGATACTCCTCACCGCCGCCATGGCGTCGGCCGCGGTATTAGCGGTGGGCAGCGCCTACTTCGGGCTCGGCGACAGCGCCCAGGCGGGGACCGCCGCTCAGGCCGACGCAGCCGCGGACGTCCTCACACCGGCCGCCGCGCCAGCCCGAGACGCGGAGCCTGCGCCCATCGCGGACGCGCCCGCCAACGACACGACGCGCGGCATGGTCTACGACGGCCTCAGGGCCGCGCCGAAGGGCGACAAGTGCGTCGGCGTCTACCGCACGGAAGCCGGGCTGTGCAGCCACGGTCCCGACGCCCCGCCGAAGGGCGTCGACATCAAGGCCGACGTCGCCCCTGTCGTCAAGACGAAGGCCGTGGCTTCCGATCCGGCCCGCCCGGAGTCCGGCGAAGTGGCCGCCGCCGAAGTCAGCGGGCGTCCTCAGGACGCGCCCGCCGCCGACGCAGCATCCGCCAAGGCCCCAGCGTCGAAGGCCCCGGCCCCCGCCGGCGGCAAGGCTGCGGCCGCCGGTCCCGCCGGGCAGACCGTCCAGTGCGACGGTGACGGAAGCACCGGCAACCGCGTCCAGGTCGTCTACGTGCACGGCCCTGACCGCGACCGGTACTCCGAGTATCTCGCCTCGTTCCGCAAGTGGGCGGCCGACGCCGACTTCATCTACTCGGCGAGCGCCCAGGAGACCGGCGGCGTCCGACACATCCGCTACGTGACAGCCGCTGACTGCACGCCGACCGTGCTCAATATCGAGCTCCCGGCCTCCGCCCTCGCCGAGTTCAGCGCCACCAACAACGCGCTGGCCGCCAAGGGCCTCGACCGCCGCGACCGCAAGTACATGATCTTCTCGGACACCCAGGTCTACTGCGGCATAGGCACGTTCGCCGGCGACGAGCGCCCCGGGCAGAACAATCAGAGCAACTTCGGTCCCTCCTACGGCCGTACGGACTCCGGCTGCTGGGGCGGCCACACCGCCGCGCACGAACTGGGCCACAACCTCGGCGCGGTCAACAACAGCGCTCCCAACACCAGCCGCGGCGCCCACTGCACGGACGAGTGGGACGTCATGTGCTACTCGGACACCCCGTACTACCCCCAGATGCGTGACATCTGCACCAACAAGGCGTCCGAGAACATCCTGGACTGCAACCACGACGACTACTTCCACACGAGCCCCAAGCCGGGCAGCTACCTGGCCACCCACTGGAACATCGCCGACAACCAGTTCCTGATGAAGGGCAAGGGCGGCAACCCGAACCCCGATCCCAACCCGCAGCCCACCACCAAGCCCACGCCCACCCCGACCAAGAAGCCGGGTGGCGGGCCAGCCGTAACCGTCGGCCAGATCGGGTCCAACTCCGCGGTGACAAGCTGGCCCAAGATCGACGGCGCCGCCTGGTACCAGGTGCTCCTCAACGGCAAACACCTCACCTGGGTCCAGTCCCAGACGCTGAACATCCACAACCTCCAGCCCGGCACGGAGTACAAGGTCGCCGTCTCGGTGCGCGACGCCGCCGGCCGTGACAGCGGCCCCGGCAACGTCACCGCCTTCCGCACCACCGGCGGGGGCAACGCCACCCCCGGCACCCGCTACACCCTCGGCAACGGCAGGACAGGCATGGCCGCCGAACTGTGGGGCGGCCGCGGCGCCGACGGCACCCTCCTCGTGGGAGCCCGCGCCAACGGCTATGCCCAGCAGCAGTGGCTGTTCGAGGACGCCGGCAGCGGGCTGTTCCGCATCAAGTCCGCGGTGTCCGGCAAGTGCCTGCAAACGGGCGGCGCCCCGGCCCAGGGCATGTGGATCGCGCAGCAGCCCTGCGGCAGCGCTGCCACCCAGCAGTGGAAGCTGAACTCAAGTTCAGGCACCTCCACCATCACCGACGCGAGCGGCGGATACGCCCTCACCGTGAGCAACCGCCCGTACTACGGCGAATGGCTGCTCGACCTCCAGCGCGCGGACGGGCGCGCCACGCAGGTCTGGACGGTCCAGAAGGTCGGCTGACCTACGACCGTCTGATCAACCGCCGGCGGACGGCCGTCTTCCCCATGCGGCCGTCCGCCGGCTCCCTCACGGCACCACACCTCCACCGCAGCGCAGCGGTGGCAGCCCCTCGCATCCCCACCGCACCAGGGAGCACCACAACGATGCGTACACGCCGCAGCCCCCGGCACGTACCGGACTCGGGTCCTGTTCTGGTGAGCCCAAGCGTCGTGGCGGCCGTGACGTTCCCACGCCGTTCCGTTCGGCGCCAACTGGCTGACTGTCCGTCATCCATCGGTATGTCGCCGCCGAGCCAGGCGCCCTTCGACATCTGTCGCGCAGACCGGACGACCGGGCTGCCGGACAGGCAATTCCCGTATTTCTCAGATCAAGGAGCATGATGCACAAACGTCGCGCATCCCGCCGCAAGAAAGCGCTGATTGCCGCGATCACCGCCGCACTCTCCGGCGGTCTGCTGTTCGGCTTCAACGCCCTCGCCCAGGCCGATGTGGTCAGCGGCACGGTCATCGGCGGGCAGGGCAACTACAAGACCGTCAACCACCGGGCCAAGCCGTCCCTCTCGGCCCAGGTGAAGGGCTCCTCGAAGGTAGGCGACAGGATCCAGATGTCCTGCCGGACCACCGGCGACACCGTGGAGAACAACCCGAGGTGGATCTACACCGGCTCGTACTACATCGCCGACGCCTTCATCAACGAGAACACCACGGCCCTGCCGGTCTGTGGTTCGACCCCGAACCCGAAACCCACCCCCACCCCTCCCCCCACGACCGCGAAGACGCTCAAGATCGACATGCAGAAGCAGGTCAGGACCCAGTGGTGCTGGGACGCCTCCGGCGTGACCATCGCCAAACACTGGGGCCGATCCGTCAGCCAGGAGCAGTTCTGCCAGCTCGCCGCCCAGGGAACCTGGGTGGACTGCAACAACCAGCCCGCGACGCTGGAGGACATGGCCAATGGCCTGGCCAGGCTGGGACTGAGGAACAGCGGCCGCAGCCTGTACCGCAACGCCTCGATCGGCGAGTCCGCCGCCGAGATCGACGCAGGACGGCCGTTCGCCGTCCGCTTCGGCTGGCGCACCGGGGGCGGTCACATGAACGTCATCTACGGCTACGACAGCGCCACCAACATGATCGCGGTCGGCGACCCGTGGCAGACCACCCAGACCTACACCTGGTGGAACCACTCCACTTACGCGAACAACAACTCGTTCCAGTGGACCCACTCCCGCATCGGCATCCAGGGCTGAGGAGCAGACCGACCATGCAGAGCACGCGACACCCCAAGCACGTGGCAGTCCGGGCCACCGTCCTCGCCACGACCGCACTCGCCGCCGCCTTGTGCGGAATCGTTCCCGTACAAGCCGCGGAGGGCGACGGCATCGCGGGCTACCAGTCCGCCCAGCAGGCCATCCGCAGCGACCAACTCCGCGAGACCGTCTCCCGCTTCCTGGTCTCGGCCCGACAGCCCCGCACTGCCACCGCCGCGGACGGCGGCACCGTCGGCACCCCCGGGAACGCACCCGCCGCGGTCGCCGCGCCGCCCGGGTTCGATCTCAACAAGGACCCGGTGCCGATGTTCGAGATCAGCCCCGAGTTCGTGACCGGCAAGGCGCAGGCAACCCCGCAGACCGCGCTCCGCCTCTCCTACCTGGCCTCCCGGGTGACCGCCTCCGACGGCAAACACGCGGCCGTACTGCTCGCGCCCAAGGGGAACGCCGCTACGCCGGGAGACAGCCCGCAGAACGTCGGTGCCGAAGGCTGGCAGCTGGCCGGCATCCGCGACGGGGACGCCGAGGTCGGCTTCGCCGAGCGCGGCACTGCACAGGCCCGCACCTTCACCGAGCCGCAGATCCACGCCTGGTACCGGCTCACCGCCGACGGCATGGTCGAGCCGCTCAACGAGGAGGCGACCACCGGCCTCGGCGGAAAGCGCGGCGTCACCCTCGCCGCCTACCAGAAGCTGGTCACCGCCCGCTACGGCGACAAGATGCCCGGCTCGGAGTACGACCGCAAGGGCCTGGCCGGCGGGTACGCCGACCTCGTGGAGGAACAGCCGGAACAGGTCGCCGCCGCGTCCGGGGCACCGGCGGCCGCGGCGTCCTGGCAGTCGATCTCCGTCACCGCGGCCGCAACCCTGGCGGCGATCGGCGGTGCGGTGGTGTACGTGCGCCGCCGGCAGACGGCCGGCGTCCGCTGACCCGACCCCATGAGGGCTGGGCCCCCTCCGTGCGCAGCCTGACGACTTCCATCGTCGGATGCGCATGAGCTCGGGAAGGGGGCCCGGCCGTGCGGCCCACCTCGGTATCGACGGAGCGGCTGCCGAGCCGTTTGCCGACCCCGCTCCCGATGGATCGGAGAGCGGTTCTGGAGCACGGCCAGACCTGTGACCGGTCCGCGGGCCGTCCCTGGTGGCCAAGCAGGCGCACTGGAATCTGTACGGCCCGCGTTTTCGATCAGCTCGACCTGTCGCGATCCGGCATTGTCATCGTCCACCGCGCCAGTGCCAAAGGGCTCCAGTTCGACACGGTCGTGGTGCCTGACACGGAGAGCGACGCGGGCAGATCCCACCTCCGCAGAACTGCGTATGGCGTACTGAACGGGAGTGGGCCTGCTACCCGCAGGTACCCGGCGTCGCCATCGCCCAGCTTTCGGATCGACGAGGTGGCGGCGGTACTCGGCACCTGCTGGGAATGGGACGGCGCCCGGCGGCTGCGCCGGGAGGACCCGGTGTGGTCGCCCGATGTGTTTCCCGGTACGCAGGCGGATCCCGTGGCAGCCGTGGCGCTACACGGCAGCCGACTACCGCGCCGCAGTACTCACGCACCCGGGCGGCCCCCCTCACGGGGCAACCGTCGGCGGCATCCTGGGACCCGCGGCTGCCGGATGCACGTGAGGAGCTGGCGCCTCACCCCTACGGATGCCACCGCCACGTCGGCGACGTCATCCCTACCGCTCCCCCTGTCGACCGCCCCCCAGCAGACCCGACCGCGGGCGGCGAGCGGCGCTCAGTCCGCTGATTCGGTGGTTCCGTCCGGGTGGATCAGGAGCCGGATCGAACCGCCGTAGCGGTCGTCACTGATCGCCGCCTGGGCCGGGCAGCCCAGTTGCTGGGCGCGCTGATGGAGGATCCCGATGACGACCTCCTGAATGTCGACGAAGGGCGGAGCGGTCACGGGGACGCCGTCGATCAGGGCCGCACTGTGGGAGAAGACGCGGACTTCGGCGGTCGGGTGCGCGGGATGCATGACGCGGTTCCCTTCAGGAGGTCACGGCGAGTGTGCCGGAGGACGGAGAGGCCACGGCGTACATGCCGCGGGATATGCGGAGGAGGCGGCCGGACTTGGCCATGGCGGACAGGGCGTTGCTGACCGACTTCGCCGGGTCCTGGTACGACCCCGGAGGCAGCGCGAGCAGGACGTCCCGGCCGGTGAAGGGCCCCGGGAGGGAACTCACCGCCTGCTCCACGGCCTGCCGCAGACTCGGCGTGCTCCACGAGACGGGCGGTAGCACGCTCCCGGAAGCAGTGTCGGGCACGGACCGCAGCGGCGTGTCGCGCCGAACGCCGTCACGGGGCCAGGCCGGGACCTGGGCCAGCGGGGCGTCTGCAGCGTACTGCTCGATGTGGGCGCCGAGTTCGCACAGCGCGGTGTGCACGGCGGCCAGCTCCGGCCCGTGCGGGGCGTTGCCGCCCGCAGTTTCGCCGTCCGGGGCGGCACTCAGCGCCGCCGTGAGCACCTCGATGCGGCGAATCGATTCAGCAAGCCGGTTCAGCAGGGGTTCGAGTATGTCCTGCCGCAGCGCGGTGAGCGGGTCGCGGGTCGCGAGCTCGACACTCACCGATCCGGTGAGTCCGCTGCCCGCCGGGCGGTACGCGCCTTCGTCCCCCGATGCCGTATGCCATGCACCGAGGCACCGGCGCGTATCCCGTAGGGCATCGAGAAGTTGGGGCCGGAGCCCTGCGGAGGGCACGCGGACCAGCATCGCCGCGATCTGCTCGGTGATTTCGAGGGTGGGCAGCATGGAGACCACGAGCGGGCCGAGTACGGCCTTCTGTATAGCGCGCGCCGGATCGTCGAGCGAGAAGGTGATACGTTCGCCTGCCGGGGCCGCCATTGATACCTCGTGTGTGTTGACTCGCATGTGACCGACGTGCGGCTGTCCACTTGCCGTGACGCGGTGTGCCTCGTTCTTCCGGGGGTCGACCCCTGGGCCCGCACGCGTACCCGTAACCGTGGCCCCCGCCGCCGAAAGAGCGGGCCGGCTCGCCCAGTACTCCTGAAGTGCATCGAACGCGTCGAGAACGACATCGACTTCCACTGGGCGGCCCCCACCGTCCGACCGGGCGACCAGCCGCCCCTGCACGTCGCCGATTCCGATCTTGCGGCGGATCCAACGCCGGTCCTGCGCAGTGGTGGCCGCCGCGTAGCCGCCGGGGTCGGACCGGGCGACGGAGTTCCGCAGGCACTCCGCCCAGAGGGGGCAGGAGGAGCAGAGCTGCCGGGCCGCGTGGATGAGAGCCTGGCGCCTCCGCGTCTGGAGCGGCGGGCCCGTCACGCTGGCGGGTGGGTTCGTGAGCAGCGGCTGACCGAAGATGTCCGGCCTTCGCTGGCATGGCAGAAGGATGGCGGCGCCGACCGCCTGAACGGATCTCGGCGGCGTTCCGTGCACTGTCGTGACCATAAAAAGATTTCCCCCGAAGCGATCATGACTCACGGGGACTCTAGATCAGGCGAGTTGGCAACGGCAAAGTTGTCTCAGATGAAGTCCTGTGCGTGGGCGGCACCAGAAGTGATGGTTCATCAGTCAATTAGTTGTCTGTGGTGACCGTCGGTACGGCGGGTCGCACGAAACGGCACTTCACCCACCTCATGCGCCGCCGGACTGAGGCGATACCGCCTCCGCGAGCCGCCAGTACCAGGATCAGGCCGAGGAATCCGAGAGGGACGGTGACGGCCGGAAGAACCGTTCCCACACCGGAAGTCACGAGGAGGAGCAGGTCGGCGAACACCACAGTGATGCCGCGGCGACCGGGGTGGTCCTTGACCATCCAGGCCCCGAGCAGGGCCATCACGGCGAGCGCCCAGTACCCGAACACCGCCTGTCCGCTGAACAGTCCGCCCGCCTGGCCACGGGCGATCTCGGCCGCGGCCGCGAAGTAGCCGGCGATCGCGCCGGTGACGAGCGTCGAGGTGAGAGCGAGCAGCAGCTGCCCGCGGCGGCGCATCAGCCACAGCAGCGCGGAGAGGACCAGCAGCCCGCACACCGTGACGAAGGAGGACATGCTGGTCGAGGCGAGCGCGAAGAGGGTGTAGGCACCGGCCAGCCCGTAGGCGATCCGGCGGAGCAGCCGCACGGCCCACGCGTCGTCGCGCTCCTGGCGCAGGAAGCGGTGGACGGAGTCGAGGGAGGGGCGAGGGGTCATGCCGGACCGTCCATTCCTGTGGCGGGGGGGCGGGGTACAAGGGCGCGGTCGGCCACGGGGCCGGCACCGGAGCCTGGTGCCGGGGGCACGGCCCGGGTGGTCTTGAGCGGCTGCTTGAACCCCACCTGCCAGAGCGGGGTGCGCACGCTCTTCGGCGGGGCCTGCAGCTCGGGCGCCGCGACGGCCACTGCGTCCAGCGCAGGCGTGGCGGCGGCAATGACGGTGTCGACCGTCGCCTTGCGGACCTCGGGGGCCTCGGCCGCGAAGCCCTGCGGGTCGATGTAACGCGGGAGGGTCGGGTCGTTGAATTGCGCGGCGGCACGCACCGCGTCGGTACCGGCCTCGGCCCGGGTCTCCTCCGGCCACCAGGTGGGCGCGTCGTAGGCGAAGTGGATGTTGTCCAGGCCGACCTTTTCGTTGGCGCGGAGGGCGACCAGTTCTTCTTGATGGAGGATCGACCGGGTGTCCGCGGTCTGGCCGAAGACGATGACCCGACCTTCGGCGACCCCCGCGTACGTCTTCGAAATCTTGGCCCAGGTTTCCCTGGCGTAGCCCGCATCGAAGCCAGCCTCCTCGCCACCGAGCGCTTCGATGACTTCGTCTTCCCAGAGGAACATGTCGTCGAGTTCACTGGCCCCCGCTGTGCCCTCGAGTGTCTGGGCCGCCCCTGGTTGGGATTTGTTCCGCTGGGCCGCCCATTCCTCGGCGATGAAGCGCTGAGACAGGAACGGGACGCCCCAGTCGTTCAGCGGCGCGTCCGGGTGCTCGATGCCGTACGACCAGAAGGCGCTGATCGGCTTCGTCCCGTCAGGCGGGGTGAGCTTGGCCTTGTCCTCGGCCAGGCTGTCGATGTAGGCCTTCGGCTCCATCTCCGCGGCCTTGGCCGCGGCCTCGATGCGCTCCACCACGGAGTCCGGATCGCTCTTGGCCTCCAGGGTCGCCCGGTACCTGGCGTTCGCCCGGCGTAGGGCTCCCTGTTCGATGTATTTCGGTATCGGTTCCGGGCTCACGGGCGTCCAGTCTCCGGGGGCCGGGGATAGACCCTTAGCTTCATGTTGACCACTCCGGTGCGGGATCCGTCGGCGGTCCCCGTGGCGGGTGTGACGGTCAGGCCGGCGAGGGCGCCGCCATGAGTTGCGAGTTCCCAGTAGGCAATGCGGTAAGGGCGCTTCTGGCTGAGCCGGGTCTCCAGCTTGGGAACGACGAACTCACCGAGCTCCTTCGGGAAGGAGGTGGAGTCCCAGGCGCCTTCCCAGGCGGGTTCGCCGAGTACCGAGCAGACGGCATTGACATAGAGCGGCCATACCCGATCGGCCTCGGCCAGTACCTGCGGGTTGCCTTCCAGGCTGTCCGCCGACGCGCCCCAGACCCAGTGGGAGAGACTCTGCACGGGTGCCCAGCTGCCGCCCTGGGCGTGGAGGGTCATCTTGCCGCCGGTGTCGGTGAGCACGTTGAGGACGTACTCGAACTGGGTGGGTGTCCAGCCGAACTGGGCGCACCACATGTCCAGGCCCTGGCCGGACAGGGGCGGGCCGTTCCAGACGGTCTCCCAGTGCACGTCGGCCAGCCCGCGCAGCTCGGTGACCAGTTCCTGCGGGGTCCGGTTCACCGGCGGTTCGAAGGACATGTGGCTGTCTCTCTTTCTCGTGTTTCGTACGTCACAGCCGCCAGCCGGGGCCATCGTTCGGGTCGGGGTCGGCCGGACCGTGGAAGGTGAGAGTGATCGTGCCACCCCCCGGACCCCGGCCCGTCCGGCAGTGCAGGTCGAGCACGATCACCGGGGCGAGCGGGTGGGAGTAGCTCCACTGGGCGAGCCGGTACGGGGCCCGGCGCTCCAGCCGGTCCGCGGCGTCTCCCCACCGGCCGGGAGCGGGCGGCGCCGGGAAGTCGGGGCTGTCCCAGGCGCCCTCCCAGCCAGGGGGGCCCAAGGCGCGGTTCATCTGGGCGAGGTGGGTCGCGTAACGGTCGAGGGCGACCGCCATGACACCCGCGCCCTGGGACGTCGAGTCCGCCCTGACCCGCCAGGCGGTGTACGACGCGCGGGTCACGGGCCCGCCGGGAACGCCGGAGGAGGCCAAGTGCAGGCGACCGGCCCGGCGCGTACGCACCCACAGGCCCGACTGGAGCCACAGCGGATGCCAGCCGAAGCGCGCGCACCACTCGCCGCGCTCGGAATCGCCCTCGGGCATCCCGGACCATACGGTGCGCCAGTCCACTCGGAGGAGCGCGCCCAGCTCCGCGGCGAGCTCCTGCGATGGGTGGTCGGTGATGACGCTTGCCATGGTCAGGGTCTCCTAGCGGGGCATCCGGTCGCCGTTGCGCGGCGGCGGAGGCTGGTACGGCGGGGCAAGCTGCTGCGGCAGAGACGGCGGGGCCGGCGGCTGGGGCGTACGCGGTTCGGCTGCCCGCGGCGGGGGCCCGCCGTCACCGGTGACCCGTCCGCTCGGGCGCGGCGCGGGCTGCGGCGCGGGTCCGGGCTGTGCGGCGGGTCCGGGCTGCGGCGCGGGTCCGGGCACGGACGGCGCGGGAGCGGGAGGCGGTCCCTGCTGCTGCACGGGGGCACTTGAGGCGCTGACCCGCCCGCTGCGGCGCCGGGTCGGCTGGGCGGCGGGTTCCTTTTCGGACTGCCGCTCTTGCTTCTGCTGCAACTGCGCGTACTGGTCCTTCTGGAGCTCAGCTCCCATCTGCGCGGTCTTGCGCTGCCCCCGCTTGGTGACGCTCGGAGCGATCCAGCCGCCTTTCTGCAGCCTCCCGCCGAGCGCGACCTTGTCCATGCCGCGGCCGGCATTCCCGGCGCCCCTCCCCGCGACCCGGCCCGCCGCCCTGGCCGTGCCGGAGGCGGCGTTGCCCGCGAGGCGCTGGCCCTGCGCGCCGATCTTGCTGCTCAGCGAATTCGCCATGTCGCCCACGCCCAGGGCATCTTCCGCACCTGAGATCTTCGGGCTGTAGCTCCCCGAGAGCAGCTTCTTGAGCATCATCACGACGGCGATCGTGACCAGTAGGAGCATCAGCAGCTGCATACCGAGCGAGATCCTCGCGGGGAGGATCATCTGGTACAGCACCAGCAGCACGGTGAGGACGACACCGAACCCCGCGCGCAGCACGAAACTGTGGATGAACGTCTCCAGCCAGCCCTTCAGCAGCTTCTGCTGGGACGGGTGGATGCCCAAAGTGGCGATCAGGGGCAACATGATGATCATGATGAGGGTCACGGCGTGCCACAGCAGCGTGAGCGCGCTGAGCACGATCACCATCAGGCCGACGATCAGCGCGGCGACCAGCGAGTAGAAGGCGAGCCCGACCCTTGCCCCGGCGTTCCGGCCGGACCAGTCGTCGAAGGGTACGGGGTAGACGTGCTGGTCCTTCTCGTCACCGTCGCTGCCCTTGCCGCCGGCGATGTCCTGCCGGATCGGGTACCACTGCTCCTTGTACTTCTTCAGATCGTCGGTGCGGCTCTCCTTGTTGGTCCGTGACTGGGCTGCCAGCTGCCGCACCCGGAGGTCCTCACAGCGTGCGCCCTTGCCCCAGTAGCACTCGGTCGCGGTGCTCTTCGGGATGCAGGCGCCGCCATCGATACGGCCTTCCTTCTTCCGGAAGATGCAGTTGTTGCCCGCCTCTCCGAACTGTCCGAGTGCCCATGGGCGGAAGGCCAGCGTGTCGTACATGGCACAGCTGGATACCCGCAGGCCCCGGTTGTCCGCTCCTTCGGGCAGGTCGCAGGGAGGCGTCATCGTGCCCGAAATGCCGCCGAGCACCGCCTCGCTGAGGAGCGCGTTGGCCTGCGCGATGCCGGCGTCCGCCTCGTGGACGACCTTGCTGAAGTTGCCGCCGGTGAGCATGACGACGACCGCGACCGTGGTAAGCGATGCCCAGGCGACGCCCGACCAGGCCTCTCGCATCTCGTTCTTGCGCCACTTGCCGAACACCCACAGACCAGTCAGCGTGATCATGACGGGGACGGCCGGCACGAAGAGGTTGTTCTTGAGCTTGTCGACGGCGTTGTCGCGCCCCTCGTACAGCCCGCCGAGCGGGCTGGGGTTGGAGGCGTACTCCTTGATGGAGATGGCCGCGCGCGTCAGCAGCTTGGTTCCGTTGAACACCATGTCCGCCACGCCATTGTTGACGTAGTCCATGATCGAACACGTGTCGGCGCCGCTGAAGTCGAGCTTCGAGTCCGTCTGGGAGGCGTCTTCCCGGTCGCGCATGGTCATCGACCAGTTCATGCCGCGCATGCCGTTGAGCTCGTACATCGTGTAGTTCTGCGCGGCCGAGGGCATGGCGACGGCCCCGTCCACCAGGCCCGTCGTGTCATTGAGGTTCTTGGCCCGCGCGGTCTCCCACTGCTTGACGGCCGGCATGATCGATTCGCCGTTGCTGCCGGGATTATCCATCTGGTAGACGTCGTTGCCCGTGAACGAGCAGGAGAAATCCACGGCGTTCGCCGTGCCGGGCATCGCAAACGACAGCGCGAACAGCGCGAGGAGGACGAAGGCACCTGCCCGGACGGCCCGGCCCGCACGCCGCATCCGATCGAGCGGAGACGCGGTCTGGCGGGTGGACCCACGTGGCTTGGCGCTACGGCGCACGGACATCGGCTTCCTTCGGGAGTTCCTCGGTAAGGGCTGTGGGGAGTCGGGGGCTACGAACGGGCGCGTCACGTGCGGAAGGGCAGTCGGTACGGCGTGCCACCCTTACGAGGGGAGGTAGTCCGTCAGGACGCAGCCGTCGACGGTGCCCTCGCGCTTGAGGTAGCCGCTCGGGATCTTGCGGTTGAAGTCGGCGTTGCACGACGCAACGAGCAATCCCGAGGGCTTCAGCGCGCGCAGCGTGTCGCCGTCGCCGGGCACGACGGCGAAGTCCGCCCCGACCATGGCGGCCGTGTCCTTCCCCGCGTCCTCGTTCGCCTTGGCCGCCCGCAGGAACTTCTGCATGTCGGAGATGGTCAGCAGGGCCATCGGTTCACCCCGTTCGGCCTCGCAGTACGCCCGCTCCTTCACGCCCGCCTCCGCCCCCTTGGGGAGGTCCTCGAAGGCGGAGGCGGTCTCCGAGTACTTGCCCAGCGTCGCGTCCGTCTTCAGGTCCTTGCACACGGTGTACTGGCTGACGAAGCGTTCCATCGCGGCGACGTCCTTCGCCTTCGGCAGGCTCTTGCCGCCGGAGGGGCCCTTGACGTTCGGCTGGTCGCCGATGCCCGAGTCCACCTGCGCGTCCCCGCCCCCGCCGCAGCCGGTCAGGGACGCGAGCGCGATGAGAGCGGCTCCGGCAGTGAGGGTCCTGGACAAGCGCATGGTGTCTCCTTCGGTACGGCTTGCGGAACGGGTCTTGGTCTCCGGCGGCGTCACGTCGCGGAGGTCGCGGCCTGGCCCGCCTCCTGCATGAAGGTCCAGTCCCACACGCTGAGCGGCGGGTCGATCCCCTGCCGGGCGGGGCGGGTCGTGCCGTTGGTGTCGGTGGCGGCGAGGATCTCCTTGAAGACAAGGTCCACGGCGACCGTGCCGACCCGTTTGTCGACGTCGCGCTGCAGGCAGACACCGGTTCGGAGTTCCTGCAGGGCCGAGACGACCTTGGTGTCGTTCTCGGGGCGGCCCAGCAGCGGCGCCACCAGCGAGGCCTCCTGCGCGGACTTCTGCTTGAACGCGAAGACGGTGTGGATCTGGTTGGCGCCACCGCTGCGGGCCTCGGAGTCCTCGATCTGGACGAGGTCGATGGCCTGCTGGGTGATCAGGACGGTGACCGCCAGGTACGAGCGGCCCTGCTTGAGGGCACGCCGCATCAGGTCGCGGCCGGCCTCGGTCGCGGTGACGACGTACGCCTCGTCGACGAACAGCGCCTTGGGGCGCAGGCCGATCTCGCCCGTCACCGGGTTCTTCTCGTAGCCGACGTCGAGCATCTGACTGCCGAGCTCCACGACCGCCATCAGCGCGGTCGCGGCCAAGCGCTCGGCCGGGTTCCAGTTGCGCGGGTCGGAGGAGGACGGGGATTGGAAGCCGCGCAGGGTGATGACGGTGCGGCGCTTGCGCATCGCGGACAGGGTCTGCGGGCGCTCGGCGAAGGCCAGTCGGGCGTACGGCAGGGTCCGCAGCTCGGTGAGGAGCATCTGGGCGAGCTTGAGCTCCTTGACCGCCTCGCGGTCACCGGTGGACACCGCGTGGTCGTAGGCGTTCACAACCTCGTCGACGACCTGCCACAGCGTCGGCCGCGGCACCTGCTGCTCGGCCTCCCGCGCGGTCAGCCCCTGCTCGGTGGCCTGCCGCATCGCGGAGTTGTACCAGCCGACGACGGTGGCCATGCCCTCGATGACGGGCAGGCGTACGCGCTGGTAGTCCTCGTCACCGAGGAACCCGCGGAGCATCGACTCGGCGAGCAGCCGGCCCGAGGGGACGTCACGGGCGACGACCCACGGGTCGAGCACGCCGGCCTGGCCCTTGAGGAGATCGACGACCTCGGTCTCCGCCCAGAACTCCGGGTTGACCGGCTGGAAGCGGCTGTGCTCCGTGCCGAGGCGGCCCGCGTCGGCGTCCTGCGCGAACTCCGGGTCGTTCACCTGGGAGCCGAAGGCCAGGTAGTAGCAGAGCTGGGCGAAGTCGGTCTTGGGGTCGATGACCAGGCAGCGCACGCCCGCCTCCGACTCCTCGTAGAACTTCTGCAGCGCGAGCGAGGACTTGCCACCGCCGGACGCGCCGACGATGGCGAGGCCACCGCCGTCGTTGCGGGCCGGGCCCACGTGCAGCGAGTAGTGGACGGGCATCTTGCCGGCCCAGCCCACGAGGTTGCCCACCCAGCCGAGCTGCTTGCCCGACCGGTGCTCGGGGTTGTCGCCGAGCTCGGTGCCCGCGGTGGGCAGTCCGGCGCCGAGCTGCTCGACCTCCTGCAGGCGCAGGTACGGCGCGAGGGGCAGCTTCGGCGCGTCACCCGGCAGCTGGGACTGCAGGAGCCGCCACTGCTGGCGGGTCGGCCGCAGCAGGGTCACCTTCAGGTCCTGCTTGAACTGCATCTCCAGGATGCGGCGACGCCGCTCCAGCTCGGTGAGGTCGGGCGCGGAGATGGTGAAGCGGATCTGCGCCTCCATGCCCGGCATCTTGTGCTCCTCGACGTCGTCGAGGAGGTGCTGGGCACGCGTGACCTGGTTGGCGAGCTGGGTGCCGGGAGAACGGCCGGAGTTGGCCATGTCGTTCATCTCGTCGACCAGGTTTCCGCTGATCTTCTTGGCCCGGTCCTTGAACTTCAAGTACGGGATGAGGGTGAACCGCATGTCGATCTCGACCGGGAAGTCGACGTGCTGCGACGCGTAGCGCGCCCAGGCGGTGGACTGCCGGAAGCGGGTCTCCGTGGGCCAGCCGGCGGCCACCAGCGTCGTCGTGTAGCTGGTGTGCTGCTCGCCGGTGACCTCGTCGTACTGGTGCAACACGATGTGCGTCTTGTGGTTCTCGCCGGAGAAGTCGACGACCAGGTCGAACTGGTCCGGTCCCCAGGAGCGCGAGCCGAGCACCGGCTCCGGCGGCACGGCCAGGTCGCCGTGGAGCGGCTTGCGGATGAGCCAGACCAGCTCCTCGCGGGTCAGCGGCACACCGTTCAGGCCTTCGAGGCTCTCGTGGACCTCGCGCGCGACCTGCGTCCACTGGGCCAGCAGGCCCGGCGACAGGTACTCGTCGTAGACGCCGGTGGCGGCCGCGGCCGCCCTGTCGGCGGTACCGCGCACGGCAGCCGTGAGCCCCGGGTCGGCGACGGGATCGTCGCCGCCGGGCAGCACCCCCGTGCCGTTCGAGCCGCGCTTGAGCGAACCCAGCTTGACCAGCAGGATGTTGCGCTCGCGGGTCGCCCCGATGCGCTCCTGGTACTCCGCCTTGCGGAGGTTGTACGCCTTGTAGTTCTCGGTCGGGTCCCAGGCCACCGTGTTGAGCTGGTCCGCCCACTCCACGGCCGTGATCGGCCGGTACACCTTGCGGTAGTGGCACTCGACGTTGCGGTCGCCGCGGGCGAGGTTGAGCAGGCCGCGGGCAGGGCCCTCGGCCATCGCCTGGAGCTCGCCGGCGTTGAGGTACTCGTCGATGGCGGTGGGCAGCACGAGCCCGGTCCACACTGATTCGCCGTGGACGAAGACCATGTCGTCGGCGTAGCGGTAGGGCAGCCGCATGTCTTCGCGGCGCTTGGACTGGCCGGGCTGGTTCCGGGAGCCGCGCGCGTTATGCGAACCGCCGGAACCCTGGCTGTCCTTGGCCTTCTTGGAGCCGGCGGAGGCGATGAGCATGGCGATCAGGAAGAAGGCGACCGCCCCGCCCAGAAGGATCATCATGATCATGAGGGATTCATCCTGCGGTCTCTGAGTGTGCGGATACGGGGTTGCCCGGGAACGGCTGCGCGGACGGCGCCCGGGCCGCGAACGAGGAACCGTGTTGCGCCGCCGTGGCCAGCGCCTCCTCGTACTGCCGCTGCCAGCGCGGCGAACCCGGCTGCCAGAGGATCACCTGCCAGTGGAGTTCCTCGGGCTCCCGGTCGGCGGCCAGCCCCTGCAGCCGCTTGGGCTGGAACCAGAAGTCGACCCAGACCACGACCTGCTGGCTGAGGGTGAGCGCGGAGGGCAGCGGTCGCCCCCACACGAAGTAGATGCCGACCGGCGGTCCGATGTAGAGCACCGACGTCACCACCGAGATGCCCAGGAAGGGCAGGAAGGCGGAGAGCGAGAGCAGCGTCACCAGCCAGACGATGGCGAAGCCGAAGGCCGCACCCAGAGCGGGCAGCAACAGACCGGGGAGCGGGATGTTGCCCCAGTTCCAGATGCGCTTGGGCCGGTTGAGCAGATCCGTGTGGTCGTAGGCGACCATCGGCTCTGGTGCGTCGGACGTATCCTGCGCCATCAGCCGGTCCCCCTCTCTGACGTGGTTGCGGGCCGTGGGCCGCGGGTCACAGGTGCGGGCCGGACGGATGTACCGGCCGCTCCCGGGCTCAGCTCTTGGCGCCGCCGCCACCGATCTGGCTGCCGAGGTCGATGAGCAGACCGGCGAGACCGGTCGCACCACCGATGATCAGGGCGGCCAGCGCGATCATGCCGAAGCCCTGGAAGGCCTCGCGCATGCCGTCGCCGCGCTTCATCGACAGCAGCATCCGGATGCCGAGGATCAGCAGGGCACAGATCGCCACGGTGGTGCCGATGCCCATGAGGATCTTCTGGATCTCGCCGAACATGTCGTTGAGGGTGGTGGCCGCCAGGTACATGGCGTTGTCCTTTCACTGAGGTGCGTGGGAAGGGTGTGGGGGCGCGTCGGTGAGGCGCGGTCAGGGTTTCTTGGGCGCACCGGCGGCAACGGGGGCGGGCGCGGCGGGTGCGCCGTCCCCGCCGGCCGAGGGATTCTCCTCGGGGGCCGGAGCGGCGGGCGGCGCCGTCGCACCGGCGTCCGCGCTGCCGCCCGTGGGGTCGAGGACCCCACCGCGGATGTCCTTGATGAACCAGCCCTGGGCGGTGTTCACCAGGGTCAGGCGGTAGGAGCGCTTCACGGTCGTGGTGGGGGCGGGGGTCCCCTTCAAGGCGGCCGCCACGCCGCCCCAGGAGACCGTCGCCCGCGCCTGGACCGTCTGGCCCTGCCCGTAGGTGATGGCGGTGTTCGGTTCGGTGCCGGCCGGGGCGAGCGCCACGACCTCCTGGACCTCGGGCGAGGCCAGCGCACCGGCCAGGCCGGTGGTCGCCGACTGCGACGCGTCGGTCGTCGTGAAGCGGGTCAGCCCGGTCGCGTCGGAGGCGGCCCAGGCCTTGAAGAAGCCGGGCAGGACCTTCCCTTTGAGCTGGTCGGAGAGGGTCTGGTCGACGGCTTCGTCGCCCTGCTTCACCACCGGCACGCTGCCGCGCGAAGCGAGCGGCATCTCACCGACGTTGCCCGCGATGCGCAGCCCCGAGCCGGTGGCCGGGTCCTTCACATACACCGGTACGGACAGGGTGGTGATGCGGCCGGTCGACAGCTTGACCTGGATGCCCAGGTAGCGGCCGTTCGCCCCGTACTCGGGAAGTTCCTCGATGGTTCCGTCCCACTTGGCCTGCTGGACGCTCTGGGTGCCCTGGCCGGTGATGCCGCAGTCGCGGTCCACGCCCGAGGAGGCGTAGCGGGTCAGGGCGTCGCGGCGCTTGTCGGCGTTCTGCGGCGAGTAGGTCATGCAGAGCGTGACGTACTCCTCCGCGAAGGTCGCGGCGGCCTGGGTCGGGAACTCCGTCAGCCGGTACCGGGCCACCTCCTCGTCGTTCAGGTCGGCGCCCTGCACCGCGACGGACGACTTGCCGATGACCAGGCCGGCGACGCCGCAGGAACCCAGGGCGAAGGCGCACGTGGTGATCAGCAGGGCGGCGCGGACAGCCACATGTGTACGACGGCCCTGCGCGGGCAGCCGTCCACCGGGACGCGGAACGTCGAATCCCGCGTCGACGGCGGTGCGGGCGGGGGTCTTGGACTGCGACGCGGTGGAAGCGGCGGCAGCCGGGACGCCGGAAGGGGAGGCGGAAGGGGAGGCGGAGGTAACTGCGGACGCTGAAGCGGACCGGGGCGGCGCGGACGCGGTGGCCGCGCTGCCGCCGCGCCCCTGCTTGCGCCCCTCGCGCTCGGCCTTCCTCTGCTCGTAGGCGGCCTTGCGCACGGCCCTCTTGGCATCCTGCTCTGCCTTGCGCCGGTCCTTCTTCGACTCGCCCGGGGGCTGGTTCGCGCGCGGCGGCAGTACCGGTACGGCCGCTTCACCGGGCGGGACGTTGCCGGGCCGGGCGGTGCGCACCCAGGCCGCGGCCACCTGCGCGCGGGCGGCGTCCGAGGACTGCTGCGGCGGCGCAGGGGGGTTGTTCGGGTAGCCGTAGGGAGCGGACGCCTGCCGCTGGGACAGCGGAGCCTGCTGGCCCTGCTGGAACTGGGCCTGCTGCCCATGGTGCTGCGGCGGGTGCTGCGCTCCGGCGGGACCTCCGGGGCCGAAGTGCCCTCGCTGCCCGGGAGGCTGGGCCCCGTCGACCCCGCCAGCAGAGCTGTTGTGGTCCGTCATCGAGTCCGTCTCTCCCACGCGTGTGATCCCCTGCCGCCGGCCTACCGGTTGGCGGGCCCCTGGTGAGGCCAGGTGCGGAACGGCAGTGTGGCAAATGAAGACGACAACGCCTCTCCCCTTTTCCCCGTCGGGAAAGAGCGAGGAAAGCCGGGGAAAGAGTGGGGAATCCTCGGACGGGAGTCCCGGGGCCCCGGAACGGGCAGGGCCGCCCAGCGCTCCGCCAGAATGAGCGCTCGTGCCCCGGTGACGGGCACCGAACCGTCCCCGACCCTGCTAAGGACGAGAGTTGAGCGACCAGTACGCCCTCCCTCAGGCGCCCGCCGAGGCGGCGCCCACCCCCGTGACCGAGGCCCAGCACGCCTGGATCGACGGCTACGAACCCGGCAACCCCTGGCAGTCGAGGCTCTGCCTGAGCACCCCGCACGGCACCGTCTCGTACCCCCTCACCCCGCACACGATGCCCGAGCTGCTGGAGGGCCTGGTCCTGGTGGCCCAGGCCCAGCAGGGGACGGCCGGGATACCGGACCATGACGAGGACGCCGCGGCCGCCGGCCAGGACGACGGCCCCTCCCAGGTCTCGGGGCTCCACGACGGCCGCGCCGCCCGCATGACGGGCTGGGCAGTGGTCCACGACCTGTGGGAACAGGGCGACGCGAGGGTCCGCTTCATCATGGGCGCGGTGGTGGTGGGGCTGCTGCTCCTCGGGATCGTCCTGTCCTGACCGCATGCCACGATGCCCCCACGTATACCGAACGAGGAGCTTGAGACGATGCTGACGGAGACATCGGGCCGCACGGCCCAGGACCTGGCCGCTGAGCTGGACGCCCTGCGCGGCGTGGACTGGGCCTCGGTGTGGGCTGGGCCGCCGCAGGGCGGTTCTCCGGAGTTCCGCGCGTGGTGCGAGCGCTACGGCTGGGAGCCGCAGACCTTCGACCGGCAACTGGTGGTGCGCACTCCCACGGGCGGCCGGCTGACCTTCCAGTCGGGTGGCTACTGGAACCCGGTCGAGAGCGTGTCCCACTACGGGTGGCAGGTGAAGGCCGGCGCAGCGGACGAGAACGCCGCCGTGCTCGCTCTGGCCGCCGAGACCTGGCCTGAGTACGCGGCAGCGGCTGCCGGGGTGCTGAACGCACCCGCGTGGGCCGGCTCCTGGGACGCCGAGGACTTCCCGGAGCCCCCCGCGCCCAGCTACTGGCCCGACCGGGAGTTCCGGCTGAAGAGCCGCCGCCCGTACCGGTTCGCCTACTGGCGGGGTGCCGGTGGCGGTGCGGCCGCGCCGTACATCCTGCTCAGCCAGTCCATCGCGTTCCCCACCTGGGCCGCGGACATGCCGGGCGCGTCAGCCATCTCCCTGGAGGTTCACCCGCCCGTCGGGGTGCTGCGAGCCCTACGGTGACGGACTCGACGCCCCCGACCCCTGAGGAGATCACCCGCGCGATCTTCCTCCAGGAGGCTGACCGTGCGGGCAAGCCGCGCACACCGGCCGAGGCGGCGGCGGTGACCTCCCGCATCTACGCGGACTGGCGGACCGCCCACGCGCAGGGGCGTGCCACCCCGGACATCGCGTCGTTCGTCCGGGACGTCGCCGCGAACCAGTCCGTCACCAACGAGGATCGCGGCATCACGCGCGCCTTCTGGTCGTGGAAGTCCCAGCCCGAGGGTGCGCCCCAGGTCGTGGACCACCGCTTCCTGGCGCAGGCGTGCGGCGAGAGCCGGTCCTACCAGGTACTGGAGGACAGCCCCGCCGGGCGGCAGCTGGACGCGTACCAGCTGTGGGAGCCCCTGGTGAAGGAGGCACTGGTCAACGACTTCGCCCTGGACGTGGCGGACGTCGATGCCCTCGCCCCGGAGGTATGGACCACCATTTCGGGGCGCTACGCCGAGGCGGCCGAGGGGCCGGCCGTCGCCTTCTGCGCCGACATCGGGGCCGGCTCGATCCTCGGAAAGGACGAGCTGCCGCGGCTGCTCGCGCACGAGAAGGTCGGCAAGGAGAATGTCGGGTTCCCGCTGCCCGCGCCCCGCCACGAGCACCTGCCGTCCGAAATCGACGAGTTGATCGCCAACGACTCGCTGCGCTGCCAAGTGCGGATGGAGGACTTCGACGCCCGGAACACGTCACCGAGGGACTTCGCCGCGAAGCTAGGCGCCCTCGACGTACCCGAGGGCCTGCAAGTGGCGCACACGGCCGCCCTCTTCCGGCTCTCCTCGGCCACCAGCTACGACGAGCTGACCGCACCGGCCGCCCCCGAGCTGCCGAAACAGCGGGCCCTGCCCGCGCGGGCCGGTGCCTTCCTGCCCGGCGTGGCCATCCGGCCCACAGCTGCGTTGCCGAGCCCGCGCGGCCCCTCCACCCACGGTGTGGTCAATCCCGTGGCGGCCGAGGTGGCCTCGAAGCCGGTCGGCATCGAGCACTGACCTGCCGCACTGCCGCCCGCCCGGCGGGCCCCGCATCCGTCGACCGATGACATCCCGCATGGAAGGCTCACGCATGAGCACGACCGCCGAGACGCAGCAGACGTCCGACGACGAGGTGGAGTTCTACTTCGCCGACGTCTTCGTCTTCGTCTCCGAATACCTGTCGCAGATGGTGCGGCGCCGCGTGAACGGCTCGGCCGCTACCTGGTGTCCGCGCTGGTGGGAGCACCCCGAGGCGGGCGCCCGGCTCTCCGCGCTCTGGCTGGCCTGGGAGCATCTGCGGCACGACCCTGCCCTGGGCATGTCCACCTGGTGGCTCCACCACGCCGATCCGCACCTGCGGGTGCTGATGGACGCGGACATGGGTCCGTTCGCGGCCTGTTCGCCCAAGGACGGCCACACGGCCTACCCCTTCGAGCCGCTGCCCGTCGATCCCTGCGGCCGCGAGGAGGGCAACCCCGACGCGTCCGCGTCATGAGCAGGACCGGTGGGAGTTCGGGAGACGCCTCCACCGATTCTTCGCACAGGCTTCGTGCTCGCGCCCCGGCCCGAACCCCCCGGCCTTTCCTCGTCCTTTCCTCGCTTTTCCTCGCGAGGAAAGGGCCTGCGCCATCCGCCGTCCCTCCCCCTACCGTGTCCGGGCGACCTGACTGAGGGAGGCCCGGGACGGTGGAGTCACCTGCCGAGAACAAGCGAAGCGCGGCACTTGCCCTGGCGATCCTGGGCGTACTGCTGATCGTCTCCCTGGTGGTCCTCACCGTCTTCGATGGCGAGGACGACACGGAGAACCCGCCCCCGAGCAAAGGCTCCCCGACGGCCGGACAGGGCAAGGACGCCGGTACGGCCGGTGGCGGCGGCCCTGACGGTGAGGACCAGCAGGCCGGTGCGGGCGGCGCCGATACCGTCCCGCCCATCGTCACGCCGGAGGAACTGGCCGAGGCCCACCGCGCGATGGCCGCCTACATGGCCGGTCTGAGCACGTACAAGTACACCGATCAGAGCGCCACCTGGGCGAAGCCGCTGCTGGAGCTGACGGTCGGGGACGACCAGATGAAGGGGCAGACCGTCCTTCCCACGGGCAAGGACTGGGCCACCTGCCAGGCGGTCCGCTGCTCGTCCTCGGGGAAGGCCTCCGTGATCCGCGACGGGATGATCGCCCAGGACCTGGTCAACGGCGGCGGCAGCCTGGTGTCCAGCGTGGTCTCGCTGACGTCGACCCGTACCGAGGACGGCAAGCAGACCCGTACGGAGACCAACTCCTGGCTGGTGAGCTCCCGCAAGGAGGCCGGCGCCTGGAAGGTGTCGGCGTTCAACCTTCAAGGCCTGGGCAACGTGGGCGCGTCCGACAAAGCGGGGGAGTGACGGTCGATGGTGGCTCCTGCCGTACTGGCGGCCGCGTCGAAGGCAGCCAAGGTGGCGCGGACGGCCAGGATGGCCGCCCAGGTAGCCGGAGGGCAGGGCGGCGGTGGCGGCGGCAAGAAAAAGGGCAACGGCAAGACGCTGCTGCTCGTCGGCGCCGGCGGCCTGCTCCCGATCGGCGGTTTCGGCTTCCTCGGCATCGTTCTGATCAGTGCCCTGATCGGCGGTGTCGGCGGCGGAGCCGCCCAGGCGGCCTGCGGCAACTACGCCGAGAACGCCGCCAGGGGCAACACCGGCGACCAGGCGGCCACCAACCCGATCATGCCGGCCGGCAAGATCTACCTGCCCAGCGAGACGGCCCTCAACGAGATACCCCCGCGGATGATCCTGGCCTCGATGCGGGCAGCGGCCCGCTACGAGGGACTCGACTGGACGATGATCGCCGGTCAGATGTACCAGGAGACCAAGTACGGCCAAGACCCGTCCGCCGCCCCCGGGGGCAAGAACAGCGCCGGCTACATGGGCCTGCTCCAGTTCGGTAACGACGCGTGGCACGACTACGGAGCCGACGGCAACAACGACGGCAAGAAGGACCTCTACAACATCGACGACGCGGCGTTCGCCGCCGCCAACTTCCTGCACGCGATGAAGGTCGAGACGAACCCCTGGAAGGCGCTGCTGAAGTACTCCGGCTCGAACTCCGACAACACCGTCTACCCGCGGGTGGTCCTCACCCAGTCGGCCCGCTACCGCGGCAACCTCACCGGCGAGAAGAACCTCATCGAGGGCTGGTACGCGCACCTGAAGGCGACCGTGGACAAGAACCCCGACTTTCCCACCCTCGGTCAGCAATCCGACATCCCCGCGCCGGTCGGCAACGGCGCCCAGCCCACCGAGGCCCTGAGCATCAAGGCGTCCTCACCGCGATCCTGGTCCACTCCGCCCTACGGCCGTGACACCGGGCAGGCGCAGGCCGCCTCGTACGGGGACAATCCGACCGGCCAGGACTCCCGGAGCAGCCGGATCCAGACCGTGGCGTTCTCCCGCCCCCTGCTCAAGCCTGCCGACCCGCCGGCCCAGGACGGCAGGAGCTGGCAGTGGCCGCTGAAGGAGGGCTCGTACACGATCGGCACCAAGTACCACCAGACCGGTTCCAGTTGGAGCCTCGGCTACCACACCGGTCTCGACCTGCGGGCCAACAGCGGTACGCCGATCTACGCACCCGCCGACGGCAAGGTCATCAAGGTGAGCAGCGGCGGCTCGTACGGCAACGAGACACACATCGAGCACGCCAACGGCGTCGTCACCCTGTACGCGCATCAGACAAAGGCCATGGTCTCCCAGGGCGCCTCCGTCAAGCGCGGCGACCAGATCGGCACCGTCGGCAGCACCGGCAACTCCAGCGGCCCGCACCTGCACTGGGAGGTCCGCCTCCCGGGCGTCGACAACCCCTTCGTCCCCGGCCAGGACAACGGTCCCGGCATGGTCGACCCGGAGGGCTGGCTGCAGGGCAAGGTCTCGGCCAACCCCGACTACGGCACCGTGCCCGGCGGCGACGGCAGCACGGGCAAGGACGCCGAGTACGCCAACTGCGCCAAGAACGGCAAGGGCACCCCGGTTCCCCCGGACGGCACCGTGACCGGCGTACTGCCGGGAGCCGACGACCCGGTGGTGCGGGGGGCACTGCGCTGGGCGCAGCGCGGCATCGGGCAGCCCTACGTCTGGGGTGCCCCGCGGCTGCAGGGTGACAGTCCCGTGTCCTTCGACTGTTCCAGCTACACGCAGTGGATCTACTACCAGGCCAGCGGCGGCAAGATCGATATCGGCGCGGTCACCTACGACCAGGAGGACAAGCTCCGTCCGTACAAGGTCGATCTCAGCGAGGCGCAGCCAGGCGACGTCATCTTCTTCCGCCCCAGCAGCAGGGGTTCGGAACACGTGGGCATCGTGTGGGACCCGGCCGGCAGGAAGATCCTCCACGCCCCCCGCGCCGGTAAGAACGTCGAGTTCAGCACCTGGGACGTGCAGGGTGCCATCACCGGCGTGTACCGGGTGCCGATCCCGCCGGGCACCAATCCCACCGAGGGCGGCGGGGAGCATGCGTAGCGGAAGTTGATGCACAGGCACAGTGCGCTCGCGCTCGTGGGCGGTGCCGTGTCGGCCCCGGGACCGGTCACGGGCTGCGGTGGCCTGTGTTCTCTCTACCCGTACGACGACATCCCGGAGTTCACCGGCAACGGACACGGAATCCTCCGGGACGAGCAGGGTCTCTTCGTCTTGCGTGCCACACCCGCTCCAGCGGAAGGAAAGTCCTGATCATGACCGTCCAACAGCAGAAGAAGCCCCGCTCCGACGACGACTGGACGACCGAGATCGTCACGCTTGCCGGCTCGGTCCTGGCGCTGCTCTGCGGTGCCTGGTTCGCCGCCCGCCTCGGCGCGTCCTTCGGCAGCGAACCGGCGCCGCCGGGCAACCCCTTCTCCTTCGCGGTGTCCCTGGTCACGGGTGACTACTCCTGGCCGCACGGCGCGGCGAACGCGGTGGCCGCGGGCGAAGCGGTGCTGCTCGCCGGGGCCGCGACCGCGGTGTACCGGATCCGTCAGCACATGCGCAACAAGCCGGACGTCGACAGCGCCGCCCGCCACCTCGCCCACGGCGAGGAACTCGGCAAGCTCACCATGAAGGGCGCCGCCGCCACCGCCGAACGCCTGGGCGTGGACAGCAGGTCGCCAGGCGTCTTCATCGGCCGCTCGCTGCGGGGACGGCAACCGCTGTTCGGCTCCTTCGAGGACATGCACGTCGACATCTGGGGCCCCCGTACCGGCAAGACGACCCGGCGCGCGATCCCCGCGATCCTCGACGCCCCGGGCGCCGTCCTGGTCACCTCCAACAAGCGCGACGTCGTCGACGCCACCCGCGGCCCGCGCCAGGCACGCGGTCAGGTCTGGGTCTTCGACCCGCAGCAGGTCGCGCAGGAGCCGCCCACGTGGTGGTGGAACCCGCTGTCGTACGTGACCGACATCGCCAAGGCCCGCAGGCTGGCCGACCACTTCGCGTCGGGCTCGCGGGACGCCGATGCCTCCACCGACGCGTTCTTCGACCCGGCCGGACAGGACCTGCTCGCCAACCTCCTGCTGGCGGCGGCCACCGCCAAATCCCCGATCACGCAGATCTACACCTGGCTGGCCAACCCGAAGGACGACACCCCGGAGCGCATCCTGCGCGGCGCGGGACACCTCATGCCGGCCGACTCCCTGGCCGGCGTGATCACCGCTCCGGACAAGCAGCGCAGCGGCATCTACGGCGTGGCCCAGCAGATGGCATCCTGCCTGGTCAACACCGAGGTCAACCGGTGGGTGACGCCGAATGCCCACGACGACGACCGTCCGGAGTTCAACCCCCGCGCATTCGTCCGTAGCGACTCCACCCTCTACTCGCTCTCCCGCGAGGGCAGCGACTCGGCGGGCCCGCTGGTGACCGCCCTGACGGTGGCCGTCGTAGAGGCCGCCGAGGAGTACGCCACCACCCAACGCGGGGGCCGGCTGTCGCGCCCACTGGTCGGTGTCCTGGACGAGGCGGCGAACGTCTGCCGCTGGCGCGCCCTGCCCGACCTGTACTCGCACTACGGCTCGCGCGGCATCATCCTGATGACGATCCTCCAGTCCTGGGCCCAAGGCATCGAGGTATGGGGCGAACGCGGCATGGAGAAGCTCTGGTCGGCCGCGAACGTGCGGGTCTACGGCGGCGGCGTCTCCGACAACCGCTTCCTCGGCGACCTGTCCGAGCTGGCGGGCGAGTACGAGCTGCGCGAGTTCACGACGACCCGCGAGACGGAGACGGGGGGCTGGTCCGGCAACCGCACCATGAACGAGTCCGTACGCCGCGACCGCGTCCTGAAGGTCTCCGATCTGGGCGCGATGCCCCCCGGCCGGGCACTCGTCCTGGCCTCCGGCACCAAGCCGGTCCTGGTCGAGACGATCCCATGGTGGGAAGGCCCGTACGCCCGAGCGGTCAAGGCGTCCCTGAACAGTCACGACCCGGGCGCCCGCGCCTGACGGCGGCGCCGCGTTCCCGCAGCGCCCGGCCGGACGACCGGACCCGGCCGCACCGGGCCGTCCGGCGGGAGCGGGACGGCCGATGTCCAGCGGGTTGACGGCGGAACTGCCCTGCTGCCACCTTCGGATGCCGAGCGGGCAGGCATGGGGCGACCGGACCGGAGCCGTTGTGGAACTGAGGCCCGCCAGGGTGACCGCCGGAATGCCCGCCGACGATGTCCGCCTGCGCCGGCTGCTGGGGCGGCGAGGTCGCCGTGGCGGGTCCGCGGACCGCGGGGGAGTGTCGCGAGCACCTGATGCGGGGCTGCCGGTCGCGGCAGTTGTGGCCCCGCGGTCGGGAGGCGGCTCCGGGTGACCGCGAGGCTGGTGGGGTGGGTCAGGGGGTGGGGGGCGGGGTGTCCTGCGGGTCCGGGTGGGCGCCGCGTTCGGCGAAGTCCACGAGGAACGCGCGCAGGGCTTGCTGGGCTTCCTCCTCGTGGGCCTGGGGGCCCATGGCCAGGCGGGCCAGCTGGGGCATCGCGGTGGGCCACGCGCCCAGGCCGATGATGGTGATCAGGAGGTGGCCGGCCTCCTCCAGGGTGCAGCCCCTCGCCTCGGCCAGGCTCTGGGAGGCGTTGGTGTACCACTCCAGGCGGCCCGGGTTCTCCTCCACCAGGGAGTCCCCGTAGTACAGGGCCTCGAACATCAGCAGCCGCAGGAACGCGGGGTCCTTGCGGTGGAAGTCGTAGATCCTGCCCACGTACTCGCCGATCGGGCCTTCGCCCGGCCGTACGGTCTCCGCCAGCTCCACCAGCGCGCTGGCCAGCACCACGTTGAACAGCTTCTCCTTGTTGCCGAAGTAGCCGTAGATGCGTTCTTTGTTGACTCCCGCCTTCGCCGCGATCCGGTCGACCCGTCCGCCCGCGATGCCGTACTCGGCGAATTCCGCCCTCGCGGCCTCCAGGAGGAGCCGCTTCGTCCTTGCTGTGTCCCATGCCATGGCATCCAGGGTATGCCAAAAATTCAACTAGATGGTTGGACAGGTCGCAGAGCGGTGTGCAAGACTCCAACCATCCAGTTGGGGGAGGCTTCGAAACGAAGCGGAAGGGGTTTCTCTTGTCCTTGTCCCGTTCCACCCCGTCGGTGCACATGCGGGCGTTCATGACCTGGGCGGCCGTATATCCGACGATCACCGTCGTCATGATCCTCATGCGACCGCTGCTCGGCGGACTGCCACTGCCCGTGCAAACCCTCGTACTCACGGCGATCGTGGTGCCGGTGGCCGCGTACTGGCTGCTTCCGCTGCTGATGCGGCTGAACGCCAGGCTGGCCGGCGGATCCCGGTGACAGACCAGTAGGACCAGCACGACGAAGACCGGTCCCGTGCCATCCGGCGGGGCGGCACGTATCGAAAGCGAAGGATCAAGCAAGGTGAGAATCTCGATATCCGGCACCTACTCCGCCGGCAAGACCTCGACCGTGATGGCGCTGTCCCACTACACGGGTGTCCCGCGCACCCTGGCGCGGACCATCCGGGAGATCCTGCCGGACACGTTCCCCGGCAAGGCGCTGGCGGACGTGACCCCGGCCGAGTTCCTCCAGCTGATGCTCCGCAGGCACTCCGGCCGCGTCGCCGAGGAGGCCAAGCTCGGCCAGAACTTCATCTCCGACGGGTCGTCGCTCCAGGAGTGGCTCTACGGTGCGGCGCGGGTCATCCACGGGATGAACCCCAACGCCACCGCCGGCAACGAGGGCGGTCGGGTGACCGAACCGAGCACCGCCGAGATGGAGTTCTTCGCCAAGGTCGTCGAGCAGTTCGGTTTCGCGCTGAAGCAGCACGTCAAGGACACGTTCGACGCGTATGTCCACCTGCGCCACGAGCTCCCCATCGCCGCGGACGGCCACCGTCCGATGAACGAGGGCTTCCGCGCCACCATCGACGACATGCTGCTCGCCACGCTCGACGAGCTGGAGATCCCGTACCACGTCGTCAGCGGCACCATGCCCGAGCGTCTTGAGACCATCGCCGGAATCTTCGGTCTCGACGCCGTCATGAGCACCGACGAGGCCATCGAGCTGGCCTGGGCGGACTACGGCCGCCAGGACTTCCGCATCGAGACCGACCGGGTGCCCAGCGCGGTCTGACCGGCCCGTCCGCGGATTCCGCCGCGCCCCCGCGCCCGCGCCCCGCGGACCCGATCCGCGGCCCCCGCACTTCACGCACGCCACGCAGCGCACGTACTTCACGCACGCCACGCACCGCACGTACTTCTCTTCTTCCTTTATCCGTACCGAAATCCTGTGAGGACTCCTGTGACCCAGAAGCCGAACATCGCCATCGCCTACCACTCGGGATTCGGGCACACCGACGTGCTCGCCGCCGCCGTCGCGACCGGTGCCACCGAGGCCGGTGCCGACGTCACCCTGGTGCGCGTCGACAAGATCGACGACGCCCAGTGGGCGGTCCTCGACGCCGCCGACGCGATCATCTTCGGCTCGCCGACCTACATGGGTTCCGCGTCCGGCGCGTTCCACGCCTTCGCCGAGTCGACCAGCAAGCGCTGGCTCGTCCGCACGTGGCAGGACAAGGTCGGCGCCGGTTTCACCAACGCCGCGTGCAAGGCCGGTGACAAGCACTCCACCCTGGCCTACTTCGGCACCCTGGCCGCCCAGCACGGCATGAACTGGGTGAACCTCGGTCTGCTCCCGGGCTGGCACAAGAGCGACGAGAGCGAGAACGACCTCAACCGCCTCGGCTACTTCAACGGCGCCGCCGCGGCCACCCTGGCCGACCTTCCGCCCGAGGGCGTGCACAAGGCCGACCTCGCCACCGCCGAGTACCTCGGTACCCGTGTCGCGCAGCACACGGCCGTCATCCTCGCCGGCCGCGCGGCCGTCGGCGCCTGACCGCTCCGCCAGCGCGAGCACGTGCACGAGCACGTGCACGAGCACCCCGCACTTTCCTGACGCACCAACGCTGTTCACCAGAGAAGAGAGAACAACCATGAGCACCACGCGTTCCACCATCGAGACCGTCGACGCGTTCTTCGGCGCCTTCGGCTCCGGTGACCTTCCCGGCATCCTGGACCTGTTCGCCGAGAAGACGGACTTCAAGGTCGCCGGCGCCCCGAACGTGCCGTGGGCCGGCGTCCGTTCCACCAAGGACGAGCTCGCCGAGTTCTTCGGCATCTTCGGCAAGGTCCTGACGGCCCCCGAGTCCTTCGAGGTCACGACCAAGATCTCCGAGGGCAACGACGCCGTCGTCATCGCCAACTGCGTCTTCGGCGTCCTGGAGACCGGCAAGAAGTTCACCAACGGCTACGCGCTGCACTTCACGGTCGTCGACGGCGAGATCGTCCGCTACCACATGTACGAGGACAGCTACGCGATCGCCGAGGCCTTCACCGCCTGACCGACCGCAATCCAGCAGGCCGCCCCTCCGGAGCCTCCGGGCCCGGAGGGGCGGCAGGCCGCACGACTGCACTTCAGGGGGATTTCAATGACCAGTGGGGTAACAGCACTCAAGCAGAATCCGATCCCTTCGATCGACGACTACCTGGGTCCGGGGGACCAGAGGTTCTTCGGCGAAGGATTCAAGCGCGGCGTCCACGAGGTGGGCGAGATCGTCGTGGGGCACGACGAGTCCGGCACGGGCTACGTCCGCGGCCGCGCGTCGGTGGCCTATCCGTCCGACTGGTCCCGCAAGGGGGACACGGACCAGCGGCCGCACCTGAGCACCATCGACGTCCTGGTCCTGGGCGTCCAGCTCAGCGAGGTGTACCTGGCGCACAGCCGGGGCCTCGACGAGCAGCAGCGCGCCGGCGCCTGGATCCGCAAGGCCCGGATCAAGGCCGGATCGAGCCCTGTGGAGGAAGACCTCCAGGGCTTCGACATCCAGGCGGTGCCGACCGAGGTACGCCCCTCCCCGGACGGGGCCGACCGGCTCGTGACCGTCCTCGACGCCAAGATCGGCACGCTGACCGTCCGCACCGAGATCGACCACCCGGTGGGGACCCCCGTCAGCACGACCGGTACGTACCCCTCGCTGGACGCGGTCCTCGGGGAGAGCCCGCAGCGCCCCTTCGGCACCGGCTACAAGTCTCGGCGCCAGACCATCGAGAACATCGAGTTCACCGGCGCGGGCGACACGGCCCGTACGGCGTCCGGGGTCGGCTTCGTCCTGCGCGACGACGCGCCCACGCAGGGGCGGGGCGTCGAAGGGCGGTACCACTCCTCGGTCTCCATGATCGACAGCTTCGTGGTGGGGCTCCAGCTGGGCCAGGTCCTGCTCTACGAACTGGACGGCGTCAGCCGCGCGAACAGCAACACGCTGTGGATGCGGCAGACCGTGCTGGAGGCCGACAGCCCGCTGCGGCCGCTCGCCGAGATCACGACCACCTCGGCGCACCTGGCCGACAGCATGGTGCTGAACACCTCGAAGGGTGAGACCTGGCGGCGCGCGGACATCGTCGGCGAGCTGGGCGGGATTCGACTGCGGGCGTCCGTCGCCCATCAGCTGCCGCGCGACGAGAGGCCCTGACGTGAAGGTCGAAACAGCCGCATCCGCGGGGAGCGCGTTCAGACAGCAGCGGCGTGCGGCCGTCCTGCGCGGTCTGGGCACCTACCTGCCCACCCGCCTCGTCACGAACGAGGAGCTCTCCCGCACGCTGGACACCAGCGACGAATGGATCCGCACCCGGACGGGCATCCGCCAGCGGTACTGGGCGGAACAGGGCACGGCGACGGGCGACCTCGCCGTGGAGGCGGGCGCCCGCGCACTGAAGTCCGCCGGCGTCGGCGGCGTCGACGCGGTGATCCTGGCCACCAGTACGCCCGACCACCACTGCCCGGGGACGGCCCCCGACGTCGCGGCCCGCCTCGAACTGGGCACCGTACCGGCCTTCGACATCGCCGCGGTCTGCGCGGGCTTCGTCTACGCGCTGGCCTCGGGGGCGGGCATGATCGTCTCCGGTCTGGCCGACCGCGTCCTGGTGATCGGCGCGGAGACCTACTCCACCATCCTCGACCCGGCCGACCGGAACACCTCGGTGATCTTCGGGGACGGAGCCGGCGCGGTGGTGCTGGAGGCCGGTTCCATGGACGACCCCGGTGCGCTGCTCGACTTCGACCTCGGCAGCGACGGCGGCCACAAGGACCTGATCACGGTCCCGGCGGGCGGGTCGCGGCAGCGCTCCGAGGGGCCCGAGACCGACCCGTCCCGGTTCTTCTTCACGATGCAGGGCAAGCAGGTCTTCACCCACGCGGTGACCCGGATGGGAGCCTCCTCCGCGGCGCTCCTCGACCGCCTCGGCTGGGACCCGGCCTCCGTCGACCGGTTCGTCGGCCACCAGGCCAACGTCCGTATCCTGCACGCCCTTTCGGACCACCTGGGCATCGACCGGGACCGGGCCGTGGTCAATCTGGACCAGGTGGGCAACACCTCGGCGGCCTCCATCCCGCTGGCACTCGCCCACGGGGTCGGCACGGACGGGATCAAGCCGGGCGAACGGGTCCTCATGACCGCCTTCGGCGGCGGCCTCACCTGGGGTTCGACCGCGATGGTATGGCCCGACATCAACGTCGTGTGAGTCAGCGCAGCCTCACATCCGTCATTTCATTCGATCAGAAAGAGTGTCTGATGAATTCCCTCGCGCAGTACATTTCCGACACGCTGACCGCCAAGTTCGACATCCCGGCCGAGTTCGTCAACGCCTCCACCAGCTACGAGGCCCTGGAGCTGGACTCCCTCGTCCTGGTCGAGCTGGCCGTCATCCTCACCCGCGAGTACGGGGTCGAGATAACCGATGACGAGATCAAGGACGCGCGGACCATCGAGAACACCGCCGAGCTGCTGCTGCAGAAGGGCGTGGGCGCCGCGGCCTGATCGTGGGGCATCCGACTGAGGACCGCAGGAGAGAATAGATGAACCCCCCTGACGTCGCGGCGTTCTTCGACGTGGACGGCACGCTGGTCACCGGCACCACCATCTTCAGGTTCCTGGAGTACCGCCTGGCGGCGGACGGACACCCTCCGTCCGTGTTCCGCGAGGCCCGGCAGCGGCTCAAAGCGATGACCGCGGCCGGGGTGCCGAGGTCGGTGACCAATCGTGCGTACTTCGAGAACTACGCGGACCTGACCGAGACCGCGGTGGCGGAAGCCGCCGAGGAGTGGTTCCGGGCGGAACTGCGTCAGGGGGGCTTCTTCAACCCGTCGGCTCTCGACGCGTTCCGGCGGCACACCGCCGCCGGCGACCTCACCGTCCTCGTGTCGGGCTCCTTCCCCGCCTGTCTGGCGCCCCTCGCCCGTCACCTGCAAGCCGATGTGACGCTGTGTTCGGAGCCGGAGATCCTCGACGGGCGCTACACGGGCCGCATCGGCGTGCCGATGATCGGCGAGGGCAAGGCCGCGGCGGTGCGCCGCGTGGTGGAGGCGTACGCCGTCTCGACGGAGCACTCGTGGGCCTACGGCGACCACGTCTCGGACCTGCCCCTGCTGGAACTGGTCGGCTTCCCGGTCGTGGTGGGGGACGCCGACCTGGCCCTGACCGGCCGGGCGGCGCGCCAGGGCTGGGGGCGGCTGCCGGCCGGCGTCGAACCGCCGCCGGTCCTCCCCTCGCCCGTACCGGCCGGAAGCTGAGGTGCGCAGGTCATGATGGCCCACGATGCGGAGCTGACCCGGGCCAAACTGCTGGCGGCGGCGCACGAGGAGTTCATCACCCACGGCATCGCGGGCAGCAGGGTGGCCCGGATCGCCGACACCGCCGGGGTGAACAAGGAACGGATCTACGCCTACTTCGGCAACAAGGAGAAGCTCTTCCAGGCGGTGCTCACCGACGCGATGGACGAGATGGTCGCGCTGGCGAAACCCGGTGTGGACGACGGCGACATGCCGGGCTTCGTCGGGCGGGTCATGGACCTGCACCGCGCCAACCCCTGCTTCCTGCGCCTGCTGATGTGGGAGGCGCTGCACTACGGCGCCGAACCGCAGGGCATGCTCAGGCGCCGCCAGGAGTGGTACGCGCGCCAGGTCGAACAGCTCGCGCGGGCGACCGGCCGGCCCGTGGAGGAGGCCGCCCGGCAGCTGTTCGTCCTCATCGGGATCGGCGCCTGGCCGACCGCGCTGCTCTCGCCCCCGCTCTTCGGCGCGGAGCACGACGACATGCTGCTCTGGCAGCAGAGGCTGCGCGCCTCGGTCGTCGACTTCGTCGCGCGGGCCCTGAAAGAGGGCTGAGCGGCCGGACGTGCGGATGCCTGCCGGTCAGCGCTCGACCGGCAGGCCCGTGGGCTCCTTGATGCGCTTCATGATGATCTGCGAGTTCACCTCGGTGACCCCGGAGAGCGCCGTCAGCTTCTCGATCCACAGGCGCTCGTACGCCCGCAGGTCCGCGACGGCGATCCGCAGCATGCAGCCGGGGCTGCCGAAGAGCCGGTAGGCCTCGATGACGTCGGGGATGTCCTGCAGGGCCGCCTCGAAGGCCTCGACCGCTTCGCGGTCGCGCCGCACTTCCACGGAGACGAGCACCTCGAAGCCCCGACCCACCGCCTCGGGGGAGATCACCGCGCGGTAGCCCTGGATCACCCCGTCCTCCTCCAACTGGCGCACCCGGCGCATGCAGGGCGAGGGGGTCAGGCCCACGCGCTGCGCGAGCTCCTGGTTGCTGAGCCGGCCATCGGCCTGGAGCTCACGCAAGATATCGCGGTCAATGGCATCCACAGCGCAATTATCCCTTACTGGATGTTGCGGGTGTGGCTAAATGCGCAATCGCATTGCGCGTAGATCTCCCTATCATTGCTTCTTCCGGAACGTATGTACGAAGGAAGGGTGGCCGCTGCCATGGGACGGATCGTCGTCATCAGCACCGGTGGGACGATAGCCAGCCGCTGGCAGGGGTCCGGCTTCGCCGCGGAGGCCGACGGCCACGAGGTCATGGCCACCGCGCCGCTGCCCGAGGGCGTCACCGTCGAGCTGGTCGACCTGTTCAGCGTGAACAGCCCGCGCCTGACCACCGCCCACCAGCTCACCCTGCTGCGCACGGTGCACGAGGTGCTCGCCGATCCCGGTGTGGACGGCATCGTCGTCACGCACGGCACCGACACCCTGGAGGAGTCGGCCTTCTTCGTCGACCTGCACCACCACGACCCGCGGTCGGTGGTCTTCACCGGCTCGCAGCGGCCCATGGGCACCGCCGACGGCGACGGCCCGGAGAACCTGTACGACGCGCTGCTCACCGCCGCGAACACGCGCGGGCTCGGTGTCCTGATCACCTTCGCGGGACGCGTGCACGCCGCTCGGGGGACCGTGAAGACCCAGGCCGTGGCGCTGGACGCGTTCGCCGACCCGTCCAAGGAGCTGCTCGGCAAGGTCGGCTTCGGCAAGGTCACCATGCTGCGCGTCCCGCAGCGGCCCGGTCCGCTCCCGCTGCCCGCGATGCCCGAGGTCCCGCCGCGCGTGGACATCGTGCTGCACCACACCGACGGCGATCCGCTGCTGCTCAACGCCGCCGTCGAGGCCGGCGCGCGCGGCATCGTCCTCGTCGGGACGGGTGCGGGCAACGCGACCCCGGAGATCGTGGACGCCGTCAAGGCGGCCGTCGGGCGCGGCGTACTGGTCGCGCTGACCACGCGCGTGGTGGCCGGTCCGGTCACCGAGATCTACACGCACGGCGGCGCGGTGGACCTGGTCGCGGCCGGAGCCGTCCCGACCGGCACCCTGCGGGCCGGACAGGCCCGGATCGCGGTGCTCTCCGCGCTGCTGGCCACCACCGACCCCGTGGAGCAGACCCGGATCCTGCGCCAGGCGCTGGCCCCGACCGGATCGGTCCTGACGACGGTCTGACCGCGGGATTGGACGTCGGGTCGGGGGGCCCGGTCGGGCGGTGGGACCGGACGGCCGGACCGGGCCGGTGGGACCGGACGGCCGGGTCGCCCCCGGTTCAGGCCCTGCCGAAGGCCGCGAGGATGCGGTCCGCCGCCGAGGTCGCGGTGGTGGTGCCCGTACGGACCGAGGCCTCCAGGGCGGGTGCCAGTTCCCGGACCGCCGGATCGGCGCGCAGCCGCTCCAGGAGTTCCTCGCGGACCATCGACCAGGTCCACTCCACCTGCTGGTCCGCCCGCTTCGCCGTCAGCCGGCCCCCCGCGTCCAGCAGGGTGCGGTGCTGCTCCAGCCGGTTCCACACCTCGTCCAGGCCGGCCGACTCCCGTGCGCTGCACGTCAGGACCGGCGGCGTCCACGCGGCGTCGGCCGGGTGCATCAGCCGCAGCGCGCTCGCCAGCTCGCGGGCGGCGGCCTTCGCGTCCCGCTCGTGCGGGCCGTCCGCCTTGTTCACGGCCAGGACGTCGGCCAGTTCCAGTACGCCCTTCTTGATGCCCTGCAACTGGTCGCCCGTACGGGCCAGCGAGAGCAGCAGGAAGGAATCGACCATCCCCGCGACCGCGGTCTCCGACTGGCCCACGCCGACCGTCTCGACGAGGACCACGTCGTAGCCCGCCGCCTCCATGACGATCATCGACTCCCGGGTCGCCCGGGCGACACCCCCGAGGGTGCCCGCCGAGGGCGAGGGCCGCACGAAGGCCGCCGGATCCACGGCGAGGCGTTCCATCCGCGTCTTGTCACCGAGGATGGACCCGCCCGTGCGCTTCGACGAGGGGTCCACCGCCAGCACCGCCACCCGGTGGCCCAGACCCGTGAGCATGGTGCCGAAGGCGTCGATGAAGGTGGACTTGCCGACGCCCGGCACGCCGCTGATGCCGATCCGCCGGGCGTTGCCCGCGTGCGGCAGCAGCTGGGTCAGCAGTCGTTGCGCCAGGGCGCGGTGGTCCGCCCGGGTGGACTCGACGAGGGTGATCGCCCGCGCGATGTGCGCGCGCTTCCCGTCGAGCACACCCTTGGCGTACACGTCGATGTCGATCGTCGGGGGCATGCCGGGTCCGTCTCCCGCCTACAGCTCGTGGCCCAGGTCCGCGGCCAGCCGCGTCACCAGGTCGTGGGCGGCGTCGGGGATGACCGTGCCCGGGGGGAACACCGCCGTCGCGCCCATCTCCAGCAGCGTCGGGACGTCGGCCGGCGGGATCACGCCGCCCACCACGATCATGATGTCCTCGCGGCCCTCCTCCGCCAACTGCTCGCGCAGCGCCGGTACGAGGGTCAGGTGGCCGGCCGCCAGCGACGACACGCCCACCACGTGGACGTCCGCCTCGACGGCCTGCCGGGCCACCTCGGCCGGGGTCTGGAACAGCGGGCCGACGTCCACGTCGAAGCCCAGGTCGGCGAAGGCGGTCGCGATCACCTTCTGGCCCCGGTCGTGCCCGTCCTGGCCCATCTTGGCGACCAGGATGCGCGGACGACGGCCCTCCGCCTCCTCGAACCGGTCGACCAGGGCCCGGGTGCGCTCCACGGACGGGGACTCGCCTGCTTCGGTTCGGTACACACCGGAAATCGTACGGATCTGGCTCGCGTGCCGTCCGTACACCTGCTCCAACGCGTCCGAGATCTCACCGACCGTGGCCTTCGCGCGGGCCGCGTCCACCGCCAGGGCGAGCAGGTTGCCCTCCATGCCCTGCCCGGCGCCGCGTCCGGCCGCGTTCGTCAGCGCCCGCAGCGCGTCCTGGGTGACGGCCTCGTCGCGCTCCTCGCGCAGCCGGCGCAGCTTCGCGATCTGCTGGGAGCGCACCGAGGAGTTGTCCACCTTGAGCACGTCGATCCGCTCGTCGTTCTCCACGCGGTACTTGTTCACGCCGATCACCGGCTGCCGGCCGGAGTCGATCCGGGCCTGGGTACGGGCCGCGGCCTCCTCCACGCGCAGCTTCGGGATGCCCGCGTCGATGGCCTGCGCCATGCCGCCCGCCGCCTCGACCTCCTCGATGTGCTGCCAGGCGCGCCGGGCGAGGTCGTAGGTGAGCTTCTCCACGTACGCGCTGCCGCCCCACGGGTCGATCGACCGGCAGGTCCCCGACTCCTGCTGGAGCAGCAGCTGGGTGTTGCGGGCGATCCGGGCCGAGAAGTCGGTCGGCAGGGCGAGGGCCTCGTCGAGGGCGTTGGTGTGCAGCGACTGGGTGTGCCCCTGCGTCGCGGCCATGGCCTCCACGCAGGTGCGCGTCACGTTGTTGAAGACGTCCTGCGCCGTCAGCGACCAGCCCGAGGTCTGCGAATGGGTGCGCAGGGAGAGCGACTTGGCGTTCTTCGGGTCGAACTGCTTGACCAGGCGCGCCCACAGCAGGCGGGCGGCGCGCAGCTTCGCGACCTCCATGAAGAAATTCATGCCGATCGCCCAGAAGAAGGACAGGCGCGGCGCGAAGGCGTCCACGTCCAGCCCCACGGCCTGCCCGGCGCGCAGGTACTCCACGCCGTCGGCAAGGGTGTACGCCAGCTCCAGGTCGGCCGTGGCCCCGGCCTCCTGGATGTGGTATCCGGAGATGGAGATCGAGTTGTACCGGGGCATCTTCTGCGAGGTGAAGGAGAAGATGTCGGAGATGATCCGCATCGAGGGCTTGGGCGGGTAGATGTAGGTGTTGCGGACCATGAACTCTTTGAGGATGTCGTTCTGGATGGTCCCGGCGAGCTTGTCGGGGGAGACGCCCTGCTCTTCCGCCGCCACGATGTACAGCGCGAGGACCGGCAGCACCGCGCCGTTCATCGTCATCGACACCGACATCTTGTCCAGCGGGATCCCGTCGAACAGCTGCCGCATGTCGTAGATCGAGTCGATCGCCACGCCCGCCATGCCGACGTCGCCGGTCACGCGCGGGTGGTCGCTGTCGTAGCCCCGGTGGGTCGGCAGGTCGAAGGCCACCGACAGGCCCTTCTGGCCGGACGCGAGGTTGCGCCGGTAGAAGGCGTTGGACTCCTCGGCCGTGGAGAAGCCGGCGTACTGCCGGATCGTCCAGGGCTGGTTGACGTACATGGTCGGGTACGGGCCGCGCAGGTACGGGGCCACGCCCGGGTAGGTCGCCAGGAAGTCCAGGCCCTCCAGGTCCCGCCCGGTGTACAGCGGCTGCACGCCGATGCCCTCGGGCGTCTCCCACAGCAGGTCGCCGGGGGCGGTCCCGGTGGCCTCCTTGACCGCCGCCCGCCACTGGTCCTCGGACCCGGCGGCGCCGCGGCCGCCGAGGGCGAGCTCGGAGAAATCGGGGATCGCGGTGCCGCTCAAGACGCCACTCCCATCCGGTCGAGTACGGAGGACAGCACGGACACGGCGTCGCAGCCGGCGAAGACGTACGCGTCCGCGGCCGCCCCGGCGGTGCCGGGCCGGCCCGCGAGGTACACGGTCGTGGCGCCCGCCGAGCGCAGGGCCGCGGCCACCGCCCCGGCCTGCTCCTCGTACAACCCGTCGCTGGAGCACAGCACGGCCATGCCGTCCGCGCCGCTCGCGGCGTACGCCTCGGCGGCCGTCTCCGCGGTCACGGACACCGGGTCGTGCACGGGCTCGATGCCGCCCGCCTGGAACAGGTTCGAGGCGAAGGTGGCCCGCGCGGTGTGCGCGGCCGCCGGGCCCAGCGCGGCCAGGAAGATCCTCGGCCGGGCCCCGGTCGCCGCCAGGTGCGCGTCGCTGCGGGCGCGCAGGGCCTCGTAGGCCTCGTCCCGGCGCACGCGCGGCAGGCCGCCGGTGGGCCCCTGGGGCGCGGGCTCGCGTACGACCGGCTTCTCGGACAGCAGCGGGAACTCGCTGACGCCGGTGATCGGTTCGCGGCGCGCGGCCAGCTGCCGGGAACGCTCCGCCCAGGTGGCGGCGAGGCGCTCGGCGACCATGCCGGAGCGCAGCGCGGCGGCCTGGCCGCCGGCCTTCTCCACGCTCTGGAAGAACTCCCAGGCGGCCTCGGCGAGTTCGGTGGTGAGCTGCTCGACGTAGTACGAGCCGCCGGCCGGGTCGATCACGCGGGCCAGGTGGGACTCCTCCAGCAGGATGGTGGAGGTGTTGCGGGCGATACGGCGCGCGAAGGCGTCCGGCAGGCCCAGCTCGTGGTCGAAGGGGAGCACGGTGACCGAGTCGGCGCCGCCCACGCCCGCCGCCATGCAGGCCACGGTGGTGCGCAGCATGTTCACCCACGGGTCGCGGCGGGTCATCATCACGGGCGAGGTCACCACGTGCTGCCGCTGGGCGCCCGCCTCCGGCGCCCCGCAGGCCTCGGCGACCCGGGCCCACAGCCGGCGCGCGGCGCGCAGCTTGGCGATGGTGAGGAACTGGTCCGCGGTGGCGGAGTAGCGGAACTCCAACTGGCCGAGGGCTGCTTCGACGCCCAGTCCGGCTCCGGTGAGGGCGCGCAGGTAGGCCACGCCGGTGGCCAGGGACAGTCCCAGCTCCTCGGCGGCCGAGCCGCCGGCCTCGTGGTACGGCAGCGCGTCCACGGCCAGGGCGCGCACCCCGGGCCAGCCGGCGGCGCTCTCGCGGGCCAGTTCGGCGGCCCCGTCGAGGTCCAGCGCCTCACCCGTGCGCGCCTCGTGGCCCAGCGGGTCGGCGCCCAGGCAGGCCCGGGCGGCTTCGGGGGCCACCCCGCGTTCCCCGTACAGCCGGAGCAAGGCGCGCCCGGCCTCGGCGTATTCGGCTCCCGCCTCGATGGAGACCGGCGCGAGGTCGAGGAAGACCCCGTCCAGGGCGCGGGGGAGCGCCTCGACCGGGAGGCCCTCGCGCCCCAGGGTGAGCCAGAGGGAGGTGACCCCGTTCTCCAGGTCGGTGAGGACGGCCTCGTTCACCCGCACGGGATCGCTGCCGAGGTGCCGCTGGCGCACGTCCCAGCCGTCGGCGGCGTTCCCCTCGGCCCTGCCTCCGCGGACGAAGGGGGCGAAGCCGGGGAAGCCGGTGTCGGCGGCCTCCTCGGGCGCGGTGTACAGCGGGCGGGTGGTGAGCCCGTCCTGGAGCTTCGTGGACAGAGCGTCTTCCGCTGCCTCGCCGGATACTTCCTTGCCCGACTTGCGCAGCACGCCTTCAACCAGGCGCTGCCACTGCTCATGCGTCGCGTCAGGGAACTCGGCGGCCAAGGAGAGCCTGTCGTCAGGCTGGACCGTCATGGCTCGAATGCTAGGGGGATGCCCCTGAGCACGCCTATAACCACTGGATGTGATCTCGCCCTCTCACGTGAGATGGGAGGGGTCTCGGAAGAGCGGCCCGAGCAGTACCGTCGCGGCCGCGCCGGGCAGTACGGCGGGGCCCGCGGACGGGCTCACGATCCGCTGCGGTCCGCCGCCGGAGTGGACGAGGGCGCCGGCCGCCTCGCGGATCTCCTCCAGGTAGCCGTCGTGGAGCACGCTGGCCAGCTCGGTGACCACCATGACGGCCGGGTTGAAGACGTCGAGCAGGAGCGCGGCCGCCCGCCCGACGGCGCGGGCGCGTTCCCGCAGCAGCCGGTCCGCGCGCGGATCACCCGTAGCGGCCGCGTCCACGAGCAGGTGGACGGAAGGGTCCGGCACGATCCCCCGGCGGACGGCCTCCGCGCCGAGCACCGTGTCGGAGGCCGTCGCCTGGAGGCAGCCGGTACGGCCGCAGGCGCAGGCGGCGGTCGATCCGGGCACCGGGAGGTGCGCGACGTCACCGGCGGCCGCACCCGGGCCCCGGTGCACGGTGCCCTCGATTCCGAAGGCGGCGTCGACGACGTTGCCGATGAAGAGGTGCACGAGGCTGCGACGGGCCTCCGGGCGGCCGAACAGGATCTCGGCGTGGGCGACGGCGCGGGCGTGGTTGTCGACGGAGACGGGGAGTGCGCCGGCGGGTCGCCCGGACGGTCCGCCCGCAAAACCTGACGGCACACCGGACGGCAGGGCGGGGCCGGGGCGCGCGTCGCGGGAGCCGGAGCCGGAGCCCGAGCCGAGGCCGGTGTCCAGGCCCGTGCCGAGGTCGGAGCCGGAGCCCGAGCCGAGGCCGGTGCCGCCCAGGCCGGTGCCGAGAGCGGAGCCGAAGCCCGAGCCGTGGTGCGCGCCGAGGCTCGCGGCCACCTCGGCGGCGAGGGGCCGGTCGCGCCAGCCCAGGGCCTCGTGCCGCACGACGGTCCCGTCGCCGGGGCGGACCCAGCCGCCCAGCGCCACCCCGACGCCGAGGAGCGGCCGGCCGGTGTCGCACGCGCGCAGGAACGCCCCGAGCTCCCGGGCGATGTCGGCGGCGAGCCCGGGCGCCCGCGGGTCCCGGTGGGGGAACGCCCGCCGCGCCAGGAGCCGGCCGCGCAGGTCGACCAGGCTGAAGGTGGAGAGGGGCACTCCGATGTGCAGCCCCGCCGCGACGGGCCCCCCGACGGCGCCGGTGTGCAGGTCCAGCGGGATGCTCGGCCGCCCCACCCCGCCGCCGGGGCCGGGCAGCTCCCGCAGGAGCCCGCGCCGGAGCAGCCCGGTGGTCTGCCGGGACACGGCCGCGGGGCTGAGCCCGCACAGCCGCGAGATCGCGCCGCGCGCGACCGGCCCGTGCTCCAGCACCGTCCGCAGCACGGTGGCGGCATTGGCCGCCGCCCGACTGTCGCCGGCCATACGCGTCACACGGTCTCCTCGGGGCGCGGTGGCCCGATCACGGGGTGGGGCGGGGTGTGCGGGAGCCCGGTCCGGCCGTCCGCGGCATCCGGGAGGAGGGCGCGCGGGTCGCGGCGAGGAGGGCGGCGGCCGAGGCCATGAGCCTGCCGCGCACCGGATTCCGCGGTCCGCACATGCGTGAACGAGCTCGAAAGCCCGCTCAGCGTACCGACCCGGAACGACGCCGGACCACGTCCGCCCGCGCCCCCGGCTCACCCCGGGCGGACGATCGGGGCGTCCGCGTGACGGCGCGTGGCGGGCGCGTTGCGGGGGCATGAAATCCGGCCACGCTTTCCGGCCGTCGGGCGGGGGGTGGCGCGCTGCCCCGGACCCCGTGAAAGCCCAGGTCGCGCCCGATGGGACGGCCCCGCACCGAGCCCGGTGCGGGGTCGTTCCGGGGCCGCGCGACGGGGGTTGACCGGTGGCGGGGCCGCTGACAGGCTCCGGGACATGTCCGCGACCGAAGTCCTCGTCCCGCGGCTCCTCACCCCCGGCCCCTGTACCGCGCCGGGCGAGTGTCCGGGCCGCTGTCCGGCCCCGCGCCGCCGAGCCTGAGCTCCGCCGCACCGCGCCCGGGCCCGGTACCCCCGCGTCCTCGCGCCACCCGCCGGCGGGTCGTCCCGCCCGCCGCCCGGCGGAGCCCGCGCCCGCAGGCCGCCCCGTCCGTACGGCTTCCCGTGCGGGCTCCGCGACCGGCCGCACCCGCTGCCCGCCCCGGGCGTCCCGTACCGCTGCCGGCGCCTCGTCCTCGTACCGCGTCACGCCTCGCCCGGATCTGCGTACCTCCATTTCTTCCGCTGCGGAAAAAACTCGTCCGCGCCCTTCGAAACAGGGAGTCCTCATGGCCACCGCAACCACGACCGCCACCGTCACCGTCACCAGGATCGGCGGCCGGATCGGCGCCGAGATCGGCGGCGTCCGCCTCGGCGCAGACCTGACCGACGCCACCGTCGGTGAGATCCGGGCCGCCCTGCTCGCCCACAAGGTCGTCTTCTTCCGGGGCCAGGACCACCTCGACGAGACCTCCCACGAGGCCTTCGCCCGGCTGCTCGGCACGCCCGTCGCACACCCCACCGTGCCGTCCGCCGACGGCCGCTACGCCCTCGGCATCGACTCCCACCACGGCGCCCGCGCCAACCAGTGGCACACCGACGTCACCTTCGTCCCCGCCCACCCCGCCTTCTCCATCCTGCGCGCCGTCACCATCCCGCCGTACGGCGGCGACACCCTGTGGGCCAACACCGCCACCGCCTACACCCACCTGCCCGAGCCGCTGCGCGCCCTCGCCGACGGGCTGCGTGCCGTCCACTCCAACGAGTACGACTACGCGGCCCTGCGCCCCGACGCCCTTCCCGAGGCCCTCGCCCAGTACCGCGAGGTGTTCACCTCCACCACCTTCCTCACCGACCACCCGGTGGTCCGCGTCCACCCGGAGACCGGCGAACGCGCCCTGCTGCTCGGCAACTTCGTCCAGCGGATCAGCGGCCTCACCGGCCGCGACTCGCGCGCCCTCCTGGACCTCTTCCAGGCCCACATCGAGAGCCCCGAGAACACCGTGCGCTGGCAGTGGCGGACCGGCGACGTCGCGATCTGGGACAACCGCGCCACCCAGCACTACGGCGTGGACGACTCCGACGAGCACGAGCGCACCCTGCGCCGCGTCACCGTCGACGGCGACGTCCCGGTGGGCCCCGACGGCCGGCCCTCCCTGCTGATCAGCCCCGAGGCCGTGCCCGACCCGTCCTTCGGGATCCCCTCCGGCGCCTCCACCGCCGATCCCGCCCCGGCCTTCGCCGCCTGACGTCCCGCCGCGCGCGCCCCTGCCACCCGTACGACCTCCAAGGAGCCCCCGTGCCCCAGCTGCTCGCCCTCACCGGCAGCCCCTCCGTCAACTCCCGGACCGCCGTCGTCGCCGACCACGTGCTGCGCAGGCTGTCCCACGCCGGCTTCGAGACCGCGCACCTGGCCGTGCGCGAGCTGCCCGCCGCCGACCTGCTCGCCGCCCGCCGGGGCGAGCCGGAGATCCGCAGGGCGCTCGAAGCGGTCGCCGAGGCCGACGGCCTGATCATCGCGACCCCCGTCTACAAGGCCTCGTACACGGGCCTGCTCAAGGCCTTCCTCGACCTGCTGCCGCAGGACGGCCTGGTCGGCAAAACGGTTCTCCCGCTCGCCACCGGCGGCAGCCTCGCCCACGTCCTGACCATCGACTACGCCCTGCGCCCGGTCCTCACCGCGCTCGGCGCCCGGCACGTCACCGCCGGCCGCTTCGTCCTCGACTCCTCCGTCGAGCGCGGCGCGGGCCCGGACCGCCTGCGGCCCGAGGCGGAGCTGGACCTGTTCCAGGCCGTCGACGAGTTCGCCGAGGCCCTGCGCCCCGACAGAGCCCGCACCGCCGCCACCACGCTCACCGCCACCCCGTAGCGCCTACCCCTCCACCACGCGACCCGCACCGACAAGGACCCGTCATGCCCGCAGCCCTCACCTCGACCACCACCTCCCGACGCCAGTTCCTCGCCCTGCTCGGCATCTCGGCGGCCGCGGTGAGCTGCGGCACGGCCACCGCCAACGGCGGCTCCGGCCCGCAGGTCAAGACGCTCAAGTACCAGGGGGCGGTCGGCGCGGTCACCCTGCCCGAACTGGCCGCCGACCTCGGCTACTTCGGCGACGTCAGCCTGGAGTGGGTCGGCAACACGATCAGCGGACCGCAGGACATCCAATCCGCCGCCACCGGCCAGACCCACTTCGGCAGCGCCTTCAACGGCGCGGTCATCAAGCTCGCCTCCAGCAAGGCCCCGATCAAGGCGGTCATCTCCTCCTACGGCTCCGACCAGCACTCCTACGGCGGCTACTACGTCCTGGAGGACAGCCCGATCCGGACCGCCCGGGACCTGATCGGCAAGAAGGTCGGCATGAACACCCTGGGCGCCCACTACCAGGCCCTCCTCGACCTCTATCTCAGCCGCAACGGCCTCTCCAAGGCGGAGGCCGGCAAGGTCGAGCCCCTCGTGGTACCTCCGGTCAACATCGAGCAGGCGCTGCGCCAGAAGCAGATCGAGGTGGGCGTGCTCACCGGCGTCCTGCGCGACAAGGCCCTCGCGACCGGGGGCATCCGCCCGCTGTACACCGACGTGGAACTCCTCGGGCCGTTCAGCGCCGGCACGTACGTGATGACCGACCGCTTCATCAAGCAGAACCCGGACACCGTGCGCACCTTCGTGACCGGAGTGGCCAAGGCCGTCGACTGGTCCCGCGCCACCCCGCGCGAACAGGTCGTCGCCCGGATGACGGAGATCGTCAAGAAGCGCGGACGCAACGAGGACACCGCCACCCTCCAGTACTGGCACTCCTACGGGGTGTCCGAGCCGGGCGGCCGGATATCGGACAAGGAGTTCCAGCTCTGGCTCGACTGGCTCGGCGAGCGCGGCGAGATCAAGCAGGGGCAGCTCAAGGCCGCCGACCTCTACACCAACGAGTTCAACCGGCACGGGAAGGGCTGACCGGCATGGCGAAGATCGTGTTCGACGCGGTGACCAAGACCTTTCCGACGAAGGACCGCAAGAACAAGGAGCAGTTCACCGCTCTCGACCGCATCGACCTGGAGATCGGATCGGGCGAGTTCGTGGTCGTGGTGGGTCCCAGCGGCTGCGGCAAGTCCACCCTCCTCGACCTCCTCGGCGGCCTGACCCGGCCGACCTCGGGGCGCATCCTGCTCGACGGCAAACCGGTCACCGGGCCCGGGCTGGACCGGGGCATCGTCTTCCAGCAGTACGCGCTGCTGCCGTGGCGGACCGCCCTCGGCAACGTGGAGTTCGGCCTGGAGGCGACGGGCGTGCCCAGGCGGCAGCGCGCCGGGCGGGCGCGGGAGTTCCTGGACCTCGTCGGCCTGACCGGCTTCGAGGACCGGCACCCGCACGAGCTCTCCGGGGGCATGCGCCAGCGGGTCGCCATCGCGCGGTCTCTGGCGTACGACCCGGACGTACTGCTCATGGACGAGCCGTTCGCGGCGCTCGACGCGCAGACCCGCGAGTCCCTCCAGGACGAGCTGCGCCGCATCTGGCAGAGCACCGGCAAGACCGTCGTCTTCATCACGCACGGCATCGAGGAAGCCGTCTACCTCGGGCAGAAGGTCGCCGTCATGACCTCCCGCCCGGGGCGGGTCAAGGAGGTGGTCCCGGTCTCCTTCGGCGATCGGGGCACCGGCTTCCAGGGCGAGGACCTGCGCTCCAGCCCGGAGTTCGCCCGCTACCGCCACGAGATCTGGACCCTGCTCCACGACGAGGTGGCCCGCGCCCAGCAACTGGAGAAGGAGGAGGCCACCGTATGACCACCGACACCACACCCGCGCCCGCCCCCGCGACCCCGGGCACGAAGGACCGCGACGCGTCCCGCCCCCCGGCCGCCCCGGCGGACTCCGCGGCCTCGGCGGGCTCTGCGACCGCTGAGGCTCCGGTGAACTCCGCAGCCCCGGCCGCCCCGGCGGGCGGGCGGACGGGCCGTCCGGCCCCGCGCCCCGCCGGCACCGCCGGGCCCGCCGGGCCCGCCGCCAAGGTGCTCGGCGCCCTGCGCGCCACCGCCCTGCACTCGGCGGCCGTCCTCGCCCTCCTCGCCCTCTGGGAGACCGCACCGCGGCTGGGCCTGGTCGACGCCACCTTCCTGCCGCCGTTCAGCGACGTCGCCGTCGCCTGGTGGGAGCTGCTGGGCAACGGCCAGTTGGGCCAGCACGCCCGCGCCAGCCTCGTCCGCTCCTTCGGCGGCTTCGGGATCGCCGTCGCCGTCGCCGTCCCGCTCGGCCTGCTCATCGGCTGGTACCGCCCGGTGGCGGCGCTGCTCGGCCCGCTGCTGGAGGTGTTCCGCAACACCGCGGCCCTCGCGCTGCTGCCGGTCTTCGTGCTGCTGCTCGGCATCGGCGAGACCTCGAAGGTGTCGATCGTCGTCTACGCCTGCGTGTGGCCGGTCCTGCTGAACACCATCAGCGCCGTCAGCAACGCCGACCCCACCCTCGTCAAACTGGCCCGCTCCATGGACCTCTCCACCCCGAGGCTCTTCCAGAAGGTGATCCTGCCTTCTTCCGTGCCGACCATCTTCACGGGCATCCGCCTCGCCGGGGCCGTCTCCATCCTCGTCCTGGTGGCCGCCGAGATGATCGGCGCCAAGGCGGGCCTCGGCTACCTGATCAACGCCTCGCAGTTCAACTTCGCGATCCCCGAGATGTACGCGGGCATCGTCACGATCTCCGCCATCGGCGTGGCCTTCAACCAGCTGCTGGTCGGCGTGGAGCGCCGCCTCAGCGTCTGGCGCGTACCGGCCTGAGGCCCCCGTCCGCCGCCGCGCCCCGCCGCGCCCCGCACCGTACGACACCCCGAGGAACAGACATGACCGCCCCCCGCACCCTCCACCTCAACGCCTTCCTGATGAACGCCGGGCACCACGACGCCGCCTGGCGCCACCCGGACAGCACCCCCGAACGCGTCACCGACCTGCGGTACTTCCAGGAGCTGGCCCGCACCGCCGAACGCGGGCGACTCGACTCCATCTTCTTCGCCGACGGGCTCGCCCTCTGGGGCAAGGCCCGCCACAACGCCCTCGGCGGCTTCGAGCCGCTCACCCTGCTCTCGGCCATCGCCGCCGTCACGGAGCACATCGGGCTCATCGCCACCGTCTCGACCACCTTCAACGAGCCCTTCCACACGGCCCGGAAGTTCGCCTCCCTCGACCACATCAGCGGCGGCCGGGCCGGCTGGAACATCGTCACCTCCGGCACCCTCGACGAGGCCCGCAACTTCAACCAGGAGGAGCACCTGGAACACCGCCTGCGCTACGACCGCGCCCGCGAGTTCCTGGACGTCGCCACCAAGCTGTGGGACAGCTGGGAGGACGACGCGATCGTCCTGGACAAGGAGCGCGGGGTCTACGCGGACACCGACAAGCTCCACCCGGCCGCCCACCGCGGCGAGTACTTCGGCGTCGCCGGCCCGCTCAACGTGCCGCGCTCCCCGCAGGGGCACCCGCTGCTCGTGCAGGCCGGTTCCTCCGAGGACGGCAAGGAGTTCGCCGCCCAGTACGCCGAGGCCGTGTTCACCGCCCAGCAGACCCTCGCCGACGGCCAGGCCTTCTACAAGGACCTCAAGTCCCGGCTCGGCGCGTACGGCAGGGCTGAGGGCGACCTGCTCGTACTGCCGGGCATCGCCCCCGTCATCGGGTCCACCGAGGCCGAGGCGAAGGCCTTGGAGCAGCAGCTCACGGACCTCCAGGTGCCGGAGTACGGCCTCGCGCAGCTCTCCGGCATGCTCGGCGTCGACCTGAGCGGGCTGCCCCTCGACGGTCCGCTGCCCGAGCTCCCGCAGGAGCGGGACATCAACGGCAACAAGAGCCGTTTCACGCTCGTGGCCGAGCTGGCCCGCCGCGACGGGCTCACCCTGCGCGAGCTGATCGCCCGCCTCGGGGCCGGCCGGGGCCACCGGGTCTTTGCCGGTACCCCCGAGCAGATCGCCGACCAGCTGGAGGAGTGGTTCACCCGGGGAGCCGCCGACGGCTTCAACATCATGGCGCCGGTCCTGCCGACCGGCCTGACCGACTTCGTCGACCAGGTGGTGCCGATCCTCCAGCGGCGCGGGCTGTTCCGCACCGAGTACGAGGGCCGCACCCTGCGCGAGAACTACGGACTGCCCCGCCCGGCCAACCGGCACGTCCCGGCGAGCGTGTGACCGGGCGCGCCGCCGGCCGGGCGGTCCCCAGGGCCGCCCGGGGCGGGACCTCCACCTCCTGAGTGCGGGGGGCGGCGCCCCATCGGGGCGCCGCCCCCGCGCCCGCGGTGCCGATGACGCGC